>NZWD01000012.1 GCA_002698225.1 Methanobacteriota archaeon | reverse complement strand
CGCATCATGTTGCCATCGAGAACGGCCCCTCCAGTCGAACGTGGTGTGTTGATAATCAGATGGATTTTACCCTGTCGCATCAGGTCTAGAGCGTCTGGGCTACGGCGCTCTGCAATCCTATAGCAGGTTTGCACATCAAGTCCTCCGACATCTCTCAAGACATGAGCTGTACCACGGGTCGCATATAGGGTGAAACCCATCTCCTGCAACCTGCGGGACTCGTCAATGATTGCTAACTTGTCTCCGTCCTTGACGGTGATGTAAACTCCTCCCTCAATAGGTACGGGTAACTCGGTTGCTAACCTTGCCTTCAGGTAGGCTGCCGATGCCCTAACATGCGAACCCATCACCTCTCCTGTCGACTTCATCTCGGGACCTGGTGCGGGGTCGAGGCCTCTCAGTTTGATGAACGGGAACACCGGTGCCTTGACGCATACTGCATCTGTCTGCGGCAGTGGGATATCTAGATCTGCTAACTTATCGCCCAGCGCGAGTCTGGCTGCAATTCTTGCCAGCGGAACTCCAGTGGCCTTAGCAACGAAGGGGAATGTGCGCGAGCCTCGGGGATTCACCTCTAGCACATACAGAGTCTCATCACGAATAGCATACTGGATGTTGAAGCAGCCTCTGATTCCCAACTCAATGCCAATACGCTTGGTCCAGTCCTCAACCTCTGTGAGAATATGCTCGGAGATGTTCTGGGGCGGGATGAAGCAGGTCGAATCGCCAGAGTGAATCCCTGCCTCTTCGAGGTGTTCCATTATCGCACCAACCAGTACTTCATCGCCATCACAAACTGCGTCGACATCAAGTTCGACGGCGTTCCCCAGATACTCGTCTATCAGCAGAGGTCGATCGGGGGCCAGGTATGCCTCTCCCATGTACGCATCGAGCTGCTTGTCGGTAGATAGGATCTCCATCCCACGGCCGCCGAGCACATAGGAGGGTCGAATCAGTACTGGATATCCAATCTCATGTACCGCCCTCCTGACTTCTTCAGGAGTAGTTGCTGTAGAGCCGTGTGGCATCCTCAACCCGTTTTGGGCAGCGAAAGCCTCGAATCTCTCTCTATCGCTAGCCTCGTCCACTGCATCAGGAGAAGTTCCCTCCATTACCAGATGCAGACCCATCGTTGAGAGATGTGCCATGTTTCCGGCTAGGGGCAGTGCGAGATTGATGGCTGTCTGTCCACCGAACTGTAGTAGGATTCCGTGTGCTCTCTCTCTGAGCAACACCTCAGAGACGGATTCGAGTGTTAGAGGATCAAAGTAGAGTCGATCACTGGTGTCGAAGTCAGTAGAAACTGTCTCAGGATTGTTGTTGATGATGATAGCCTCATGACCGAGGTCACGAATCGCACCCACAGCGTGCACGCAGCCATAGTCGAACTCAATTCCTTGTCCAATCCTAATAGGGCCAGAGCCGATTACCACAATTCTTTGCTTGAGTGATTCGTCCAGTCCAGGAACATAGTCTACACCAACAGGTGCAGAGCCGCCCTCGTAGGTGGCGTAGTAGTAGGGAGTGACTGCGGCAAACTCGGCCGCGCAGGAGTCAACCATTCGAAACACCGGGTGTACGCCCAACTCGTGTCGTCTGTGAGTGACAGAGAACTCGTCCGAACCCTCAGAAAGTAGTTTGTAGCCTGTCTCGGGGAATCCTGCCAGAGCATCAGCGATGTGCAGGTCAGTGAAGCCAGCACCCTTCCACAGCCTCATCTCAGAAGCAGGAATCTCCGATGGAGGAAGGCCGATTTCTCCCGCTGCCCTGATTTCAGTCTCAATCGCTGCCATGTTCTCAAATCGATGCAGGAACCACCTGGTGACACCTCCTGACATATCCCTCACATCCTCAATGGAATAGCCTCTACGGAAGGCCTCGAACAGAGCCGCCATGCGCCTGTCTGAGGGAATTCTGAGCCAATCCTCCAGCAGGGCTTCAGGAAGTGGTTCAAAGGCACGCTCATCCATCGACTCGCCCCCAGATGCGTCTGCCATTGTCAGAGGCCTAGGGTGGGGCTGGCCATACTCCAGGCTAGCCCATGCCTTGAGGAAGGCTTCCTCGAAGCAGCGCCCGATGGCCATCACCTCACCCGTAGATTTCATCGAAGTCCCGATAGTTCGGTCTGCAGTACGGAACTTGTCAAAGGGCCAGCGGGGAATCTTGACCACACAGTAGTCTAGAGTTGGTTCGAAAGCTGCAGTGGTGCCCTCTCCTGTGATTGGGTTGGGGAGCTCGTCGAGTGTATATCCGACTGCAATTAAGGCGGCCATTCTAGCAATCGGGTAGCCTGTCGCCTTTGAAGCGAGGGCTGAAGAGCGAGAGACTCGGGGATTGACCTCGATAACGCGGTACTCTCCAGTTGATTGTTCAACTGCGAACTGAACATTGCATCCTCCCTTGATGTTGAGTCTCCTGATTAGTTTGAGGGCAGCGTCTCTAAGCATCTGGTGGTCGCGATCGGATAGGGTCTGCTGAGGTGCAACGACTACTGATTCTCCAGTGTGGACCCCCATTGGGTCTAGATTCTCCATTGTACACACGATGATTGAGTTGTCAGCGCTATCGCGCATGACTTCGTACTCGTGCTCCTGCCAGCCGAGAATGCTCTCCTCGATTAACACCTGTCCAATTGCAGAGTGCAGGATTCCTTGGCTTGCTATCTCGACGAGTTCGCCCGTGTTGTGAGCAGTCCCTCCGCCCAAGCCACCCAGGGTAAATGCCGGCCTAATAAGAAGGGGGAATCCCCCGAGTTTGTCGACCGAATCGAGGACTTGATCGATCGAGTCGCAAGCAATCGCCTTGCATACTGGCAGATCGATCTCCTCGCAGACCTTCTTGAACAGGTCTCTGTCTTCGGCCTCATCTATCGCTGCTAGATTGCAGCCAATCAGCTCAACTCCCAGTTCGTCGAGTGAGCCGTCGTGTGCTAAGGCTGCTGCGATATTTAGAGCGGTCTGGCCACCCATTCCTGCAAGCAGTGCATCTGGCTTCTCGAGTTCCATGATTCTCTTGACCACTTCGGGGAGCAGTGGCTCGATGTAGATGCGATCCGCCATCTCTGGATCGTTCTGTATGGTAGCTGGGTTGGAGTTGATGAGAACAACTTCGAAGCCATCGGCTCGCAGTGCCCTGCAGGCCTGAGAACCTGAAAAGTCAAACTCTGCTGCCTGACCTATTCTAATTGGGCCGCTGCCAAGAATCACGACCTTGTTGATGTCGTCCCTTCTAGGCATAACCATCACCCCTCCTAGCAATAGCACTTTGCCGCTCAACTAGATGCTCTGCAACCATTTCCGAGAAGCGATCGAATAATGGCGAGGCGTCATGTGGACCGGGGCAGGCCTCCGGATGGAACTGGATGGTGAAAGCAGGCTTACCCACGAGATCCAAACCCTCCACGGTGCGGTCGTTAGCGTTGATGTGTCGCACTGTGAAGTCGGCCTCCAGAGTATTGTCACCAGCCTGAGAGCATGCGCCGGTCGGATGTGGTGCGAGCATGCCCTTGTCGGGGTCCTCGACTGCGAAGCCGTGATTCTGGCTGGTGATGTGCACCCTGCCCGTCTCTAAATCTACAACTGGCTGATTCGCTCCTCTGTGTCCATATCGCAGTTTGTAGGTGCGCAGCCCTGCTGCCAATCCCATTAACTGGTGGCCGAGGCAGATTCCCATGACTGGCATATCTGCACGGACGGCTGCTGCAAGAGACTCGCGAGCAGCGGTTGCATCTCCAGGGTGAGCGGGATCACCGGGCCCGTTGGATGCGAATAGAGCGTCAGGCTCCCAATCTGAGATAATCTGATCGAAGGACAATGAAGCAGGGCACCAAACGACTTCGAAGCGTCGGCACAGCTCGCGCAGAATGTTGTACTTGATACCGCAGTCTAGGGCTGCGAGCCTAGGTAGTGGAATACCCTCGCTGTCGCATGCACCCTGATTGAGCAGGACAGCATCATTGCGCGATACAGATGCCACTAAGTCGTCCTCGTCTGGAGAGTTCATTTCAGAGAGGATGCTGCGCATCTCGTCCGCCTTATCTTCAGGTCCGAATACACACAAAACAGTACCATGTTCCCTCACTCTGCGAGTCAGTGCTCTAGTATCTACGCCTTCGATTCCAGGCACCCCGTGTGCTGCTAGGAAATCATGCACACCACCTACCGAATCTCGATGATCTGGATTCCTCATCAACTGCCTGCAGACAACACCTCTGGGGTGGACTCCTGCTGACTCTGAAATTCCAGGTAGGATACCGTAGTTCCCGAGTAGTGGCCATGTGAAGGTGAGCACCTGACCTGCGAAAGAAGGATCTGTTAGGCTCTCTTGATAGCCACACATTCCAGTCGTGAATACCAACTCGCCCTGGGCGATGTGCTCTGATCCGAACAGCCTTCCTTGGTAGCTGGTGCCGTCTGCCAATAGGAGTAATCCTGGTGAGCCGCTTGGTTGTTGATGCTCGGTGATTTCGAGCAGACAATCGGCCGCGTCGGTGAAGGAAGGAGCATCAAAGACTCCCGGAACGCCAGCGCCAGGGGTGAAGCCCCGGGGCGGTGTCGTACCCGACATCAGCAATCGTGTTTGAGTGCCCCTCTTAATCATTGAGAATGGCTTTAGAGAATATAGGTCTCAAATGAGTCAATCTTCTTCTCGGTTTACGACCTTCTTTCCGCGCTCGCTTGGTACTACTTCGATTTCTCCTCCAGCAAACTTGGTGGACTCCTCGATAGGTCCAATCCATGACTCCATGAAAACTCCTAAAGCGGCTACTTCGGAGTGGGGCTGGTTACCAATTGAGATGTTGTGATTGGCAATTGAAAAGACCTCTGCTGGGACCTTGGTACCTCCAACTACAATCACCGTGGGCTTGTCCTTCGGTATCTGACTGGTCACCTCTCTCCATGGCTCGCCGTACATCGTCAGATGAATCACGGTCCCGGAATCAGCGAATCGTCTCAACCAACTCATGGGTTTGGGCTCGAAGCGACACTCGAGGGCACCCCCGAATCGCTCAGAGACTGAGTTCCATGTCTCCAAGGCAGAATCGTCATCCTCGCCGGCTAGAATCACCTCATCGGCCCCGAATGCCCGCGCGGTCAGACCAAGGTGAGATGTAATTCGCTTGTCACGCTCTCGCCGATGCCCTAGTCTGAGAACTGAGACTCTGAAATCCCCGGTCATTGCCCTCATACGAGGGGCGGGGCCTCATCAGCCTGACCCTCGTTAGATGCTTCTTGCTCGGGAGTGACATCGATATCCATGCTCATCATCGAGCCGCGGACCCATTCAAGAAGGATGGAGTCAACCTGCATCTTAGTAGCTAGATGGATTAGTACTGCGAGGATTGCCAGTCTGCCCGAGGCGACCAAAGAATCGTCCATCTCGATATCGCCCATTAACAAGGCCCTGCCGACGGGCTCTAGGACAAAGAAGGTAGCTAGCACAGCTAGGACCCCTCCGGCATTGGAAGGTAGCGACTGGCCCTTCTCTCTGCCCATTGTAAGCAGAATAGTAGCAACCAGAGTCAAGGCAGGGACGACTAGGCTGAGGTGATAGAAGTTAAAGTCGCCAATCATTGAGTTAGGGAGGTTAGAATCTCCTAGGGTATCTCCTCCGTTATGGATTGCCAACCACCAGAACAGAATCGAGGCTATTCCCAGAGCTCCTGAGGTGCGCCCTCTCTCGGATATCATGTCTCTGATTTGATGGCGATCCTCAGGTTTGAGTCTCTGTACTATCGACTCCATCATCTCCATGTTGTAGGCCGAGGTGGCGTCGCCCGCCTCTGCTACGGTGGCTGCGTTATCTACAACCTGGACTTCCTCTGGAGAGTCTTCTCCCAGTACCATCGAGGGATTGCCTCTCCGTCACATCATAAAGCATGCGTCGAATGGGGTGACTGATATGGCCGACTGGCGACCTATGTTAATTCGCCGAAATGACGGTTTTCCACGAATAATGGGAGTTCTGAACCTCACTCCGGACTCTTTCCATGAGGCCTCTAGGGTCAATTCAACAGACTCTGCAGTCTCAAGAGCCGTTGCGATGGTCGAGGAAGGAGCTGATTGGATAGATATCGGAGGGGAATCGACTCGCCCGGGAGCCGCTTCGGTGGCTGCCGATGAGGAGTTGGCAAGAGTTGTCCCTGTTGTCAGTGCGGTCCGTGAAGCCCTGCCCGAAACCTGCATCTCGATTGATACTCGCAGAGCCGCTGTAGCTCTCAAGGCACTGGATGCGGGCGCTGACATGGTGAATGATGTATCTGCTCTGTCCGATCCGGAGATGTCCAGTCTGATTGCCGAGCAAGGATGTCCAGTCTGTTTGATGCATATGCAGGGCACTCCAGGTAACATGCAGGATGCTCCAAGCTACCGAGATGTGGTCGATGATGTGAGAAGTTCCCTAGGTGAGACGGTTTCAGCACTGGAAGACTTAGGAGTCGCTCCAAACAAAATTATTGGAGACCCGGGAATAGGCTTCGGTAAGACTCTCGAGCACAATCTATCTCTGCTATCTTCAGGGAGGGATGTGATTCCCGACGACAGGATGTCTCTGATGTGGGGAGTGAGTCGTAAGTCGATGTTTGCTCATCTACTGGGTCGCGAATCCACCGATGACAGGCTTGCGGGTACTCTTGGAGTAGCGGCTAAGGCCAAGGAAATGGGAGTCGATATCATCAGAGTGCATGATGTCGCAGAGCACGCAGACCTGTTCGCTGCTATGGGTGCTTTGAGGTGAATCATGTCTAATCCCAGTAAGAATGTCGTCGACATAGACGAGAATCTCAGACTCCTTGGAACTGCGCATATCAGTTCGGCCTCAGTCGAACTGGTGCGCAGACATATCGAGGAGTGGGCGCCCGATTTAGTCGCTGTAGAATTGTGTGAATCTCGTAAGGCCTCGTTGCTAGAACCGGATTCGCTTGACAATGAGGATTTACTGAAGATTCTCAATGAAGGTAAATCGCACATGATTCTGCTACAATCGGCTTTGGCCGCTGAGCAGCGAAGAATGGGCATTTCTTCTGGAGAGAAGCCCGGGGCTGAGTTATTGGCTGCTATAGAGGCTGCCGAGGAAGCCGGCATTCCTGTTGAGTTGATTGACAGGGATGTTCTCATCACTCTGAGAAGGGCTTGGTCAAAAATGGGTCTTTTTGAGAAGGCTCGGGTTTTGGACGCTCTGCTATGGCAGGAAGACGAAGAAGACGGGGCTTCTGTAGAAGAGCTTCTGGAAGACTCTGATTTGCTATCCAAACTGATGGAGGAGGCTAGAGAAGTAGCACCTGCTGCCGGCTCGGTATTAATCGATGAAAGAGATGCTTTCCTTGCCGGTAGAATCCAGCAGATTAGAGGGCGTGGGAAAATATTGGTGGTTGTAGGGGCGGGCCATCTGAATGGAATCCAGGAGAATCTCGCTGAGCCAGCGATGGAAACGGCTTCTCGAATCGCTGAGTTGAATATTGAGCCACGTAAGGCAATCTGGCCTAAGGCACTGATGATTGCCATTCCTCTATTACTATTTGGCGGAGTGGGATGGATGTGGTACAATGGTGAGATTGAGGCAGTAAAGCAAGCTGCTTTGGCTTGGCTAGCGATAAATGCTGGCCTGACTGGACTGGGAGTAATGCTAGCCCGGGGCCATCCACTCTCGGTTCTGGTCGGAGCGATGGCTTCGCCCATCACATCCCTCAACCCCTTCCTTGCAGCGGGTTGGTTCGCAGGCTACACGCAGCTGAAAGTCACTCCTCCGACGGGGGGCGATGCTCAAGCATTCCTACACTTGGATGATCTATCTCTGTTCTGGAAGAATCGGGTCGGAAAGGTGCTAATGGTGACTTTTGCAGGCAACATTGGTTCAGTCGTTGGAACCTGGGTTGCCGCTGCAGGCATAGCAAGTCTTCTATTGTGAGTATGGCGAAGGCTCATTTGCCAAGATGGTCTGTCCGCCCTCATAGAGGGCGGAGTATGGTCAACTACGGCTTCGTGATAGACAATCGTAAATGCATAGGATGCCATGCCTGTACTGTCGCTTGCAAGTCCGAACACGATGTGCCAATAGGAGTCAACAGGACTCATGTGAAGTACATAGAGAAGGGAAATTATCCTGATGTCACTCGCGAGTTCAGCGTCCATCGCTGCAATCACTGCGAGGACTCTCCGTGCACCACCATCTGTCCCACAACAGCGCTCTTCACACGCTCAGATGGAATTGTCGACTTCGATGATGATCGCTGTATCGGTTGTAAGTCATGCATGCAGGCCTGTCCCTATGATGCTCTGTACATCGACCCGAACAAGGGAACTGCGGCTAAATGCAATTACTGCGCTCACCGAATCGAGCATTCTTACGAGCCTTCTTGCGTCATCGTCTGCCCTACTGAGGCAATAATATCGGGCGACCTCGATGATCCAAACTCCTCAATCTCTGGTTATCTGTCCGAACACGAGACCATTGTCCGAAAGCCCGAATCGGGTGCTAAGCCAAATGTATTCTATGTCGAGACTAGCGAAGATAGTCTAGATCCTCATGCCACCGAACGCACGGGAGAGTATCTTTGGACTGACCAAGCAGCAGGAGTGGGCCACTTCGCCAAATATGCTGAGAGTAGGGCCGGTGCCGCCGATACCCAGTCGATGATAATCCAATTGGCACTTGAGAAGAAGGCCAGGGCTGCCGCGCCGAGGGATCGTGCCATCATCCGAGATGTGATGGAGAAATTAGATGATGAGCAGGAGAATGTCAAGCGCAGTTACGACCAGCCCTCGAAGGGAGTTTTGTGGGGCTGGGAAGTGTCTGCATATGTCTTCACCAAGGCCGTTGCATGTGGAGCATATCTCGTGGCCATGCTGATGATGCTGTCTGGCTACCTTGAGATGACTGACGGACTGTGGTGGAGGCTTCTGACAGTCAGCATCTCCTTTCTCGGAATCACCGGAATTCTTCTAGTTCTCGACCTAGATAGGCCAGAGAGATTTCTGTATGTGATGCTGCGGCCCAATTGGGATTCGTGGCTCGTCAAGGGAGCATATCTGCTAGGTGGTTTCGGAGGAGTACTGGGTTGCAGCTTCCTAGTCTTGCTACTGGACTTGGACCGCACTTACCTCGAGTACCTGGCCTATGCAGGAATTCCTCTGGCCTTGCTCACAGGTATCTACACTGCTTGGCTGCTCAAGCAAGCAAAGGGCCGGTCATGGTCGAATGATCGTGGCCTGACAGCAAAGATGACTGTCGAGGTTCTGATTGCAGGTGCAGCTTGCGTGTCCTTACTATCTCCAACCAATCTGTTGCTGTCTACTCTTGCCATTCCCTGCCTTGTACTAGTCGCTTGGCATGGTCACAGGACTGTAATCGATCCACAACTGGAGACACTGCACTGAGGCGAAATTATGGCGAGGACATTCATTGAGAAAATCGCCCAGAAGATGAGAATTATTCCTGACCTTGACCGTGAGCACTCTAAGGGCAGTACGGGAGAACTGCGGAAGTACCCGGACCCAGAGAACTGGAATGACCATGTTGAGTTGGATGCACAAGAATGGCCGAAGATAGTAGAGAAGCGGTACTCACTGGTGCCTACCACCTGCTTCAACTGCGAGTCAGCCTGCGGTATGCTTGCCTATGTCGACAAGGACAGTGGCGAGGTTTCCAAGTTCGAGGGTAATCCACATCACCCGGGCAGCAGGGGCAGGAACTGTGCCAAGGGTCCTGCCACAATCAACCAAATCAACGACACAGAAAGAATCCTCTACCCCCTCAAGCGAGTCGGTAAGCGGGGTGAAGGCAAGTGGCAGAGAATCTACTGGGATCAGGCACTGGATGAAATCTCGGCCAAAATCAGAGCCTCGCTTAAGACTGAGGCTAAGGACAGAGTAGTGTATCACGTCGGCAGACCTGGTAACGAGGGTTATGTCGAAAGAGTGCTGAAGGCGTGGGGAGTAGACGGACACAACAGCCACACCAATATCTGCTCTTCGGGAGCAAGGACGGGGTACAGCCTGTGGCACAAACACGACCGGCCATCTCCCGATCACGCCAATGCCAAAGTCATCCTTCTGACATCTTCTCACTTGGAGACAGGGCACTACTTCAATCCGCACGCACAGAGGATTCTGGAGGGCATGATTGACGGCGCAAAACTGATTGTGATTGATCCAAGACTCTCCAATACCGCTGCGATGGCAGATCACTGGTTGCCGACATGGCCTGGCTCCGAGACTGCTCTATTCCTCGCTTGGGCACGGATGATACTGGAGCGCGAACTCTACGACAGAGACTTCGTCGAAAACTGGGTCAACTGGGAAGACTGGTTGCAAGCCGACCACCCTGATGAGCCTAAGACCTTCGAGCGATTCATCGAGTTACTATTAGATGAGTATGCAGAATACACACCTGAGTTCGCAGCCTCTGAGTGTCGTATTCCTGTTGAGCAGGTCATCGAGGCAGGAGAGGCTGTAGCAAATGCTGGCAGTAGACTCAGCACTCATGTCTGGCGCTCGGCTGCGATAGGAAATCTGGGTGGCTGGCAGGTTGCTAGGGCTTTGCACCTGCTGAATGTTCTGACTGGAAGTGTCGGAACGGAAGGAGGTACTTCGCCAAACTCGTGGTCCAAATTCAGTCCTGAACTATTCGACGAGCCCGACGACCCAGACGGCTGGAACGAGCTTCACTTCCCTCCCGAATATACT
>NZWD01000011.1 GCA_002698225.1 Methanobacteriota archaeon | reverse complement strand
TCTCAAACTGGCTCCGGCCGGTCCATGGAACTCTGAGTCGTTCACATTGGGAGTAATCGGATTGACTGGTTTGACCCTGTTGTACATAGCTTGGTACAGGCTGACATTTCAACGCAAGGGATTGGTTCCTTGGATGGATCTCTGGAAAGATCCAGAACGTTCGTCGAGGAGCGTAATAGCAGCAGGTATGGCAATAATTGCTGTAGCATGGTTGGCTGGCAATGTTGTGGAAGAAATGGTACCCAAACCAGCAGGCCTGATTCTGACCCTTGTCGGCCTGCTAGTACTACTCAATGGAATCTACGTTTATCTGAGTGTAGGTGCACTCTCAGACACTGAATAGTCAGCGCTTCCCGGGCTTCCAGAACTGCAATGGCAGGGGAGTTTCTCCTTGCATTGCCCTGAAAGCGAGATGATCTGCCCTTTCGTTCCACCTGTGCCCCCGATGAGCACGCACATGCTTTGCCCTCAGGCCACGTATCGAATCGGCCTCTTGCCACAACGCCTTCACAGACTTGGCCAGATCTTGGTTGGCCTTGGCCCGCCACTCTCCTGACGCGATTTTGAGTGCATATTGCGAATCTCCTCTGATTATCACGCTATCTCCCTCTGGATGGCTCAAAACCCATCTGGCTGCGTGAGCTATGGCAGTGAGTTCGGCGGTATTGTTTGAGCCCACCTCGGCACCTAGGTAATCAGGCTGAGAAGGGCCGGTGACCACTGGGCCCGAACGCTCATCGACGACTTCGCCACCGCCTCGACCGAGCCCACTGTCCCCTTCAACAACACAGAATCCCCATCCTGCTGGTGTATCAGAGGTTGCGAGGTCTTCTCCTGTTCTACCACTAGAACCATCAACATAGATGTGTAGTGGGGATTTGGACATCTTCAGTCTCCGATCAGACCAGAGTATGTAGCCGCGTCGAGCAGACCTTCGACCTGAGAAGCATCGTCCATTCTAAGTGTGAAAATCCAACCCTCACCATACGGGTCCTGATTGATTGCCTCGGGTGTATCTTCGAGCGCCTCGTTCGACTCGACTATTTCACCGGAGACCGGCGCATAGATTTCACTTACCGACTTGACCGACTCCACACTAGCGCATGGCTCCATGGCACCAATCTTGGCACCTATCTCAGCTAGCTCTACCCAAACCACATCGGTCAGAGCGTTCTGAGCATAGTCTGTGATTCCAACTATTGCTCTGTCGTCTTCGATTCTAATCCACTCGTGAGACTCCGTGTAATGCAAATCATCTGGTACTTCACTCATGTTTCTCGACCCTCGGTGATGCATTAGGGGAGTGAAGGTTTCGATGCTCACTCTTCCTCCCCTAAGGTCTTCTCGAGATGATCTTTCTCCATCTCAGCCCATGCCGAGCCCATACTGGCGACATCCGCCTCTCGCTGTTCTTGGCGAAGTCTCTCGAGCATCGTACTCTCTTCTTCACGACTGACTAGGGAATCTAGCCTCGATGAACCATGAGGACTATCTCCCAGCCTTCCTATGTAGGCCTGGAGCAGGGTGGCGAAGATCGCTAGTCCGGCAAAGAGTGGTGCGAATGATGACTCCACTGGAGATTCACCGGAAAGTAGTGACAGTCTACCCTCGGCTAGAGAGATAGCAGTCAGCAGGTATAGTGGTACTGCGAACCCTATCAATACACGACGAGTTCGACTAGCCGGGGAACCCATGGATGTCCAACGGCATCCTACGGATAACTTGACCGCAGATTCTAGGGCGACTCACTAATCAGCTTGAGCACCTTGTATGGAAGCAGGGCTCTGTTGACTGGAGTCACCTCTAGGATTCGACCATCATCGCGACGGCGGATGTCTTGCAGTAGCGGGTGCCGACTCTTCTTGTGTAGTGTCAGTAGAGTGGGCATATCATATTCCAGAGCCTCCCTGACGGCATCCACGAAACCCTCACTCTCTACGGTGAACTTACCGACTTCATCGATTACCAAAACCTCGCAGTTACCAACAGCGTTGCGAATGGCCGGGACACCGACCCTGTCAATCTCTGTTGGATCAATCCCGTATCCGAGGATGCGAGTTCGTGAATCAATTTCCCGGTGCGCCATGATTCCACTCTCACCAGTAGCAATGTCGATGCAGGCGTAGCCAACTCTCTCGCCATTCTCGATAATCGCCTCACATCTCATCCCACCGATGACATCCGAATCGGAACCTTTACGTCGCTCTTCACTGAGCATACTGACCACCTTGTCGAGAACGGCAGACTTGCCTGAACGCGGCAGTCCGGTAATCCCAATCTTCGGGTTTATTCCCATTACTTCTGCCTCTAATACCAAAACTCACGCGATGGAACGTTCCTCTTACTGAGCCTTAGGATAATAGTCTGTTTGGTCAAATGTCGCTATTTCGCAGGTAAATGGAATCGTTTTTCCTAGAAATACCCCAAAGAACTGGATTTACTGCCTCAATTCGTAATTTAGAGTACCGTCTGTAGAAGGAGGAGGAAGAGGCAGCCTCTCAATCTCGTAGTTGTTGACATTGTTGTTTGCAGCCCAAGCCCTAGACCACAAGTCTAGAGCATCAGAATTGAGTTGCTCTGCTAGTGAAAGCAGACCCTCATCCACCCCTCCATGCTCTTCAGCAAGACCGTCTAGAACGACCTCGGGAAGCTCGAGGTAGTTCACCGAGTTGCCCAGTACACAGTCAGGTGGCACTACGGCCCAGCGAAGACGACGCTCCTTCTGGGCATTCACGATGGCCTGACAGGCCACCCGCGATACTCCCTTGGCCTCGATTGAGCCAGTCCAGAGAGCATGACCTCTCTCTATTGCATCTTCTTTGATGCTAGCATCGTACGCAGGATGCCGAATACTAATTCGACCATCCTTGAGTAGGAAATGACTCCCTCTGATGAATGGAACACCGTCCGTATCCTGGCTCCAACTGTTGATGTCTGAGGACCATTTTGACTGGTCGACTTCTCCAACCCTGACTCGTATGGGATTATCACTAGGGTTGAGCCAGTTACCTTCCTCTCCCAGTCTTGGCTGATCTGCTAAATCATCAATTGCCTTCAGAACTTCTCTTCTCGCAAATGGGTCGCGAGGCATGCGAGGCACTGACCATGTCATATCAGTCCAGACCGACCATGGGCCTCGCTCCATCTCGATGAATGGTGAACTGTTATCTAGGCCAGTCTTGGTTGAGAGATCATCGGCTCTCAATGGCCCGAAACTAGTCATCATTTCGGTCTTTCCACCTACCTCGATACCGATTACCGAAACGCCTTGGGAAGTTCCAGGGAATATTCTCTGGGGCTCAGGGAAGGACCATGACGAGTTCCATTGATTCTGTTTTACAATCATCTTGCGCAGAGCCACGCTGCTCTTCTCTCTCAGTACTGTGTCTGGGACAATCATGCGCACCTTGCCGCCTTCTCTGACCAACTGGATTCCTCGCTCAATGAATAGCCTATACAGATTCACATTGCCTCTGAGTGTAGAGAACCTCCTACTTCCGTCTGTCTCGGTAGTGTTACGCAACGATTTCGACAACTCCTTTCTCATTTGGCTGCCTTCAGGATGACCTCGGAATCGATCCTTGATACGCAGCCATGGCGGTCTGCTGATGAGAAGCCGTGGCGCCTCATGCCAAGGCCAATCATCTCTAAGCGCATCTACTTCTCTGATGCTGGTTTCCAGAATCTCCTCCGCTTCCTTACGTGAGATGCGCTCGGATCCTCCATCTCCCTCCAGATTTACTAGACCAGAGCGTGCGAGCACAAGCAGGATGCGTCTGCGAGCACAGGTTACTGCGATTCCCGAAGGATCAGCCATCTGCAGTCCGCGCAACAGCCTCAGAGTATCTTCCCGGGCTTCCTTGGGCGACAAATCATCACATCTGGAGACATGGATTCTGATGACGCGGCCAGGGATGACTCCTCCAGCCACAGCTGGGTCAGCCAAAGGCAGAGGAATCCCAGTACGGGTCACCTCACCTCTCTGAATTGCATCCTCAGAAGCCTCTTCGGACCCACTGAGAGCATTCTGATTGAGTTTCTCGGCATAAGCTCTGAATCCAGGCGGCATTGCAGCGAGTGAGAGAGTCGCAGGAGGCTCTCTGGAACCCCTCGAAATGCCCTTGAACTCATCGGCCAGTACTGCCCGAACGAGCCTATCGGGAGTCGAATATGCGCCTCTTGGTGACCGCCCGTCACTGACCGCCTCATGGCGAGATAAAAGATGCTCGAGAACCGCTCCAGGATCAGAAATCAAGCCTGCGGGAAGGGTCGGCCAGAAACCCGGCATAGTGGCAGCGATGGGAAGCCTGTGGAGGACGGCTTCCTCCCAAGAATCAAGCCACTTCTCGAGTTGCTCAACCCGATCCGGACATACATGATCGAGGCGTGCGTACCATCCCGATGCGACACTTGACATGGTACTACATTGGGCCGATATGCCGCCCTTCTTTGAAGCACACGGTTGCTTGTTGAGTGTGACTGTCAGCGAACTCAACCGTTCAACCCGAAAGAATCCTCTCCCAACTCGATAATTACCCGTCTGTGAAGCAGCCAAGCAACGGCCTCGTCGATCTCATCTGTTCTGATTCCAAAACCTTCCAATTCGGCTACTAGTCGGTCGAAATGCAATTGTTCGTCACCGCCCTCTATGGACTCTTCAATGAGTCCTAGGATATGCTCCGATACGATGGCTAGGAACGGGTCATCATCGACATCTAGTGAACCGAAGTCAACAGCAGCTTCTCCTTCCTCTTCGACTTCCTCGGAACGAGTCCCATCGTCCCCCTTCTCGTAGACATCGAAGAGGTTCTTCTGATGTGGATCCATCCAAGTCGAACGCTCTACGACTTCCCTTTGTCGTCGAAGCCTCTTGACCAGAGTCTCAATTCGATGCAACCTCTGCTCGAGCCGTAACCGCTCCCTCCCTAGATGACTCTCAACCAGCTCCAACTCTTCTGAAGCCCTCCGGTCTAACCAATCGAAAAGATCCCATGATGGATCTAGCCTGAGCATTGTCTCCCAGAGCCTCGCTACAGATTCAGGCAAAGACCTGACATCTATTCGTGGGCTTCCGCTTCCATCCTCGGGTTGACGGTCCATGTGACATGTGTTCGTATTGACCGTCTATCAAGTATCGCCTCTCATCAGCAGAGATTGTGAGGGTTGGATTGATGAATGAAAAGCAGGTGCCGGGGGCGTGAGCCGATACCGTCTGACTGTCCTCCCCGGCGATGGCACGGGGCGAGAAGTAATCGCAGAGGCGATGCGCATAGTCGAGGCCTTAGAGGTGAATAGCCCACTATCATTCGATGTTACCGAGATTCCGTGCGGCGGTCAGTACTATCTCGAAACCGGGGAAGAATGGCCCGAAGGCTCATTCGAGCATTGTAGAGACAATTCGGATGCAATCCTGTTGGGGGCGATAGGATGGCCCGATGCTAAGTTGCCCAATGGTGACAACGCGGGGGCCCAGTGCATACTCGGTCTGAGGTCAGGACTCGACCTGTACGCCAATGTCAGACCAGTCAAACTCTACCATGGAGTGCAACACAAGGTGCACGGTATCTTCTCGGACATCTGGGAGTCTGATCTGGTCGATATGGTTCTAATCAGAGAGAACACTGAGGGCCTCTATCACAGCCTGTTGAGACGCTCAGCACAAGCAGCCATCGGCAGCAAGGACGAGCCAATTAGAATCGAGGAGTTCCCTGGGCTAGAGGGAGAAGTAGCCTGGGATCCAAGACCCATCTCACGCAGTGGCTCTGATAGAGTCATTAGGTTCGGATTCGAGCTCGCTGCCCGCAGAGAGAGCAAGTCCGGAACACATCAAAATGTCACATGTGTCGATAAGAGCAATGTACTGCGCGGATGTAGACTTTTCAGGCAGGTATTCGATGAGATTTCTGAAGAGTATCCTAACACCAACACCAACCACGCATTCATCGATGCATTCACGATGTGGTTAGTGAGGGATCCCGAAGACTTCGATGTAGTAGTACTACCGAACATGTTTGGAGATATCGCAACCGATTTAGCATCGGTTCTGCAAGGGGGCCTGGGTATGGCCGCAAGTGCCAACATCGGTGACAATCACATGCTGTTTGAGCCAGTGCATGGCTCTGCTCCAAAGTACGCCGGCCAGGGTAAGGTGAACCCAATCGCTGCCATCTCCTCGGTCCAGCTGATGCTCGAAAACCTCGGGGTCCGTCATGACGACGAGGATGCCACAATCTGTGGAGAGATTCTCGAGTCCGCCATAACATCACATCTCTCAGAGGGAGGCGTTACGACCTATGATTTGGGAGGAGATGCTAACACAGTTGCAGTCGGCACAGCAATTTCAGAGCGTTACAAGGCCTTGCTAAATGAGCATTACACCTGATCAGGGCGAAGCGCGGGCCATTAAGGCCAGAGATTCTTCGAGGGCCTTGGTGTTGTCCCAATTTGTGGGCACCGCATCTCCTGCAACGACTTCGGACAGTAGTATCGATGCAGCCCTTGAGACCTCGTCGACTACAGTGACGGTTGCAGTCATAGCAGTTCTGGATAGTGGGTTCAGGTCAACCACGAGGACCTGCTTCCCCATCCCGACCAAAGCCTCGCACCTATCTCCATCCTCTAGAGGGACTAGAATCGCATCTGCCCCGCCTATCCCTCCACTACAGCAGACTGATCTCGGCCCCTCCAATCCTGGAATGGCATCATCGGGAGAGCCTCCCAGAAGTGAAACCGAGGCGACTGCTGCTGACCAGTCGCCCTGCCATCCTTCTGGTGCTGGCCCACGGGCGACTTCTGCGGCTTGTTGCTCAAGCCTGCTCAGTAAACCACTCACTCTCTCGGGAGTCCGGTAATACAGATTTACTTCAATCGGGCATCCGACTATGGCCGCCACACGAATCAAGTCATGACCCGCTAAAACTACTGTATTACCGTTCACCGAGATGGCGGGTTTACTCGCGACCATCAGCCTAGCAGCCATCTCCCGAATGGCCAGCCTAGCTGAGTCGGATGTGGTCTCACCGAGTAAGTAGTCGAAAGCCTCCCCTCTTCCGTGTGCAATCATCGCCGAGGCTGCTAGGAGACCTTCAGCTGCCGCATCTACTAGGTTCTGCCTAGCAATCAGGGATATCTTCCGAGGATGACTATCTGGAATTTCAGCCATTATCCATCACCTCTGACTAGCATTGAGAAATCCAATGGAGTAACGCCAAGGTTGAGACGACTGGAGGACACCAAATCTACCCCGCTATCAGCCCAATCAGATAACGACTCCAGGGTAACTCCTCCTGAGCCTTCGAGGATGCAACGCTCTCGTAAACCCTCTTCGATTAGGGAGCTAACCACCTCACCTGCCGCTGCAGGGCCCATGTTATCAAGCATCAGAACCACTCTACAGTCTCTGCTTGAGCCCCATGCAAGTGCCGCCGCCCTAGCCTCATCACCGTCCCTGACCTCCACAGTCGTGAATGAATCGTTGTCAGCAGACAATCCTGAGACTATTCGCGTGATGGCACCAGATGACTCTTCTCCATCTTCGGACATGGCGACGATATCATTCTCCTTCAACATCAAAGCATCGTTACGATCCAGCCTATGCGTCAACCCTCCTCCTACATGTATTGCCCATTTGTCGAGTAGGCCCCATGCCGACTTCCTAGTAGCAGCCACTTGCATAGAGCCCGTGTCTAGAAGCCACTGTGATGTATTGGTCGCTATCCCCGACATTCTCCCAATGAGATTGAGAAGTATCCTCTCAAGTCTAAGTACGCTACGAGCAGAACCTTGTAACAATGCTACCCTATCGCCCTGAGACACAATTCCTCCCTCATGGATTAACCACTCAGTCGAACAGTCCGGGAAGTGTGTCTCAATCAGTCTGATTGCTACTGAGTTACCACACATTATACCAGAAGACTTCGATACTAGTTCGGCCTCGACTTGAGTATCAGGACCATCTCCCCCTCCGTGCTCATCCGCTAACATTGAGCCGACCCATCTGTCCATTGAATTGATGAGCATGGGCGAAGGCCCTCCCTCGGACCAGAGCATCTCAGAACGGTCATGCGGCAGCTCGCTCACATCTCTACGTGTCGAAACCCCTCCTTGAAGGGTCCGAAATGTCATTTGACCACACCGCTACGCGAATCCGATGCGCAGCGTTGTCGTCGGAGGCGGAGTCGCTGGCTTGGCCGCAGCCATACAGTTGGCCGCTGACGGCCACGAGGTGCTTCTAGCCGAGCAGCGTGACACCTTAGGTGGGCGTGTAAGGATGAGAGAGAAGTCGAGATGGCTCTTAGATCCTGGCTTGCATCTGCTGCGTCGAAAGGGGGCAATGAACCAACTACTCAGGAAGTTGCGCGCACCTAGAGTACTCGGTCCGAGATGGAATAGCCACGACTTCAACCCAATAGGATGTGACAAGAGGCGAGCTCTAGAAGCCCTGACGACGATGTCAACGGAACCAGCACCGGGGAAAATACCTCACTTTGTGATTCCACGCGGAGGATGGTCCAGCCTTGTAGGCAGGATGATTGCCGCGGGCAATCAAGTTGGTGTCACTTTCAATTCGGGGAGCACTGCGGAATCGCTTACTCTTGGATCGTCGGGCAAATTATCCTCAGTCCGAATTTCTGGCAAAGAGATAGAATGTGACGCAGTCGTGATCGCGACACCTCCCAGAGTCAGTGCTAGATTACTCGAGACTGCCGGATTGGACCCAGCGCCGCTTGTCGCATGTACCGAACAAAGAGTAGCAGCTCTGGATATAGCGCTCGAAGGTAGGCCAATGAGACCATACTCAGGACTATTCGATGATGAATCAGGAGTCATCGCTGTGGACATGACCTCTCCAGACCGAATCCCAGAAGGCGCAGACTCCGAATCCTGTACTATTCTCCATGCAGTCAATCTATCTGGCGACGGACCCGATGCTCTTGCTCAAATCAAGGAACTGCTTGACTCTCGCTGCTCCGGCTGGAGAAATATGACCTCGACTAGGCGTTCAACCGAATCTGTGATGCTACATCCTTGCTCTCAGAATCAGCGTGTAGACGCATCCAAACACATCGAGGCAGGTATTGGACTGGCCGGAGCACATGTAATCTCGAACTATCACTTGAGTGACGCTGCGGTTGATACCGGCAGAGCCGCTGCAAAAGCTCTCACTAAGAGTCGCTGACATCTAGACTCGACTCAGCTGCGGCTAGACAGGCAAGCAAATCATCGACTGTTGAGCGAACCGTCTCCAATTTCTCGCCGATGACTAATATCTTCAATTCGGCAGCATCGCCCTCGCCTGATATCTCGGCTTGGAACGAGTCGGGGTCATCAGGAGAGATGGCAGCCAGCAGACTGCGGGCCCGCCGCTCACTGCCACACCAGATGATCTCGGCCTCAATGCCGCTCATGTATCCCGATCAGCACATCGGTTTTCGCTGCTGCGGTCGCCGCCTTCTTGAAGAGGGGCCCTCTCGCCAACGCATGACTGACTCAATTCCCCCGATCACTACTGCGGAATCTGTGGCATCGGGACATCCGGACAAACTCTGTGACGCTATCTCGGATGCGATTCTAGATGCTTGTCTGTCAATCGATTCCAATGCACGAGTGGCTGTAGAGACTCTCGTCAAGGGCATGGAGGGGAAGGCGGCAATCGTACTCGCCGGTGAAGTCAGTCTGAACGGGAAAGCCCCTGACTACGAGGCCATAGCCCGTGACACTGCAGTTTCAATTGGCTATGATGATCACTCCATAGGAATGGATGCAACCTCAGAAGAGTTGTGCAAAGTCCACACTTATATCACCACTCAGTCGAAATACATCAGCCAAGGCGTTGATGGAGATCTAGATTCTCAGGGAGCTGGTGACCAGGGTATAATGTTCGGTTTTGCATGCAATGATACCGAGGATACTGATGAACTCAGAGGCAGATACTTCCCAATCGCAGCCGCACTCTCTCAGAGGTTGACTCGACGACTCGACATGATACAGGATTCTGGAGAGATACCTTGGATGCGCCCGGACGGCAAGAGCCAAGTCTCAGTCAGATTGGATAGCAAGCGGATCGAGGAGGGTGATGGGGGACGCTATCCCGAGACCGTTGATACCATCGTCATCGCAGTGCAACATGCAAAGGACGCAGGAGGGTTCTCACCCAATGAAGAAGCCCAGAGAGAATTCATCCGAGACACGGTTTGGGAGCATGTGGTCAAGCATGCAATTCCGAAGCGCTGGCTCGAAGATTTCGACCTCGAAAAGCTGATTGTCAACGGCACCGGTTCATTTCCCGACCCAGGAGGCCCCTACTCGGACGCAGGTCTAACCGGTCGCAAGATTATCGTTGATACCTACGGCGGCGGGATGCATGGAGGCGGGGCATTCAGCGGCAAGGACCCCTCCAAGGTAGACCGCACCGCGGCTTACCACGCCAGATGGGCAGCCAAGCATGTAGTTGCAGCAGGTTTGGCAGATTGCTGCGAGGTCCAAGTCTCCTACGCCATAGGCATAGCCCGACCCGTCGGGCTGCTCGTCAACACCTTCGGGTCCGGAACGCTCTCTGATTTGGAACTCTCAAGAAGAATTCAGAGCGTATTCGACTGGAGGCCAGCCGCGATGATTAGAGATCTTGACCTCAAGCGACCTATCTACCTCATCACATCTTCTGGAGGTCACTTCGGACGCAGTCCAACCGAAAATGGCCACTTCCCCTGGGAGAGAATCCACGAGGATCGAATCACGGCGTTGAAGAGTGACTGAGCCAATATTCCGCATCTACTTCGAAATGGCCCTTTCTCGGACATGTCCGGTGGCCCTACTATCCGCTAACTGCGCCCTGCCCGAGCATGGTTCGACAGCCCGCCCAAGACAGATACAGCCCGCCAACTAGGAATGATAGGATTCAGATTACCCGAAAGAAACAACTCACATTGTTCCTAGCTTCAATCATGGTAGCATCGCTGTTTGCCCCTTCCCTTTCCACAGATGTCTCGTTCCTCGAACCGTCCGAGACTCGACAAGAGACTGCGAACAACACACTGAACGACAGCGCGACCCAGACCATCATGTCGAACCTGAACACATCGAACCCGGTAGAGATTACAGGCGTGATGGACGATCTTAGCAGAGTCCATCTAGTCTGGATTGAGAACGGCTCCCAACCCCTTCTCCAATACGCGCTCATTTCGACAAACGGCGTTGACACGGTTCTGATTTCCAACACACTGATTGGCGCTAACAACTCCACCGCCGTCTCTAGCCCCTCCCTCGTAATCGACTCTGATAGACGAGCACACATCGTCTGGGCGATTACAGACATTGAGATTCTCTATGTCTTACTCGACCCCTCACTCGATGACCGCGACGGCGATGCCGGGGACATCGCCAACATGACGCTGGTGTCATACACGGTCGCTGACGGCACCGGTGTTCGCAACGACCCGGACATCGCTATCGACTCCTACGATGGCGCCCACGTGGTCTGGGTTGACACCTACGACCCGCAGGGACTGTACTTCGGCACCTCTCTCATCTATTACACCATGCTGACCTACGACTCGTCGGGAAACTTCGACGTCCAGATTAACAACTCAATCATCACCCCCGCTCTTGGATTCAAGGGTAACCCCGCCGTCTCTATGGGTGCAAATAACACGGTAATCGTAGTTTGGGAGGACACCCGCGGCAGCCTCGTTGAGTATGTGGGTCTGCTGGACACCTCCGGCTCGATGACCGAGGAGTGGAAGGACATGTGCGCAGTATTCTACGGCGGTAATCTGACCAGCGGCGAGTACTTCCAAGGTGTGAAACCGTTGCTAGAGGACGCGAGCATCACAGTTCTGGAGACCCTCTATGCACTTAGTGGCCAATTCTCCCACGCGGCTACCCACAAGAATTGTGAGGATGGATATATCGCAGGAGGCAGCGGCTCAGAAGGGCCAAGGACAACGTACCTTGGTCAGAATACATCTGACACTTCAGGTGGAATTCGTTACGTTGAATTTGTGATGTACAACAACTCGTCCTTGACAATACCAACAGATTGGGGGTACAACAGTGAGATGTGGGGACCGGGCTCAACATGGGCATGCCTTTCATGGCGCGACAACTCTGGTATGACCCCTGGCAACCCTGCCACCAACGCTGACCACCATTGGAACCCCAATGCAACCAAGCTAATCATACCCGTATCGGATGAGGGCCCCTATGGCGGCTCGGGCAACGGCAACCAAGCCCAAGAGGCGGATGATTACCAGAGCATCAGCGAGGCCCACGACGCTTGTGTCAGTGCAGGAATTATCCCTATACCCGTATCGGGAACCACTTCATACGGTGCCAACTCGATCTGGGCCAATGATACTCATGTTCGCTCACACATGATGGACCTCGCGCAATGCGCTTCGAATACTACTGGGATCCACGATAGAACCTGTGATGATTCCGCGGTCAACACCACAGACGCTGGAGGCGACATGTTCCTCTACCCGACCGACAACATGGCCAACTTCGAGGGCGACTTCGAATCTGGGTACCTTACCAACGGCTGGGGAGTTTCAGGAACCTCATACAACACATGGCACGTCGAAGCAGCCAACAACGGCAATGTCTACTCGCAGGCAAACCTGTGCGACATCGGCGGTACCACGGGCAACCCATCGTTCTACTCCGTCTCCTGCAACTACACGCATCCGGCTGGAGAGACTGTCGACCTCACTGTGACCGTTGACAACTGGGCATCGGAATTCAGCATGGACATCGTCCTACCTGATGGGACCGTGGCCTCGTTCAACAGCAGCTCTGTCTACAATTACTACAATGGTGTGCTGGTGAGCTTAACCGGTGCAGGGAACTATACAATTTACCTAAACGACACATATGGAGACGGCGGAACATCGGTGTCAGCCGACTACTCCTATGTCTCCTCCACGAATCCGTCCTCGACCCCCATATCAGGCGTCTACTCGGCTCGTTCGGGCGACATCTCTGATAGCGATAGCACGAACCTTGAGTTCACTGGGTTGATGTCGGACGGCACGGTCAGCTTTGCCTACAATGTATCCACTGAGGCCAATTTCGATTTCCTGACCTTCTCCATAGATGGCATTCAACTCGCACAATGGTCAGGCTCTCAGAGTGGCAACTTCTCGACCCCGGTCTCGCTCGGTCAACACACCCTGAAGTGGACATATGTGAAGGACGGCAGCGTCAGCGCGGGAAGCGACGCGGCTTGGATTGACGATGTGGTAATCCCCCTCGCCAACTACACCGAGGAGATGCAGGCACTGGTCCAGTCGATCATCGCTCTGACCACAGCCACTGGGTCCACCGAGACATTCCTTACTGTACTCAACCCGTACTCACTACTCAACAATCCACGCTCCACTTGGCAACCAGGGGATCCCGCCACCTCGATTGACCCCGAAACTGGGCAGTATGTCGAGGACATCGGCCCGGCCCTGGACTATGTATGGCAGGACGACGGCAGCGGATGGGGAACAATCGGCCACTTTGTGCTGGTCAACGACACACGGCTTACCAACGGGCACGGCTGGAGCTCGAGCCCCGATGTCAATGTAGACGACAACGGCAACATCCATGTGGTATGGGTCGACGGCCGTTCGACGATACCGAGCAAGGTCGGACCGTCACAGTTGCACTACATGCAGATAGACCTCGGTCGCGCCGGAGTGCTCGACGGCGAGGCTGATGGCCTCGACATGAGCGAGGTCGCTGTGGTCTCCGACTCGGCGGTACTAGGCTCGGACATGACTTGGGGCTCCAACCCAAGAGTCGACTTCGACAATGACGGGTCTATCCACATCACATGGTTTGAGTCCACCCCTAATACAGAGGACGAGAACAGCAGGGTGGAGTTGAGGTGGACTAGGATACTATCGCCTCAGTTGGTCGATGGAGAGATGCCTCTAGGTAGGACCTTAGAACAGGCATACGGAGTCATCAACACGCGTGTAATCACTACTAGCAATGACAACTTGATGGGTGTGTTTGGATCCGGTCTAGACACCAGTTCACAACCCATCGTCAACTTTGATTGGCCCAACCGAGACATCATTTGGACCACTCCCGACTGCTCTGAGGATACCACTTCCGAAAACAAGTGGGATGTCTGCATGTGGTCAGAGAATGTCTACAACATGGCAATAGAACTAGATCCAGGTATGGATGATCAGATTGCACTACAGCCGGGACAGTCTACTGATATTGGGATGCTGCTGAGGGGAATCAGAATCCCAGGAGGCAGTGATATAGTGGTCGCCAGTACCTCGGATGCACCCGAGCACTGGCACATCGTGACCGGATTCTCCCACACTTACCAGAGCACAACCACTCTGGTGGAGGACTCGACAGCAGACCTCGACCTATTCATCCGAGCGCCGAGCCTACAGCAGGCCAATGAGGATCACAGCTTCGAGTTAACAGTCTTCGTGACCTCATCCAGTATGACCGAGGCCATGACCAGCAAGACATTCCTAGTTGAACTGGTCAACCCGGGAGATTGGGATGACGACGACGGTGACGGAGTCCCCGATTACGAGGATGACTGCCAGTTCGGTGAATCGGGCTGGACTTCGGATGTGGATACTGACCACGATGGTGATGGCTGCAGAGACTCCTCTGAAGACCTCAACGATGACAACGACGACTATGTCGACATAGACGACTCCTGTCCATCTGGATACATGGGAGAGCATGTCGATCTCGATGGGGACGGCTGTGATGATGTCCACGAAGATCCGGACAACGATGGTGACGGAGTCGAGAACCACCTAGATTTGTGCCCTAATGGAGCCCAGTACTGGTCGTCTTTCTCTGAGGACAACGATGGTGACGGATGCCGTGATGCGGATGAGGACGACAATGACGACAATGACCCCTATCTGGATGTAGACGACGATTGCCCCTCTGGCATGTCTTGGTGGAACAGCCTACTCTTCGACCACGATGGCGATGGTTGCCACGACAGCGAGGATTTGGATGATGACAATGACCAGATCCCAGATCTCGACGACCTTTGTCCAATGGGTATGACCGTATGGTTCTCCGAGCCAGCTAGCGATTATGACTCGGATGGCTGCCATGATTCTTCCGAGGACTATGACAGAGACAACGATGAGGTCCTAGATTCGGAGGACAAATGTCCGACCGGGATGCTAGGGTGGATTTCCACCCCCCTCAATGACTGGGACTCAGATGGCTGCCACGACGACTTTGAGGATCTTGACGATGATAATGATGGCCTCTTCGACTGGGACGACTCCTGCATCAGGAGCTCGGCCATAGCCGAATCGCACATGGACGGAGATGGAGATGGATGCGATGATAACACTGAGGACGAGGACCTCGATAACGACGGTATCGAGTCTGCCTACGATAACTGCGAGGGCGACCCGACCTCTACCTGGGTATCGACGCTAGCTGAGGATTATGACTCGGACGGATGCATCGACTCGATAGACTTCGATGACGATGGAGATGGCATATTCGATGAGGATGACGAATGCCCCCTGAGTGTCATCATGACCTCTGACTTCGACAGAGACGGCTGTGATGACGCGACCGAGGACTGGGACGATGACGGTGACGGAGTCCCCGATTCCTCTGACAGTTGCCCATTAGGCCTGATTAACTGGGATTCATCATCTGGTTCCGACATTGATGGCGACGGATGCATGGACTCGATCGAAGACGATCGAGTCACTGGTAGGCTGCTGTACACTCTACGCAGTAATGCGTTCATGACCCTCATGGCGGCGAGCGTGGTAGTGCTATTAATCGCTGGAATGGTGATTTCTGCTCGTAGCGGTCGTTCACGCCTCCATATGGAGGACCAGACTTGGTCGGTGGAGCAAACCATGAGCAATACTGTCGAGACCGTTGAAGACACCCAGCAGCAGGTCAGAGATCTCTCCGACTTGGGCTACTCTCCTGAAGTAGCTCAGGCCATAGTAGAAAACGAGGATAGAGCGCGAAGGCGGAGGAATTGAATCACATCAATCAGGGATGAATCATTTTCTTAACCTAACATGAGACCTCAGGGGCTAGGAGGGTCAAGATGAGGGCGGTTAGGGTCGAATGCTCCATCCCATCAATCGAGCACGACCAGAGAGTCCAAGCAGCCTTGCGTGCAGTAAGTTGGGACTACCGTGGAATACTTGACCAAATTGATGGCCGTTTGCGAGTGATGTGCGAATGCATCACCACGGACGGTAACTGCCCTCCCTCTGGTTTCACAATCGGTGGTATCACTGTGGTTGAGATACTGGAGGAGTGGACTACTGAGTACTTGACCCATCATCTGGTTTCCCTCGAATTCGAAGAGGAAATGGTTGCACATTTCTTCCAGTCTCGAGACCTTACTCTACTAGCTGGAACCAACCTAACCTCTAACGGATTAGTTATCCAAGTTGCGGGTAGGCAGTCCTCTATGGTGAACTTCCTGAGAGCCGTCCGTGAAGCCATTCCCGTTGAGAGAATCACCTCCGCGAAGTCCTCTGAAGGAATCGTCCAGCAGGGCCCTACTCTGCAACAGCACAGGATCATCAAACTGGCCCACAGAAATGGCTGGTATGAGGTTCCAAAGAAGATCTCAATCAGAGGACTAGCCTCTAAGTTAGGACTGTCTAAGTCCACCGTCGCAGAGCAGTTGGTTAAAGCCGAGAGTGAGATAGTCGGGGGCTTCCTTGAGAACTCACGCTAGATTGTGAAAGCATCCAGCCTCATTTGCCGCCCCCTTTTGACAAACCAACTGTTTCGCAGATCATCGGGTGCCGAAACCCTCGGAGCGACATATTCTATGGCTTTCTCGAGGGTGTCGAACTCCTTCGCAGTAACTCTCAGAGCCTCCCGAACCGTCTCCCTGATTAGCCATACTCCTACGGGAGCCCAGTATTCTGGTCCTATGTCTCTCCAAATTAGACAGGCCCCGGAGCGGCGTTTCGAGTTCATGTGCTCGAGTACTCCGAGTCTAGCCGAGTAGTAAGCTCCAGTAATGCGGTTTGCGTACTGCTTGCGCGGCTCAAGATCTTCCCAGTCACCCAAGACCTTACCCGTTCCAGTCCAGACACTGCCTCTGGTCCATGCCTCCAGCATATGGAAAGCCCATAACCCCGGAGTGAGGATGATATGGAACCGGTTGTCTAGATATGTGGCCTCGTAGACCTGCACCTTATCGAGTGAAGGGTGATGCCTGACCTTATTCCAGAGTTGTTTGCTCAGTATATCATCAGTTGCCGTAATGCCCCATCTTGTAGGAACCAGCTTCCTGTTACCGGATCTACCCAATAGACCTGCAGTGAGTAGACGGGAAATCTGAGCTTCTCCGATGGAAGCCCCAGTCAACTCCCCCATCGCATCTGAGACAGGAAAATCATCCTCATTAGCTATCGAATCGACCTTCCTAGGTATACTCGCATGGCCGACTACTTCTGCACGGAGCACCTCTCCCGAGGGCCCTAGAGGAGTACTCATGCTGTCGAAGGTGGGACTCCGGCCCACCATTATTGGTCGCGCGAAGTCCAACTCGACATCCACACTCCTCTCGGCCATCGCTATTTCTTGGGTAGTCTCAAGCATCTTGTCCGGGGACTGAGCACTACGAACGCGCATCACCCTCCCACCTGTAATCAAGTTGGCATGCCTAGCAGCCACCTCCTCAAGTGGCCTTCCGAAAAGATCAGCCGGATCACCACTGGTAAGTTGTGATGAATTACTCTCTTCAGGCACCCATGTGGCACTGGGTCCAGCCCTGACATCAGGGTAGCCGTACCTTCCGACGAACATGGATGGCGGACTAGGTCCGACCAACTCGCTCACACTTCCTGACTCAGTAGTAGGGAGCTTTGATCTGACCTCAGCTAGAAGTGGACAGGGAGAAATCCCACACAGCCCCTTAGTGCCTCGGCAGTCGATGCACTCGGGAAACATCGGCATTGAATCGCAATCGATTGCTCTTAGGCATACTGTCAGTTGAACTTGTGACGGCGGCATTCAAAGGGGTAACTCCGCTGCGACGAGTGAGAAAGATGTCTAGGATTCCAGCAGTCATTCTGCAGCACTTCATTGGACTCTCTGAATATGAGAGGAGTCTGGCTATTGACAAGGCATCTAGAGAACTCGGATTATCTGTCGATGAGATACTGACTGAGATTGACGCTTTCCAGGGTGAGAGCTTCAATCAGCACACCCCAGCCGCTGAAGAGCCAGTGCGAGAGGACACCAAGCGGAAGTCAATATTCAGTAAGCCAAAGCAGCAAGACGAAGGTTCCCCCGAGTTCCTAGAAAATTCCCACAAGTTTCGTTTCAGATACGACCCCAGCCAAGTAGGAATGGACCGCCAGAATGATGCTACACAGGCAATCACATGCCCTCATTGCAAGGCCGCTCTGGCAATACCTGAAATCAGACCAATCAATGTGACATGCCCGGCCTGCATGATGGAATCAACATTTGAAGCGTGACTCAAACGCCCCAGAACCTCTCTTCTCCTGCCAGCCCCTCGTCCTCAGTCACCGACATCACGGCTGTTCTCAGCAGATAGTACAGGATGATGGTGAATACGGGCATCCCCCAAGTATCGCTCACACTCTGGTAGTCGAGACTGAAGTCAGATCCACCCATCTCGACCAGAATGACCACCAAAGCGGCCTTGGCGAAGGTGTACACTACTGCACCCAGACCTAAGAGCAGGACGCTTCGACCTGTGAATGACCCCTCCTTCCAACGCAGCACACCTAGTGAAAGCATGAATGAGAACGCTGCAACAACTATCCAAGTGAGAGCCTCATTGATTGCAATCGCCCAAACTGCGATATCTCGATTGACCGCATCTACATCGAAGTCAGAGCCCAAGTTGGCGACATAGTCAGCAATCTCTGAACTACTCGACGAGAACACTTGGTAGCCTGTGAGTACTGAAAGCAGAACAGAGACAATCGACAGACCCCACAACAGCGAAGACCAGATTCCCCCTGTGGCACTTTCTCTCATGTCAATCATCAGACGGTCCAACTGTCTCTCCCAACCAAGTCCCTTAGCAAATAGCCAGATGCCGATGAATAGAGGCATGGCACCGATGAGAGCCGCTCCGTTTGGTAGAATCAGACCCAAGCCGAAGATAATCAGGAATACTGCTACTGGGACTAGCAGACGAGCCCTCCAGCGAGGATCATCAATTGCCTTGGCGATGTAATAGTATGTACTCTCGATACCTTTGGACTGTCTCACAATAATCTTCTCAGTGTGATCTACCCTGACTCTGGAAGTGATGATTGGAAGCGAAGCTTCGTCATCAGCTCCGTCAGTGACCAGAACAGCGGAGTCCGGCTGGAACTCCTGAATCACCTCATCGAGCTGCATCGCTATTGCACGATCACTTCGCGGCCCTACTCTGACATCACCCGTCAATAGAGCAATCTCAACCTCATCATTGCCTTGGGCCGCCTCAATCAATCTGTCATGGTGATTGAGGGCACCTAAGATTGCATTAGTGTCGGATTCTTCGGGATCTGCGATACCTAGTCTTAGGGCCGCAGACAGAGTCGCCTTGCGTCCTACAACCGGGCCTCTGATACCAGCTTTCACTCCGAGGTCATTGTCCCGGTCAACAGTCAGTACGAGAGTCCTCACCATGGCTACTCATCCAATTTGGACGGCGATACGGCGCTGCCCATATCAAGAATTGGCCGTCTCGGGCTCGCTCTCAGCGACTTCAGACTGCTGACCGTCTCGCGGACTCTCTCTGAAACGACTCCTTTGCTTGGCTCGTATATACTTCAGAGGATGAGTCAACCATTCCTGATCACACAGCCGATCATCCCCCGGCTGTACCGGGCACCGAGCCGAGGTCTTCAGAGCAGAGCACCCATGTGGCGTGTAGTCTCGTTCGTAGATTTGGTTGACTTGGTAGGAAGTTGTCTCGGCATTATAGTCGGGGGCGTTAGCGAAGAAGGAACTCGTCTGCTGCTGACTGAGCCCGATTGATTTCGAGAAGGCGGCGAGGAATACCCTGCCGACATGATTTACATTGACTCCTTGATTGAGCTCAGACACAGCAGATTCGAAGCACGGCGGCCAATCCTCCCTGACGGCCGCCGACATAGGCATCTCCGCTTGGACACGCTCAGATAGTAGTGAGGTTATTCTCTCCACAGGATCGGCGAACAGCGCGGCGAACTCCTCACTCATCCTGCCCATTCTATCGAGGCAGACATCCGTTAGGTTCTCTCTCACACGCTCCTTCAACAGTCTCGCAGTTCGCTGTCTACTGCTCTCTCCAACGGCTGGGTCCATGCGCACCCAACCATCCTCAACCGGGCGGTTTGGCAGATGCCAGTAGGTGCCAGATATTCTCGGGCACAACTCGATGAAGTCGACCATGGGAATCCAATAGACCAAATCTTCGTTTCCCTGCTTCGGCTCAGTACGAATGTCTGATAGGTATGATGAGGCAATCAACTCAAAACTGCCCAAGTCCATCCCGAATAAGTTGTCAGCTCGGCTAGCTTCTCCTTCTACCCAACGAGCCAGTAATCTCTCGTTGAAAGACGCGCAGACAACGAGCATTGCATGCAGAAAGGACAACACCTCGGTCATTCTGCCTATCTCGGTAGACAAATCAACGGTGGTCGCAGTATCGGCCCCCTCCTTGTGCATCACGCTGTCCAGGAGCCTTAGCCTGCCCCGGGTTCTGATATCCTCAAGCCAAGGTGCCTCGATTAGATCCTCTATGGCGACGCCGTTGCTATCCAGAACCTGCCGCATGTGTTCCCTCCCTTGGGGCAGGAAGGGATAGCGAGCCAGTAGCATCTCGTCCTCGA
>NZWD01000010.1 GCA_002698225.1 Methanobacteriota archaeon | reverse complement strand
ATTTGTTTTATCATGCTGTGATTGTGATACCTCATATTGTGCGGTTCGAAATCCTAACATCCATCCTAATTTATATTGAACATTTGTAACATTGTCTTCATTTCCATAACTGTCAATGTTGAATTTGATTGTCTTAATATCCATTGTAGTGATAGTATGCCTCGCTGCAATCCGCCCAATACTATTGGCTTCAACAATCGACCCATTGGCAGCAAGAGTTCAGGGTCTGCCAGTACGAGAAGTCGGATTATTGTTCAGCATACTCACAGCAGCTGTTGTGGTTAGCATGGTACAAGTCGTGGGCACATTATTGGTGACAGCACTACTGGTCACCCCTGCTGCTACCGCACAATTCATCGGTAGAAGCTTCCGTTCATGCTTGATATGGACTCAAGTTTTCGGTTTGTCGTCAGTTTTGCTGGGGCTATACCTGTCGGCAGAATTAGATACTGGAAGTGGCTCAATGATTGCCTTGGTTGCAGCAGCAATATTTGCAATTGTAGCTACATTTCAATTCGTTAATAAGCCAAATTCACAGGCATAATTTCATTCTGCCACATTAGGGAATAGGTAGCATCTTATGAGCGAAATCGTTCCTTGATAGCGAGAGGCATGAGTGCTAGTCGGGAAGATTACCGTTTGACTACCGTAGTCGTGGTCAGCGTACTGCTGATTGTAAGTTTGGTAACAAGCGCCATCGATTTCAATTCTGTTGAGGTCAACGGGCTTCCCGCAGTTGTGTGGTGTGCAATCATTGCATTCGCAGTCCAATGGTTGGCTTGGATTCCTGCTTCCATCAGTCAGACTGAGCGTTTCTACGACCTCACTGGTGGGCTGACTTATCTCGCAGTCGTTGCGTTTAGCCTGTGGGCCGGATCGCAATCCGAAGACCCTAGTACGAGAGAATGGCTCATCAGCGCGCTTGTGGCAATCTGGGCCATTCGCCTCTCCAGATTCCTGTTTCTTCGTATCCATGAGGCAGGGAAGGACGGACGATTCGACCAACTGAAGACATCTCCAGTCAGGTTCCTAGTGCCGTGGACTCTGCAGGCCCTCTGGGTATTCCTAACACTGAATGTTGTTGTTGTAATCAACAGTCAATCCGGACCTGCTCCACCGCTCGGAATCTGGGATGGTATCGGATTGATGGTCTGGATTATGGGGTTCGGAATCGAGGTTATGGCAGACTCACAAAAAACTGCATTCAATGCCAAACAGGAGAACGAAGGAAGATGGATCGACGAGGGACTCTGGTCTCGCTCACGACACCCTAACTATCTGGGCGAGATTATGTTGTGGACTGGAATTGCCATCTTTGGAGTCGCCTGCTTCGATGGCCTCGAGATGGTGGCTTGGATATCACCTGTCTTCGTCTATCTTCTCCTGACCAAGGTCAGTGGTATTCCGCTACTCGATAGGCGGTCTTTGGCCAAGTGGGGAGATAATCCCGAGTACCAGAACTATCGAGAGAACACCCCTGCTCTGTTCCCCCATCTGGGGCCCAAGCGCTAGTAGTAATCAGGCTAGAGTTTCAGTGAAGACGCCCACTCATCTGGAACACCGGGATGGGATTCATCTTGTGTGAATTGGCTGCGTTAAGTTCTAGGTATCTTTCTAGAACTTCTTTCTCTCTGTCTGAATGCTCCTGGCCTGATGGATTCTCCACCTCTTCCATCGCCCACTCGAGTTCTGCGTAAGATGCGCCCAACTGGTCCTCATCTGTCCTGCCGTCATCCCAGAGTCCATCGGTCGGTGATGCATCCTGAATCTCTTTTATGACTCCCAATGCATCGGCCAATGAATACACTTCTGACTTGTACAAATCGGCGATGGGAGAGATATCGACTCCGCCATCGCCATACTTGGTGAAGAATCCGACTCCGAAGTCTTCCACCTTGTTACCGGTACCGACTACGATTCCGTTGGACGAGGTCGCTATGGCATACAGAGTGGACATTCTGAGTCTTGCTCTTGAGTTGGCCAGCGCCAGAGACGAGGGTTGTTGCTCACCGAGTTCCTGGCAGAACGCATCATAGGTCCCAGTAAGGTCGATTGTTCGGGCATCGGTGTTTTTCCAGTTGGACTGCATCCACTCTATGTGTCGATTAGAGAGATTAAACTGAGACGGGTCTTGGTGAATTGGCATGTTCAGCGCGATTGTTTCCATGCCGGTTCTGGCGCAAAGCGTCGAAGTCACTGCGGAGTCTATTCCGCCGGAGACCCCTATGACTAGGGTGGTGATTCCTGCCTTGGCTGCGTAGTCGCTGATCCATTCAGATATCTCGTTAGCGACGGCACTCCAATCCTGCAACACGACACCTCCTCAATGACAGGCCATTCCATACTTCTTCAGACGCCAGTAGTTGTAGGGCCATGGAGTCAAGAATCCTGCAAGAAGCATAATAGGAATAACCCACCAAACAAGTTTTGCACCTCCCATAATTATCCAATCAACAGAATTCATCGCCGCTTCCATTGAAATCATCGAAATCAGAGACATTCCAATAGCGACTCTGAACGCTTCCCTCAACGCCATCTGAGCTGAAAGAATGTATGTTTCAAGAGCTATTGAAGTCATAATTCCATTGAACATCGCAAGCAGCATAATCGACATTGTAGACCAGCCAAGAGCATCAAGATAAGGAATAAATTGGAATGCAGCAATGGTTCCGAAGTCTCCAATACTGCAACCGACCAAACACCATTTCGTGTTATGTGCAGACTGCCTCCACACACTTCCGTCACGCCAGTGGAACTCCTCTGATTGTCCGTCTACTGTGTAGCCAATCGCTCGCACTGCCCCAGACATCAAATCTCTAGAGACTCCCGAGTGTGAGACGATGGCTGAGCCAGAATCATGAGATACCTCAGCCGAGGTTACTCCGGACACTCCTTCGAGTGCGTTTCGCACTCTTCCAGCGCATCCATCACAGGTCATCCCGCCCACATCGAGTGTGATGGTCTCAGACATGGATTAGCGTAGTGGCGGCCACTATTGAAGCCTGCTAAACGCGAGATTCGCCCTATGGGCGAAGCGGGCAGTTCAATACGATGCCTTTGGTGGGCGGCCCGATGGGCGTCCCTAAGCCAGTTGGAGAACTCGACCCGGTAGAGGTAGAGACTTCGCTGATGCAGACATGGGAAGAGGAGGGTACTTTCGATCAGAGTATCGAGTCACGACGCGCTGCATCAAACCCGTTCACCTTCCTCGAGGGGCCGCCCACCGCGAACGGTAGGCCTGGGATTCACCACGTTCTTTCGCGGCTGTTCAAGGACATGGTTTGTCGATGGAAGACCATGGAAGGGCATGTTGTCGAGAGGAAGGGTGGATGGGATACTCATGGGTTACCTGTTGAGATTGAGGTACAGAAGCGGTTGGACCTGATGTCCAACGAGGCCATCGAGGCCTATGGCATGGAGGCGTTCAACCAGCAGTGCAAGGAGAGCGTCTGGACTTACGAGCAGGCCTGGCGTGAGATGACAGAGAGAATGGGCTTCTGGGTCGACATGGATGACCCGTATGTGACCCTTCACGACGAATACATAGAATCTGCTTGGTGGTCACTCAAGCAGATGTTCGAGAAGGGGATGTTGTTCCGTGGTCACAAGGTTCTCCCATACTGCCCTCAGACTGGTACCAGCTACTCTAGTCACGAGGTTTCATTGGGCTACAAGGAGGTAGCTGAGCCTGCGGTATATGTCAAGTTCAGGCTCGCAGAAGATAATGCATCTGTACTGGCATGGACGACTACACCTTGGACTCTCCCCGGTAATGTCGGTCTAGCTGTCGGACCTGAAGTAACATACTGCCGGATTCGCATCACTGAGCCACCCTCCGGTTCTTGGGAAGGCCGTGGGGGGGCCGAAGTCGGAGAAGAGTTGATTCTGGCGAAGGATTTGCTGGGTGATGTCCTGCGCCATCAAATCGAGGTTATTGACGAGTTTTCCGGCTCAGATCTAGTAGGTCAATCGTACGAACCACTCTTCCCTGGAGCTATCGATGGTAGCGGCTCGGATACTGCTTGGACAGTTGTGGCTGCTGACTTCGTTACAACGACAGACGGTACCGGAGTAGTCCACACCGCCGTGATGTATGGAGAGGAAGATTACAACCTCGGGATGCAGGTCGGCCTACCAGCACAGCATACTGTTGGCATGGACGGACGATTCGTGGCTGGCACCCACAACCTGCTGGATGGTAGATATGTAAAGGACTGCGACTCCGAGATAATCGACCTTCTTTCCGAGCAGGGGCTGCTCTACCGAGAGCATGAGTATACTCACGACTACCCGCACTGCTGGAGGACAGACCATCCTTTGCTTTACTACGCGATGGACAGTTGGTTCGTCCGTATGACCGAAGTCAGGGACGAGATTATGCGCTACAACTCGGAAGTCGAGTGGGCCCCCGAGTGGACTGGAACGAAGAGAATGGGCGAGTGGCTTTCCAACATCAAAGACTGGGCAATCAGTAGGGAGCGTTACTGGGGGACTCCCATACCAGTGTGGATATGCGAGGAATGTGGTCACGAGCATTGCGTAGGGAGCATTGACGAGATGAAGTCGATGAAGACTGAGGGTTCGCCCGAGCCACCAGAACTTCACAGACCATATGTAGACGATGTCAAACTGCATTGTCCTTCTGAGGGATGCTCGGGCACAATGGTCCGCGAGCCGTACGTACTGGATTGTTGGTTCGACTCGGGCTGCGCTACATTCGCACAATGGCACTATCCATTCGAGAATGATGAGAGATTCGACGGTACATTCCCGGTTGACTATATCTGTGAAGCAGTCGATCAGACGAGAGGTTGGTTCTACTCTCTACTGGCAGTTTCCACCGCTGTGTTCGACAGCATCTGCTACAGGCGCTGCCTGTCACTTGGCCACATCCTAGATAAGAATGGGAAGAAAATGAGTAAATCGAAGGGTAACGTTGTCGACCCTTGGGACCACTTCAACAAGGAGGGTTCGGATTCGATTCGTTGGTACATGACCACGCAGAGCGCGCCATGGTCGCCAACAAACTTCGATCCGAATGGTGTCAGAGAGTCATACGCGAAGATGTTCCTTACTCTCTGGAATGTCTACAGGTTCCATGCGGATTATGCGGCAATGGACCGATTCGATCCCGATGACGAGTCAGGCTTTGTCCCCATCTCAGATAGAAGTCCATTGGACCGATGGGTTCTGTCTAAGGCTGGCGCCATGGCTGAGTCTTACCACCAGCACTTCGAGGACTGGGACTTCCACAAGGCAGGAAGGGCGCTCGAGGATTTCGTAGTGAATGATTTGTCAAACTGGTATGTCCGCAGGTCTAGGCGTCGCCTGTGGAGCGAGTCTGACAGTGATGACAAGCGTTCTTGTCAGCACACTCTGCATGAGGTTCTGCTGCTGGTCTGCAAACTAATGGCTCCAGTATCACCATTCATGCCCGATGTCATTCACAGGGCTCTGGCGGGAAGCTCGGTACATCTCGCCGATTGGCCTGTTGGTTCTGAGATTGTCGAAGCATCCCTACCTCCTAGAGACTATCCTCTTGAGCAGCAGATGGAATTGGTCAGGTCATTGGCTGAATCTGGGAGGAGGATTCGTGTTGAGAATAACCGCAGACAGCGACTACCGTGTCGGTATGGGTGGATAGTTGGCGGCCCGGATTTGTCCGACTTCCATGATGTTCTAGCAGAGGAACTGAATGTTGAGGAGTTGCTCACCGAGGATGACCTAGATGCCTTCCAGCGAATAGTCCTAGAGCCTAACAGAAAGTCTCTTGGGGCAAAGTGTCGATCTGATTTACCAGCAGTGCTTGCGAAGCTGGAAACAGCAGATCCTGATTCTCTTCTGCTAGAGATTGAGGCGGGAATTGCTGCAATCGCCGGTTATGGCATTACAATGGATGACATCGAAGTGCGGCGAACTGAGAAGCGAGGATATGCAGCGGCCACTCTCTCGGGAGATGATTTCGGAGATGTTTCTTTAGTCCTAGACATGGATTTGAATGAGGGGTTGATGTCTCGAGGACTAGCGAGAGATGTGATACGCAGAATTCAGTCAAAGCGTAAGGAATTGGACCTCGAAGTCGAGGAGGGTATCGTACTTTCTGTATGGATTGACGGTGCTGAGCTTGCCGAAGATGACTGGGCCCATGTCCAAAGCGAGACCAGATCAACAACTGCTTCTCTGAACGATGGAGTTGCACTCCCGGGGGCGGACTCGTTCGAGGTAGACGGTACGAAGGTCACATTCACCGTCGGATAGAGGTTGCCAACTAATCGATTTGCGCCTGTAAACTGGGGCCATACGACACTGGAAGGAATAATTCTACTCCGAACAGTGGATCGGGGTCAGTTGAATCATGATAAGCGATGAAGGAACCTCCATCGGGAAGAATCCCCATACTTGCAAAGTCGAATCTGATATCGTTTCCTGCTCCGGATGTTGAATCGAGGTCTCCAAGGCCTAGGTATGTCCTCATATCAGGAACCATGCTTTCAGAAAATTCTCTTACATGCCATGCTAAATCGACATCTGGCCCCGCTGCACTCTGATAGCGGACATTTAGAACGAATAAATCTTGAATGCCATTGGAATGGAATTCCCACTCCTCTATCTCTGTAGCCTCTGCGGATAGATTGTAGGTCTGATTATTCCAACTCTCACCCCCATCCCATGACAACATATGAGTTAGAACTGTGCCTCCTGCAATTACGCAGTGTAATGCAGTTGATGAGTCGAAGGCGCAGTACTGTGAGGGAAGGGATGAGCCGTTCAAAGTGGTACCTGTCCACCAGTTCAACGAAGTGTCTAGATATGCATCGCTGCCATCAATGAAGTAGTTGGGGAAGTAAAGTCCACCAGAAGGAACTGGGAATGCTCTCATCTCCTTGTGGGGCTTAGTGAAGTCCCACTCTGGGCCGAGTGATTCTGGATTCAAATCTACTTCCATAACATCTAGGCTATCATCTCTATCTGGGAAATCAAAGTAATCGTAGTTCAACCCATCAGTGGAAATCTGGCCACCAATATTCTGAACCTGATGCCAAAAGTTGGAGATTACTAGACTAGCCCATGGCCCACTTCCATAAAGCAAGCTGTTTATTGGGCCCACGACTTCTACCTGCCACGATCTGTCATAGAATGGTTCGGGTGTACGATTGAAACACCATTGCCAATCACCGGGATCGGCTCCCGCAGGGTGGAAGAAAGCATAGAATTGGTCTACACCACTGGTGCTTGGATAAGGGAACCAACCCATGGAAATGATATCTCCATTGGTTGCCTGCACAATGCTGCCTTCTCCGAGCCCTTCTTGCCCCGGAACTGTCGGCTTCCATTCACGACATCCGATTTGACTGAAGATTGAGGGTAGATATTCATCCCAAGTGTGGCCGCGATCCTCACTCCAAGTCGGGTATTCTCCGCCAAAGTTGAGAATCAGTCCCTCCTTAGTGGCCGCCAGATAATGCTCACAACAGTTTCCACCCTCTACATTTCCAAAGACCGCCCAGGATGAGTTGCCCCAAGTATCATTTGAAAACGAGTCACCAACTGTGAATGGCCTAACACATGGAGTGCTAGAACAGGAGTCCGTATGGCTGAGAGGGGAATCGACATACTCCATCCCTTGATCCCAGGGGGTGCTTTCTATGTCCTCAGATTCGCTGCCGCCGAAACAACCTGCAAGAGTCATGCTGCATACCATCATAACGGCGAAGACTGTTCTAGACTGTTCGCCCCCTAGCATGTTGGACCCATCATATGGCCGTATTTCGCACTTCGCACGTGATGCGCCCTACGGCGCAGGGCGGTGAGGTTCAAAACCTGAAGCGTTGCGTTGGTGGAGCATGCGTCGTGCCGCAATGTCCACAGTCCTACTGATGTTGATTACAAGTCTGAGCCCATTGATGGCAGTATCTGCTCAGACATCTCCAACCGACGCCGTGTACATCAACGAGATTCTAGTCTCTCCGAACAACGAGAACTATGACGGCACAGACTGGAATGGTGACGGTTCGATGGGCACCTACAACGACCAGTTCGTAGAGTTGCATAACCCGACTTCTGAAGCCATAGACATCGGTGGCTGGTGGTTGGATGACATTGCCGATGGAGGATCTCCTGCCTGTAGTATTGGCTGGGGTACAATACTAGAGCCGGGTGCCTACATCGTATTCTACCGCTCATGGACCGGGATAGAGTTCGATTTCTGGGATGGAGACACAATACGCCTGATGGATGGTTCAGGTATGGAGCTTGACTCGGTTAGTTACGAAGGCGAGGATTCTGACTGGGACATACCGTACGGATACGACTCTAGTGGCAACTGGGTGAAGATGTCTGACGGCAGTCCGACTCCCGGTGGCGCCAACGACCAGGAGTGGGGCGGTGCCAACCACTTGCAAGGGAACTGCTATCCCCCTCAAGACCACATACATCGGGGCGAGTACATCCTTGAGGGGCGCGTAGTAACTATGGAATCTGAGACTTCAATAATCGAGGACGGTAGGATTCTGGTAGTAGACGGAATGATTGAAGCAGTTTGGAGTGCTTCTGATGGTGCGCCCTCAATAGCTCAAGGAGTCATGTCGGTACCGACAAGTGGGACAATTTACCCGGGATTCATCGACCCACACAATCACGCCAAATACAACATCATACCACTTTGGGATCACGGAACCGATGGTTGGGATAACCGCTACCAATGGCAGGCTGAGGATTCCTACAGAGATGCTAAGGATGTAGGTTGCTCGCTTACAGACTCTTCCGCCATGCGCTTTGCGGAGTTAAGGGCGATTGCTGGAGGTAACACAGCATTGCAAGGGAGTTCAACATCCAATACTGACACCTTTGAGACGATGCTTGCGCGCAATATCGAACTTTACAATTTTGGCAAGGATTACATCCATACGAAAGTCACCGAACTGGAATCAGACTACTCTGGTCAGCACATCAAGGACGGTAACTCTTCCGGGGACCTCGACGCCTGGTTCCTACACCTAGCTGAAGGAGTGGACGAATCGAGTAGAGCCGAATTCGATATTTTAGTCCAGAATGATTTACTTGTTGGAGAGATTGTTGTAATCCATGGAACTGGACTTACACAGCCTGAATTCGAAGCGCTAGGAGATGTAGGAGGGAGTCTCGCATGGTCTCCTACCTCTAACCTCATACTGTACGGAGAGACAACTGATATCGCCACAGCCAAGTCAGAGGGAGTCAATATCATGATTGGGCCTGACTGGGCTCCATCTGGGTCTAAGAGCTCGATGCATGAACTGAAGACTGCTGATTGGTTGGACGAGAATGTACTCGGAGACATCTTCACCGATTATGAATTGGTCCAGACTATCACCACCAACATCGTAGACGCAATAGGATGGTCTGAGAAGACTGGGCGCATACAGACGGGACTCGCGGCCGACCTAGTTGTCCTCGATACCTTCCACTCTGACCCCTACAGAAATGTCGTAGAGGCAATTGATCCAGATGTGCGACTGGTTGTGGTCGGAGGAATGGCTGTGTTCGGAGATGTGGATATCATGCAGGCAATGGATGAAGAAATCCAGATTATCCAAGGAGAGGGTTTCACCAAGGCGACCGACATAACCTATGACGGAGTTCCCGAGGCTCAGCAGACAGTGGACGAACTGCTTGCCGAACTGCAATCCTGCAACCAGGGGGCGCAGGTTCCTCTCGAATACCTGTTCACCCTTGGTGATGATCGCTATTTCGATGTATTAAACCGCTCCCTGACTTTCCAGAAAGATCGGACAATCGACCTCTGGGGAGACTACTACAATGTTGAGTTGAATGAGGACGGCCATCGCGTCGATGGAACAGTTGCCGGAGCAGGCCCAATCGAGACAAATCCAGGAAATGGTGGTTCCGAGAATACCGAGGAGGCTTGTGGCGATGGGGTGGATAACGACGGAGACCCGTATATCGACTGCGATGACTTTGATTGCAGCGGCACTATGGTCTGTAGTGAGAACAACCAGACCGAGGTGCCCGAACCGGAATTGCCAGTACTGTGGACTACATATGGACCTCGGGGTGGAACTATTCCGCATCCTACAACTATCGAAGATGGCATTCACCTAGAGGAGTGTCTGTCCGATAGCACTACTCTGTCCGAGGCGAGTGTGCCATCCACTCCTTCCAGCAAGATACTATTGTGTGGTGCAATCATGGTGGTAATGCAGCCAACCGATGAGTGCATCGAGTCTGGCAGTTCGTTCTGCAACCTCGAAGTGGCTGATGCAGTCGCGGTTCCAGGGCATCTTTGCACTGATGCAGGAAGTTATCCCGATGAAGTGACTTGTCGTGCTGCTTGGTCATTCATCGATAGCGAAGAGGATGAGTCGGAACCTGAGCCGGAACCTGAGCCGGAACCTGAGAGTTGGATTGACGGGCCTCTTTACTGGGTAGTCATCTTCGTTGCATTAGTAGTCATTCTCGGCTCGCTAGGTGTAGTCAATTCCAACCTCAGAGCACGCGCGGGTAGCGAGCCAGCAGTTCTGATCTCCGAGGAAGAGTGATTAGCCCAGGCGCCAAGTCGGGCCTTCGGCCCCATCCTCAACGATGACATCGATCGAAGCAAGTTCGTCTCGTATCTCGTCAGCGCGAGACCAGTCTTTGGAATTCCTAGCACTCTCACGCTCCGTCAATAGTGCCTCGACTCTTTCAGAGACCTCTGCCCTCGCCGAAGCTGCCTTAGCTAGTCCCGCTAAAACTTCCTCAGAAGGCGGTAGCAGACCTAGGACTTCACCAGCGTGACTCTCTAACCAAGCCGCCACATCTGAACCGGTGTTCGATGAAACTACTGCTTGAACTTCAATCATCGCCGCTCTAGTATTGAAGTCGTCATCCATCGCCGCAGCGAAGCGCTCAGTCGCTCCAGTTAGATCAGCCCCTGACTTAACCTGGGTGGAAAGAGCCTCTCCGTATGCCTCAACCAGCCTATCGAAGTGCATGGTGGCTTCATCAAGAAACTCGGGAGTCAGGTCGATGGGGTTACGGTACGGAACACTCAGCAGAGCGTATCGAAGTGCGAGTGGAGAGTGGTTCTCAAAGGCTTCACGAATAGTCCAGAAGTTATCCAGACTCTTACTCATCTTCTCACCGTCAACATTGACAAAGCCATTGTGCATCCAGTAGCCGACTACTGGTTCGCTTCCGGTGCAGCATTCAGACTGGAATATCTCGGCCTCGTGATGAGGGAATCTCAAGTCATGCCCGCCACCATGGATGTCGAAGTTCTCACCGAACTGATTGAGGGACATCGCCGAGCATTCGATGTGCCAACCCGGCCTTCCTTCTCCCCATGGACTCTGCCATGATGGTTCTCCAGGCTTAGCCAGTTTCCAAAGTGCGAAGTCGCGGTGATCTCGCTTACCTGACCCTGTGTCTGCGACCCTGCCTCCGGCCCCGGCCCTTACCATCTCAAGAGTTTGGCCGGTGAGCTGCCCAAACTTCTCGGGAGCAGTGTCTATCTCAAAGTAGACTCCGTCATCGCCAACATATGCGTGACCTTTTTCGTGAAGGGTAGAAATCATGTCGATAATTTCCGGAATAGCCTGAGTGACTCTAGGGTAGTAATCGGCCCTCAGGACATTCATTGCATCCATGACCTCAAGGTAGTCGTCTATGTTCCTGTTTGCGACGACCGAGAAATCGACTCCTTCAGAGTCTGAAATATTCAGAATCTTGTCGTCAATATCAGTAAAGTTCTGAACATATTCGACATCATAACCACTTACTTCCAGCCAGCGATGTACTACATCGAATGCCAAGTAGCAGCGAGCATGCCCTAAATGACTTGGAGAGTACGGTGTGATACCGCATACATACATGCTCACTTTTCCATCCTCAAGGGTGGAGAGTTCGCGCTTCTCACGCGAGCGTGTGTCATAGACTCTGAGAGTCATTCTGACCGGGCTGCGCCGCTTATCGGTCATCAACCCCGCGCCGCTTCGACCAATCCGGAGTACAGAACATCATGTCCTGCTCTCTCCGGGTGCCACTGGACGCCAAGACAGAATCTCAAGTCGGACCTCTCAACTGCCTCAATGAGCCCATCGTGGTCAGCCGTCCCAGTTACTGTTAGTTTGCCAGGATCTGCGACACCTTGGTGATGCGTCGAATTGGCATTAATTGAAGACCCCATCAAACTCGCCAATAGAGATCCTTCAGTAGCCGATACTCCATGCTCAGTCTCAACTCCGTCAAAGCCCCCGTGGCCCTCGTGCCCGGGAGTGGTGTCCAGATGCTGGTGCAATCTGCCTCCGTGAATTACGCTTAGAATCTGCATCCCTCTGCAAACTCCGAGGAATGGCATGTCTCTAGAAATTGCCTCGCGAATCAAACCCATCTCGGTATCATCCTGTTCAGGATAGAACTCAACGGTCATCGATTCTGGCTCCTCTCCATAGGCGGATGGGCAGATGTCAGGCCCGCCCGAGACCACTAGGCCATCAATCAGGTCGAGCACTTGGGTCATATCTCCGGCAGGGGGGATGATTAGAGGAGTTCCTCCTGCCCTCTCTATCATAGAAACATAGGCAGACGGGAGGATTGCAGCGTGTCTATGCCAATTTCCGTAGACAGTATCTCTGCAGAAGCATGTCACACCAATGACGGGTTTCATTCCGCTCCTCCTGCTTCCCTTAGCAATCTAGCATGCCTGAAAGAACGGATGCCTACAAACATGAATGCCACTCCAAAAAGCAGCAGAAGGAGATGTGAAATGAAGGCAAAAGATGACATGCCACCGTTGATGATTCTAGCGCCTCCCAGAGCCATAAACAGAGCCACTACCATTGCAGCATGCATGTAGTGTCTGAGATTCTTCTCATCCCTACCTGCCATAATCCCCAAGACTGCCATCGGTAGACCGAGGAAGGCGGGAATCAGCACAGTGATTGATGGCCTCCAGTCATCGATGAGATCGGGATTAAGTCCAGTTGGAGGTTCTATGGCGTAGTAGTACAAGTATAAGCTCCAGACAATCAAAACAATACCAAATGTTCTAGCAAGATTTGGAACAGACATCCCGAAGAATCTGAACTCTTCACTCATGTTGGTTCCTTCTCCTGAGTCAGTTATTATCCTCTCTGGTAGAGAGACTCTTGAGTGGTTTCTGCATCAGCTCGTGAATCTCCTCGTCGCGAGCCACAATCTGCTCCCATAGAAGTTCAGCCACATCCAATACCTCCATCTCAGCGCCCACAGTATCAAGTCCGTCCTTCACCATCACCGAGCAGAATGGGCATCCGACAGCCACGGTGTCACAACCAGTCTCGGCTAATTCCTTGGCCCGAATCTCGTTGACTCGCTTGTCCGCATCCTCTTCCATCCACATCTGTGCACCTCCAGCGCCACAGCAGAATGAGTCCTCAGCATGCCTCTCAGGCTCGACATCGACTCCACCAATGATGGCCCTAGGTTCATCGATGATACCTCCAATTCGTCCTAGGTAGCAGGGATCGTGGAATGTGATGCTGCGACCATTCTTCTTGGTTTGCGGGAGTTTACCCTCATCTTGGAGCTTGGCGAGTATCTCGGAATGGTGGTACACCTCGAGTCTGTCTCCGCCGTAGTCTGCATACTCCTTGCCGAGGGTGTGGAAGCAATGCGGACAGGATGCGATGATTCGTTTCACGCCGAGTTCTTGGAAGGTCATCATGTTCGCCTCGGCCAACATCTGGAACAGGAACTCGTTGCCCGCTCTTCTAGCGGGGTCGCCCGAGCACCCTTCTTGCATTCCAAGTATGCCGACATCCAAGCCCGCTTCCTTGAGTAGGGAAATAGTTGAGCGCGCCACCTTCTGATTACGCTCATCGAAGCTACCTGCGCACCCCACGAAGTAGATGTATTCGGCTGGCTCTCCTACTTTGACATCTAGGTCGGCGGCCCAATCGGCCCTCTCGTGCGCTCCGAATCCATAGGGATTCTGGGCGGCATCCATGTTATCGAAAGCGACATTTAGCTGCTCCGGGTACTCCATGGTCTCCATGACAGCATTGCGACGCAGATCGGTGAGCTTAGGGACATGTTCGATATAGAGGGGGCAGGCATCGACGCATGCGTTGCAAGTTGTGCAGGCCCAGACTGCCTCCTCGGTGATTCTCTCCATGATTGTCTCTTCGGGGTTTTCAGAAGATAGGAGGAGTGGGGCGTAGTCGTTAGCATAGTTGCGTACATCATGGATTACCTGCATAGGATTGAGGCCCTTGCCAGAGGCATATGCAGGGCAGACATCCTGGCATCGAGCACAGGAAGTGCAAGACCAGCCATCTATCAGTTGCCTCCATGTGTAGTCAGTATAGTTACTCACTCCGAAACCCAGTGAGTCCATTTCGAGTATGTCGTCCATCGGAACAGCCCTACCGAAGTCATCGACTGCGAGTGGTCTCATCTTAGCCGAGGGGCCAACATCATGGAAGAACACATTAGGTACGGCCATGACTATGTGCATGTGCTTGGATAATGGAATAAGAACGAAGAATATGCATATCGAGAGCATATGAGCCCAATAGGAGGCGACTGCAAACGAGTCGGACACTTCATACTGCGAGACAGCATAACCTAGTGGCTCCCAAAGGCTGCTGGGGTTTTCTTTCGACTCGATTACGAACGATGTGGTTGTAATCGTGAAAATCAGCAGCAGAATGACATTGCCCTCAATAGCTTCTAACTGAGATTTGCCCTTCAACTTCTGCGGAGTGAAAACCACTCGTCTGACCAAAGCTGCAATACACCCAATCATGGCCATTGTGTAGCCGAGTTCGACCATTCCATTCCACGGGCCATTAAGCAAGTCGGGAAGGAGTCTGTCCGAGAAGAAGTTGGCAGTAGCGAGGTCCAGCATGTCTGATGCCAGCATCAGGAAACCCCAGAATAGTAGGACATGCATTGTCCCTGCGACCCTGTCCTTGAGGACCCTTTTCTGACCTAGCCATCCACTAATGAACTCGAGGATTCTAGCATCCCATGAGTCGAAGCGATTATCCTTTGAGCCAAGCATTACCAGTCTGGTAGCCTTACGAACCTGATAGACGAAGAAGCCGATTGCAATCGCTCCCATGATGAGTAGGATGTGCCAGCCCTCGAGGGAACCGTATGATTGCAGAAGGGGATGTTCCATCTAATCACTGTCAGGCTATGCCTGACAAACCTCGGAGCGATGTCATGTCCTTGAAGCAACCGCTCCAACAGGCAAACTCATGGGCTCATGGCCTAGCCTAGCAGCATGGCGAGGGGATTCGCACCCGGCAAATGCATCCTATTCGGTGAGCACGCCGTGGTCTACGGTCATCCTGCAGTCGCCGTAGCGATTGACAGTGGTGTGAGAGTCAGTATCGAGGAGTCGAGAGAGTGGACTCTCGAAGGGATGCCATTCGAGCCTTCTAGACACCCCCATATCTCTCACATACTAAATCGAGTGTTCCAGTACGACGGGACCCCTCTGAGGATGGAGGTTGAGAGTGATCTGTTCTCAGCCGCTGGATTAGGCTCATCTGCGGCTCTGTCCAACGCTATTGGGGCTGCTCTGCAAGCACACATCAATCCGGGCCAGCCACTAGATCCGATTGCGCTAGCAAGGATGGGGCACTCGGCTGAGGCGATGGCGCAGAAGGGGCGAGCCAGCCCCACCGATACTGCTACCAGCGCTTTGGGTGGATGCATTGTGGTCTCGGGAGAGCATGTGCAGGGTACTAGGCATGTATTCGATGCAGAATTGGAGACTCCTGAGGGACTGAGAGAATGGTCAATCAACACAGTGGAACTCCCGGATAATTTGAGCGAGGCATGGTTGGTCATAGGATTCACAGGGGAAATGTCGTCGACCGGTAAGATGGTCGCGGGTGTCGCCAATCTGCTAGAGGAACAACCCGAACTCAGAGATGAGATGGATGCCATAGCGAAGATAACCAGCGCGGGGTTGACCGCTATGTCTGCAGGTAATCTCGAAGCGATTGGAATGGCAATGGACGCATGTCATGAGAAGTTACGGCTACTCGGAGTTAGTAGTCCCTCTCTTGAGTCCCTAGTAGAAGCTGCTAGGCCACACTCGCTGGGTGCCAAACTCACTGGCTCTGGAGGAGGAGGTTGTATGATTGCTCTCGCTAGAGATCCTCAAAGAGTGGCAGAAGCTATCGAAGTGGCCGGAGGTAAACCCCTAGTTTCGCGTCTTGGGGCGCCCGGAGTTCGGTTGCTGGAAGACTAGTCTTGAGGTCATTAAATCCTGCTCTAAGTTTAATTTCCTGTCAACTACCCTTTATAAGCAGAATATTAGTCCCGGCCTCATGCTTAGCGACGAAGAGAGATTGACAGTAGTCAATGTAGTCGCCTCCACCAGAGTGGCGGAGGAACTTGATCTACCTGACATAGCCATCCAACTGAACTGCGAGTACGAGCCCGAGCAATTTCCGGGAGTCGTCTATCGGGTAACCGACCCGAAGTTGGCGATCCTGATGTTCCGGTCTGGTCGTGCGGTTTGTACTGGAGGCAAGAATGACAACAATATCCGCGTGGGTATTGACATGATGACCAGCGACCTGAGGGACGCTGGAATAGATACCTGGGATTCCAAGGACATTGAGATTGAAGTCCAGAATATGGTCGCCACCTACTCTCTTTTCTACCCTGAGGATTACGCCGGAGTTGCTAGAATGGATGACAACAACACCCGAGTCATCGACACCGACGACGGCATTCGCGCGGCTACCGACGAAGAGGTCGAGGAGGAAGATCCACGAATCCGTGGCATCCGCGAGGGCGAGCCGTTGGCTGCCCTACCTAGGAAGCTAAACCTGAACAACCTCACCTTCCACCTGCCTTTCGACAAGGTGGAGTATGAACCAGAGCAGTTCCCAGGCCTCATTTACAGGCTGGATTACCCCCGTGTAGTTTGCCTGATTTTCGGTAGTGGAAAGATGGTAATTACTGGGGCTCGGGCTAAGGACGAGATTCTAGAGGCTGTCCAATTCATCCAAGACGAATTGGCCGATCTTCTGTACTAAGAGTGCACATGAGGGAGACATTGATGCGTTCCTCGCCGTACCGGCGAGGCATGCGCGCACACGCGAGAGCCTCCTTGGGGCTTGTGTTTCTTCTGGTAATGTCTTCTCAGTATGGCGTTTTCACTGATGATCGAGTTAACGATGAGGAGCTCTCAGATTTCCATGTGATGGAATCTTCCTCTAGAACCACTAATCTGGTTGATGTTCCAACTTGGAAACGAAACGATGCATGGTCATATGATGGATATCTCGATGTTGGTGATTTTGTATCTAGTTCCGGCGTCTCAACCAATGTTCAATATTTGACGGGAACTCTGACACAGACCGTCTCAGACATAATGTGGTGTGATGCCGACGAAGACGGTGTGATTGACTACGATGTCGATTTTGTCTGTTACAGAGTTGAGTCAACAGGTTACTACGAGGCTGAGAACATCAATCTTGACGGAAATAATGGTGATTTGATTGTCGAAATGGAAACAGAAGAATGGATTAGGGCATCTGATTTAGCGACAGTAAAAACCGAGGCTACTTTCGACATTGATTTTCTCTACCAAATATGGTTCTGGACATATACGGTACATGTGGCAGAATTGACAGTAGAAGACTACTATGCCCCTTCTCTTGAGGGGTATGATTTCCCTCTAAGTGTTGGAGAACATTGGGAAACAAATTACACCCAGACAACTGATTTCAGTGGTTCTAGTGATTATGTAGACATTCCTTCAGACAGTACCGATAGTAACTCGACTAGTTGGGAAGTCGTTAGCCAGGGCTACCCGGGAGTATTCTACAATGGTTGCTCTCAATCTTACAATATTACGAATTACAACAGTGATGGTGATGAGATTGGATACAAGTGGTACTGTCCAGCGATAAGAGGAGACATCATGACATCTTACTCGGTTGCAGGGCTCGGAATTCAGGCTGAGCATGAGTTATCGACATATCAGCCGGCAGGGCGTCCTAAACAGGTCTCTATTGAAACTGATTTTCCTCTTTCACCTCTTGATTATGAGATGTCCGCATGGATTAATGTGAGTAGCCAGGGCCAACCAGTTTCGGGCGAGGATGTCACATTCCGATATGAGATAGGTGCATATCATAGAGAGTGGCATGGAGCGAATAGTGTCGCGCATTATGTTAACTTGACAACTGCCGCTAATGGCTCTGCTTTTATCACATTCAACACCGGACACCTCCCTGATGATTCAGTGAGTCAGGATGATGTTGGCAGTCATGGGATATTAGCATTCATTTACGATGGTAGTAATTCGATTTTCGGAGCTACTACTGTAACGATAGACTCTGATATCCATGCTGTGGATCTAGTATCCCGCTCAGAAGGAGTGACTGTGGAACGGACTAGAGGAAATAGAACTGTAACTCTAGACCCTAGTATAGGATTCAACGCAATTCCAGGAGATAATTTGACATTCAGTGTCCCAGTATTGAATCGGGGCATTCTCCCCTCTCCGGAGACAACAATGTTAGTGGAAAATCCAGACGGGACCACTTCTTCAACCGCAATTCCAAGTCTTGGAAGTCTTCAGGAGATGCGTGTTGATGTTACTTGGGAAGTTCCTGCGAATCACCCATCGGGAGACATCAGTCTAACATTCACAGCAGACCCATACGAACAGATTACTGATGATGGTAACCGTTCCAATAACGAGGGCTCGTTTGGCTTGTTCATAGGTAGGCTGCCGACCGCATCTCTGGCGATTACATCGGAGTCACTGACCCTAACCGAGGTGTCTTTCAATGGGCTTTCTTCGTACGATACGGACGGTGGCGGGGTGACTTGTGAGTTCACCGTGGAGAAACTGGACGGGAGTAATTGGACTTCTACAGAGGAGGATTGTCAGCACGAGTACACATGGGAGGACGACGGTATTTTCCTAGTCTCTTTAGTGGTCACAGATGATGAGAATGATAAGGATCATGCTCAATCCTACATTACGATACTGAACAGACCTCCTGAGGTTGAGATAGGTTCTGACCAGAGTTCTGTCCCTGTCCTCTCTTCCATCACTTTCGATATAGAAGAAAGTGGCGATATGGATACTCAAAACCCGGATGCCCCTATTGACATAGAATGGGGCCTACCTTGCGAGGAGGGTCAAGTTGGCGAGATGTGTACCGTCACTCCGCAGGATGAAGGTCCTTTCACTATCACTATCACAGTCATGGATGATGACGGCGCCACTACTGAGGATAGTTTGACTGTTGAAGTCACAAACATCGCACCGAGCGACCCGCATGCCGAGATTTGGTTCGATGGAAACAGGATGGTGCCTCAGATACTGGGAGAGAACGCTCGCTACGAGGTTAACGAGGGAGATGTACTAACCATGCGAGGATTCGCAGATGATTCGCCCAACGATCTTAGTTCACTCGAGCATCACTGGGCCCCGGATGCTGAGCATCGTCCCGAATTGATAATCTCCAGTGTGGGCCACCAGAGCGAGATTGAGCATATCTACGAGACATCGGGTCAGCATCTAGCAACTCTACAGGTCGTCGATGATGATGGAGCGAGTACTGAGACTCTGATTATACAGTTCATCGTCAACAACATCGCTCCAACAATCACGCCAGTTTCCAATCCTCTACCAGTGGCTGAGGGAGGAGTAATGCAGTTCTCAGTTGCAGTCAGCGACACTCCGAATGATCTCGCTGGGTTGGTGAGTTGTTTCGATCTGGACCCCGATGTGAATTCTGACTCAGAAGGCAATTCTACAGATGACTGCGATATCGAATCACAGAGCTTGGTTCACTCATGGGAAGATGCAACGACCGCGCCCAGCTCAATAGTATTCCATGTGACAGATGATGATGGAGTTAGTGCGAGTGTTGTAATCCCTGTACAAATCAACAACCTGCCACCTTCACCCGCAGCATCGGCCAGCGACTACGAGCCGACACAAGGAGATGCGATTGTGCTGTCAGCGAATGGCACTACTGATTCTGAGTTCGACATGGCCAACATGGTGTATGTATGGGATTTGGACGCTGAGGTCGATTCAGATGGAGATGGCAATCCGGCCAACGATATCGACAGGCAAGGGATGTGGATTGAGGTCAGCTTCTCCCAAGAAGGGGCGAAGACAGTCAGAATGACTGCTTACGATGAGGGAGAGGGGGCTTCCATCACGCTCTCAATTCAAGTGAAGAAGGAACCTTTTGGGTTGTCAACTCTAATGGCCGATTATGGAATCTACATCGGCCTTGTAGCTCTGATTGCGATTCTATTGGCGGTTCTTCTCCAGAGGATGCGTACTTCGCAAACCGACGCAGCACCCTCTCCGCTGCAAAAGGAAGTAAGAGGCAGAGGAAGGAAGGTCTCGATGGATGATGCCTTCGATGATCCTGACTACGACCCTTTCGACAAGGACAAGCGAAAGGGAGGGCCTAGGAAGATGGATGAAGAGCACTCTGCAAAGGCTAGCGAAGAATCGCTAAGTAATGATCAGCAGAATGTACCAGATTCAGAGCCTATGGATCAGGAGTTGTCAGGCGCATTCGAGGAATTGATTGGAGAGTCACCAGATGAGGCGGAGGCCGAATCTACGGAAAGTGTAGCAGTGTCTCTAGATGAGGCCCTAGACAATGAGGACATAGAAGCACTCTTTGATGATTAGTCCTGCCGCTAGCCATGGTCAATCTGTTTAGGTTGCTGGGCCTTCCCGATCCATCGGGGGTTCAACGAGCTCAACCAAAGAGCAAGGTGAAGTCAGTAGACCCCGGGCCCCAAGCCGACGACAGGTTCCATGATCTGGGCGAGGATATGTGGTCTGAGAGGACTGGGAGAATTGTCCCAAGACCGGATAGGAAGGTTGTCTACTTGAAGCCAGATAATCTGCATCGTCTCCCTCTCGAGGGGGCCGAGAGGTCCCTGTTAGGAGGAGACATGCTCCTAGTCGACCTCGACTCTCTGACTCACATGCCCAGCCAGCAAGATGTTTGTAGAAGGAATGTTCAGAGCATTAGCGACAGGATTGGATACCCAGTCTTCTCCCTCAATGACAGCGATACGCTGCTGATGATTGCCGGTTCAAGGATGAGAGTAGACACTGATCGGCACAATCTGGGTATGGCGATATGGGGTCAGCTTCCTGACTCTGAGGTCTGATCGTCCTCTAGCCAGGTGTCGAGATCGCCAGATGCAACTTCCTCAGCGGAATGTTCAGTGAAGTCACGGTATGCCTGCCACTTTGCGATGACTTTCTCGTCATCTCCACGCTTCTTCTTGCGCTCTATGGAAGCATCAGCATAGGTTACACAACGGCGCAGGAAGACTTCGATCAACTTGCGACGCTCGTCGATTCCCATCAGTTGACCCCCAGATCGGAGAGTAGTTCCTCCACATGCCCCTTGGGACTGACTTTGTACTTGACCCATTTCAGGCTCCCGTCTGGGCCAATCACAAAGGTCGACCTTAGAGTTCCCATGTAGGTATTGCCATACATATTCTTCTCCCTCCAAGTACCGTAGGCCTCATGCAAGGTTGCGTCCTCATCGACAATCAATTCGAAGGGGAGATCATTCTTGTCAATGAACTTCTGATGGCTAGAAGCGGAATCGGTGGATACTCCTATGACTCTCCATTCGGAACCGGAGAATCTACCGAAACTGTCTCTGAAGTCACATGCCTGCACAGTACAGCCAGAAGTATTGTCTCTAGGGTAGAAGTACAGAATTACACCCTCACCAGAGGATAGAATCTCAGAGAGTTGTATCTCCGAACCATCGGTTACTATTGCTTTGAATTCAGGAGCCTTGTCGCCAACCTGTAGTTCTGCCATGGCATCCCGACTCGTTTGACACACATCAAGACTCGGCTGCGGCGATGTGCGAATCGACTCTCACACTCAGGGGCATCCTAGGGGGGCTACTGAAGCCGAAGCAGGCTGATGGGGCCATTCCCGTCATCTGGTTTGAGCTTCTACCATCTAGGTCGAGCATTACCGATTTCATCCTTGACAATCCTCGAACATGGTACCACTCCTTTAGGCCATTTCTTGTTGTACCGTGTGTCTTAGTGCCGAAGAACAGTCTCGCAAACAAAGCCTCAACATTTGCAATGAACCAACGTGGCCTTGAGAATGGCAGTGGGATAGTCATCCCCCACTCCATGGAAACGCGACCTAGGTCGCAACTGACATCAATAGATTTGTCAGACCTCTCAATTTCCATCCGAGAGACAATGACTTCCTCGAACGAATACAGCGAGGAGACGAAGTCGCCTAGCTCTCGGGATGGTGCTATCAGTACCCTAGTTCCGTCCGGCTTGGCCCACATCAGATTGGTAAAGGGGCCATGAGGAGAGTCTTTCCAGTCTCCAATAACCACCATATCTCCAGTTGCGAAACCGGATGATATCACTCGTCCTTTGAATATCTCATTGTCTTTTTTCCCGGCTCTCATCTACTCATCTCCTCTCTTTTTCGTTTCTTAGTCGCAGCCCACGAGCAGATAAGGCATTGTTCGAGGTCGTGGCGCAGAGCAGGACAGTGTTCCCTTCCGAAGTAGATGATTTGCAGGTGCCTTCGAATCCAAGTATCCTCAGGGAATACTGACTTGAGATCACTCTCAGTTTTGACTACATTGCTACCGTTGGACAGACCCCAACGAGAGGCGAGTCTGTGGATGTGAGTGTCTACGGGGAAGGCAGGAATTTCGAATGCTTGCGCCATTACTACGCTGGCAGTCTTGTGGCCAACTCCAGCAAGAGATTCTAGGAACTCCCAATCAGGCCTGACTCCTCCGCCATCGTCTACAATCTGCTCGGCCATTCTCTTGAGATTCTTCGCCTTAGTAGGGGCAAGGCCAATCTGGCGAATCGTGTCATGAATCTCATCCACTTCCAGTTCGGCCATTTTGTAAGGGGTGTTGGCCCTAGCAAACAGGTCTGGAGTAACTTCGTTGACCTTCTTGTCTGTGGTCTGAGCGGAGAGCATTACAGCCACTAGTAGCGTGTAAGAGTCATTATGATCGAGAGGTATCGGTTGTTCAGGGTACAGGTCATCTAGAATCTTGCCTATCTTTTCGGCCTTCTGGGCACGACGCATACTAGACCTCGCTGTCCTCCCTTAGGCCCAAGAAGAATGCGACTACGACGAAAGCTGCGGGAATCCCATAGCAAGGCCCATACATCCAATTCTCCCATTCGTAAGATTCCGTAGAACCGCCTAGAAGCAGGTAGGTAAAGAGAGCGACTATGATTCCAGGGAAGATAGCAATCAATCCGAACACAGTTGCCCGAAGCAATCGCATAGCCCGCCCTAGAGGGCCTCGCTGTTAAGTTTCATCAGATACCAAGCAGCGTCTCAATCTCCGAGCCGCTACGGGTATTCAGGACATCTGCAGCAGAAAGCCAACCCTTCCTAGCAATCTGCACCCCGTACCAGTAGTCTTGCAGCCCATTGGTGTCATGAGCGTCTGGATTGATGCATACTGGAACTCCTTGGTCCCTAGCATACTTGCATAGACGCCAATCTAGATCCAGCCTATATGGCGAGGCATTAATCTCAACCGCCTTCAGGTGGCCCTCAGAGTTTAACTCCCCCATTCTGCGCAGAACTGAATGCATGTCAACTGGGAATCCCTCTCTTCCCTGTAGGATTCTCCCAGTCGGATGACCTAGTATGGTGAAGGTCGGATCCTCGATGGCTCTGATTAGTGCCTCTGTGTTAGTGAGTTCGTCCCGGTTCCTCCAACTCCCCAGGGCGTGCACGCTTCCGATGACATGGGAGAGAGATTTGCGTGTCTCTTCGTCATAGTCCAGACTGCCATCTACGAGTATGTCGCACTCACTGCCGTGAAGCAGCCTGAAGTTCTGACCCGAGTCGCGCCATTGCTCATTAAGAGCCCGTATTGATTCAGCCTGCGAAGAGAGATCCGCAGCAGGGACTCCAATCTGCCTGCCGCCGATGTTCAGTACCTCTGAATGATCGGCGATACCGAGATACTCCCACCCCAACTCCATTGCTGCCGAGGCCATCTCCTCAAGGGTGGCAGTACCGTCTGATGCGATTGTGTGATTGTGCATGGCGCCTCGGATATCTGTAGGCTCAATCAATTGTGGTAGTCCGGCTACCCCATTAGTAGCCGCCTCAATCTCACCCGTATCTTCTCGCAACTCCGGGGGCACCCATTGCATTCCAAGATGGCTGTAGATTTCCTTCTCGGTGGGGCAATCCAAGGTGTGCTTAGCGGCGTCGAGGCCAATAGCATCTCCCGCGTCCTTCTCGCTGAATAGTCCAAATTCGTTCAGCCGGAGTCCGCGGTCTATTGCAGCCTGCCTCATCCTGATATTGTGCTCCTTAGATCCAGTGAAGTAAGCCAGTGTGAACGGGAAGGTGTCGGGTGTGACGATTCTTACTTGGGCGTCGATAGTTGCATCACTGCTGCGCTCCAGCAGAGCCTCGGCCAAGTTTGCATCCACGCTGCCTTCGCCAGGTGAGCCACCTAGTACTTGGGACTCAAGTATCAGGCTGACCTTGGATTCACCGTGACCCTTCACTTCGGCAATTCCAGGCAGTTCCAGAATAGATTGTATTACTGAATCATGGTCCTGAGGATTTGCACCGACCACAATATCGAGATCTCCTATGGTCTCCCTCCTTCTACGTGCGCTGCCTGCCAACTGTGCTAGAATTACCCCGGGCATCGAGGAGATTTTCTCCTCCAGTGATCTGCCATAGAGTAGTCCGACATCCATCCTGCTCCTACCCTGATAGCGTCTGAGCAGCTCGATGCCCTCGAGGTACTTCTGCTGGCTCTTCTCACCAAATCCTGACAATGGGGCCACATGGCCCATCTCACAGGCAGCTTTGAGGGACTCAACCGAGTCAACCCCAAGTTCTTGGTACATTGTTCGTGCTCTCTTAGGGCCCAGTCCGGGAATCTCTACGATTTCCATCAGTCCGGGTGGTATCCTCTCGTAAAGTGATGGTAAATCGCCCCATGTTCCATGTAGCACCGCCTCCGTGATGAGCCCGCCTAGGCCCTTGCCAATGCCTTTCACATCTGTAATTCTCTCCTCTCTGACCACGGTGAGGATGTCTTCCTCAAGCGAGGCTAGGGCCCTGCTAGCATTCTGGTAGGCGATGACCCTGAACCTATTTGCTCCGTCGAGTTCAAGCAAAACGGCGACTTGTTCCAGCGCCGCTGCTATCTGTGACTTAGTTAGAAACGGTGGGTCTTGTCTTCTAGACTCGGGCAACTTCCACCCAGATGTCTTGACCATGCCCCCAACCAGCGGTCATGCGACTTGACTGTGTCCCTCTGAGATTGTTCTACTTAACCTAATCAAGGGACCGCCACACGCCTAGTCATGGGCACGGTGAATCTGCTAGAGACCGGTTCTGTCAGCCTATGCGGTATAGCGGTGATTCTGTGGATGTCTATTGGGACCTTCTCACGTTCTGAGTCTGGGGAATTATTGGCTCAGAGGGCCATAGCTATGATTTGCCTAGTATCCGCAGTACTGCTATTCTCTCTACATTACATGGGAGGCGAGTTGTGGGGTTCGAGGAACATGGCTAGACCGATGGCAGTAATTGCCGTAATTGTGGCTATATCAGCGGTGATGAACATCAAGGGAAAGGATGTTCAAGGTGAGACCAATCCACACAAGATAGCGAAGATGAGGCGCGAAGAGGAGTAATTATTCTCCAGCGAGTTTGTCGTCGATGAAGCCACGCATATAGGCTGGTAGTTCCCCGTTTGCAAAGATAACATCATTGACATCTTCAAGCTTCATCAGGGAGTAGTAGATTTGCATCGCAGTCATTGGAGTGGCACTGCAACCCGTGCAACCGCCCTCTAGTGAAATCATAATCACGCCATCAGTAGTGTCCATGACATTGACGACGCCGTCGTGAGCGTCCAGAACCGCTTGTACTGGGCCCACCGAATCAAGGATGGTCTGCTTGTCTACCATGTTCTCTCCGGTGGTTCAGTCTATGGGGTGGCCTTTCAACCAATTGCCCCTCGGCACTCCATGGGTGCAGACACGCGGGTATTGATGATTGACCTGTTGGTGGAACGCGCTGCGTTCGGGCACGGGGGTAATCAAGAGGTCGTCAGGCCATTCGCTGTGCGCGGGGATGTTGAATTGCTGCTAGTAACTCCACAGATGCAATCTTTCGAGGCTGGGATGAAGTCGGATTCGGGCGAGGTAGAGCTCATCGAGGAAGATGTCCCTCACTGGGATGATGAGTTTCCGTTCTGGCAATCTACGAATGTGGAGCTTGAGGGCAAGGATGTCTCATTCCGCAGAATCGTCATGCCAATGCACGAGGATGATGCTAGGATGAGTGCGTGGTTGGAAGAAATTGATGTTGATGCAGTTGTTTGCAGTGGCTCTAGACGCAATGTCAGCATCTGGGAGGATTGGATGGGGCCAGCAGCATCGTTGATGCGAGCATCTGCTCTCGCCGGTCGGCCTACTCTGGGGATTTGCTTCGGGCACCAATTGCTATGTCACGCATTGGGTGCCACTATCGAACGCGCTGATTCACTATCCAGTGGAATCTGGGATTTGGATTTGACAGAAGAAGGGGCTGATGATGAATTATTGACTTCGCATGTTTCGGATGGATCTTGTGTAGCTGGACTTTTCACTCATCAAGACCATGTAATTACAGTTCCAGATTCTTGCGCCCTCCTGAGTAAGACTACTCACAACCGAGTGACTGCGGTACGGGTCCATGCTGAAGATGGCAGTGCTTTGCCAGCCTGGGGCTTGCAGTTCCATCCGGAAGCGGCACGCGCTCGAATCGAGAGGGCATACGAGTGGGGGCACATCACGAAGGAGGAGTTTTCATCATTCAAGGGCGAACATGACGGCGCCGGGATACTGTCCTCTTTCGCCTCAGTCACCCTTGGACATTGAACGGTTGCTGGACAGAGTCCAGAATTACGATTTGAATTATAAGCGGGTCTTGGGTCGGCGGGGCGACAGGCGAATAGTATGATTGAGATAGAGAACATCCAAGAAATAGGAGCAGGGACAGCAATAGTAGGGCTACTGATTGCTTTCATGCTGTACAATAAGATTAACAAAATCGAGATTAGCAATCCAATTGTTGCAGATATTACTCAGCAAATCCAGAATGGTGCTATGGCCTTCCTGAATGCTGAGTATAGGTATCTTGCCATATTCATTGCAGTGGTTGCTGCGTTGTTGTATGTCAATCCAGATACTGGATGGGAGACAGCAGTGGCGTTCCTCGCTGGAGCTGCGGCAAGCGTAATGGCTGGTTTCAGTGGTATGCGCGCGGCTACCAGCGCCAATGGGCGCACGGCAATGGCCGCAGCAGAGGGTGGACAATCAGCAGCACTTGCTGTTTCTTACAATGGTGGAGCTGTGATGGGCCTGTCTGTAGGTGGACTAGGTCTTCTCGGCATCTCAATGATGGCCATGTGGCTAGGCACCGGTGATTCTGTACAGAACATCGCAGGCTTCGGAATGGGAGCTTCTTCGATAGCCCTCTTTGCTCGAGTAGGCGGAGGAATCTACACCAAAGCCGCTGATGTAGGAGCCGACCTCGTCGGAAAGGTCGAGGCTGGAATTCCAGAGGATGATCCTCGAAATCCCGGTGTCATCGCTGACAATGTCGGCGATAATGTGGGAGATGTAGCAGGAATGGGAGCTGATATCTTCGAGTCATTCGTAGGCTCAATCATCGCTGCCATGGTCATAGCCCAAGCCTCTTCTGAGATGGGTGAGCACTATATCATACTCCCACTATTCCTAGCATTTGTAGGATACGCGGCTAGCATCATAGGCGTCTTCAGCATGGAGTTGATGAAGGGGGGAGATGCTGCTGCTGCACTGAGAAACACCACTTTCATCGGCGCGATTCTATTCTGGATAGGTGGTTGGTTCGGTATCGGCTATCTTGAACTGGATACAGGTACCGACCCAATGATTGCAGTAATCATCGGTAGCATAGTTGGAATTGCAATAGGACTCGTCACCGAGTACTACACGGGGATTGAGGATGTTTTCGGAATATCTCCTAAGGCGATTCCTCACATCGGAGAGATGTCCAAGACTGGCCCTGCTACCAACGCCATCGCGGGCCTTTCAGTTGGGATGCAGTCAACATTCCTTCCAATCATTCTCATCGCAGGGGGCATCTTCGGCGCTAACCATTACATGGGTGGCGGCGATTTGGGCTTGTACGGAATCGCAATGGCCGCAATGGGAATGCTGGCCACAGTCGGCGTCACGATGACTGTTGATGCATATGGGCCGGTGGCTGACAATGCTGGTGGAATCTCAGAGATGAGTGAGCTAGGCTCAGATGTTCGTGAGATTACAGACGGCCTCGACAGTATTGGCAACACAACCGCAGCGATAGGCAAGGGATTCGCCATTGGCTCTGCGGCTCTGACCGCTCTAGCTCTGTTTGCCGCATTCAAGACCTCAAGTGGACTTGAGGCGGCAGACCTCAGTCTGACTGAGCCGATAGTTGTCATCGGACTACTAATCGGTGGTGCGCTACCATTCGTCATCGCCTCGATGACGATGACCAGTGTCGGCAAGGCTGCTGGTGATATGGTCACCGAGATTCGTCGCCAATTCCGCGATATAGACGGCCTGCTAGAGGGTAGAGAGGGCGTCAAGCCCGACAGTGCCCGATGCGTTGAGATCTCTACTCAGGCAGCTCTGCGCGAGATGGTGGCTCCGGGACTGACTGCAATCGCTGCT
>NZWD01000009.1 GCA_002698225.1 Methanobacteriota archaeon | reverse complement strand
CTGTAAGTGACTCTTCGACACTTCTTACCGTTTCTCACATCTACATACACACAATTGGTGTTTTCAGTTCTCCCCCAGATGGCCTCGACTAGGTTGGTTTCTGTTGCACCTTTCCAATCAGGATTTGCAACGGTCCCGGGCTTTTCTCCTTCCCCTTCGTCCGCCCCCCTGATACTCGTACTCTGTCGGACAACCTTCAGCTCGTTCGCATCGAACCAGAATGTGCCACAATCTTTGCATCCATCAATAACCATCACAGGGCCGCTGGATTCATTTTCTTCGTCATCTTCCTTCTTCTTTGCCGAATGAACAACCGCAGCAACAACCGCAACAACCACCACGATGGCTAGTATCCCAACTATCGCGCCTGGATTGATATCTCCAACAGGCCCAATATTTCCAACTCCACCTCCCTCGGGCATAACATAGACAATCTTGAATTCCAGCATCAAACCCTCACAACTAGGGCATCTGAGGGAGCACTCCTCCCCTTCAGTCTCAAGCAGATGATTGAATTTATGTGCTAAATCTTCAGCCAATTTGGTCTCTAAGCGCTTGGCATCTAGCATCGCTCCTTTGCATTCATCGCAATGATAGTATCCACTTTGATTCCATAGTCGAAATGTAAGTTGACCACATCCTCGAGGGCACTGTAACTTCTCTATATCCCCCTTTTGAGTCAGATGCCCTCTACAGAACAGCTCCCCCTTCATCGCCTCTCTGATGCAGGTTCTTCCACTATGCTGTGTACCCATACAGATAATGATTGAAGGATCCTGAGCCTGATGTTTTTTGCAATAATCAGACTTGTACATCGTCGGACTTCTACAATCAGTACCGTTCTCTTTTACTCCGCTGCACTTGGCCACTCAATCACCCGGCTTTGTACCGTCAGATAGGCGGATGCACTTAGCAGGTATCCCGGCCCAGACCTCTCCAGGCGGTATTTTGGTCCATTTAGGCACAACTGCCCTGGATGCTACAACCGCCCCAGCTCCAATCTCACAGCCGGGCTGGACTATGCTACCGGTGCCCAAAAGAGCACCATCACCCACTTTTACAGGAGAGAGAACCAACTCGTTTTTCTCTGTTAGGTGGGCATTGATGGTTGCATGACCTCCCATCACCGCACCTTCTCCTAGAGTAACCATCCCAGCATCGTTGATGTTGTCTGTGTTTAGTTGAGCTCCCTTGCCAATCTTGGCCCCCATTAGGCGGTAGTAGGTGTTGCCGAGGAAAGAGGGCACTATTACCCAGAGGAATAGCAGAGCAGAGCGATGGAAGATCATCGACCATGCCCACTGAATGGTAGTGAAGGACTGCAGCGGAACACGCCCCTCTTCCAGTCGTGGTCGCATCAGACCTCCCAATAGGCCACAAAGCATGACCATGCAGATGCCCCAGAACAGATATCCCAGACCGAGCCCGACCCCTGTTCCTACAGCCTCAATGAGTATCCCTTCACCGACCACCCCCTCTCTGATTCGCATCAAGAGGATATATCCCGGGGCAGCTGCCACTCCCCAGATTACGGCGATGAACAGCATGACGACCACAGATAGGACGTTCTGAATTAGATGGAAGCCGCGCATCTTGACCCTCCTTACGCCCTAGTCACCCCACTCAGGCCCTTTAGCATCGCCTACGGCATCCTCAAGTCACCGCTGTCGACGGCACAGCCATGGCACAGGCATGTGGGATGCTGGGCGACGGCTCGAAGGCTGTGAAGGTCCACCATCTCATCAAGGCCCCGGAGAATACTCCCGAGTCGGTGAGAAGGAGAGAGTCATGGGACGCTACCGAGCCGGCTACTGTCTACAAGACACCTGAGATTATGCCAGATGGGACTCACTGCACCGCTGCCACTGTGATATTCCGGACTCGCGGGTGCGTATGGTGGTGGAAGTCCGGTTGTACCTTCTGCGGCTACTTCAACGATGTTCGTGACGATGTGTCTGCCGATGACTTGTTCGCCCAGTGGGAGGAGGCTAAGCGCAGGCTAGACGACTTTGATGGCTGCAGTATGGTCAAGGTATACACATCTGGGACCTTCTTCGAGGACCGCGAGAATCCTCCTGAGTGGCAGGATGCTATTCTCAGGGAGACCCATGAGAGGGGACTACATCTGGTCATCGAGGCTCAAGCCCAGATGTGCACTCCGGAGAAGATGACATGGGTCGCTGAGAGGCACCCAGGGTGCACGGTCGCAATCGGCCTCGAAGCCTATGATGACACGGTGCTGAGATTCCATGTGAACAAGGGATTCTCAACCAAGCAGTGGCATCGCTCGGTCGAGATGCTCAAGGACAACGGCTTGAGAGTCAAGACCTACCTTCTGTTCAAACCCCCATTCATGTCTGAAGGTGACGCCCTAAGGCTCACCACCAAGTGGGTCACAGAGGTCGCCCCATACTCAGACGACATCTCAGTGAATCCAATGAATATCCAGCGACGCACCGTGGTCGACCGACTCTACCGCAATCGTGAGTATCGACCACCGTGGCTGTGGTCACTGGTAGACATGCTTGAGAGCACACATTCTGATACCGCTGGCTCCGGAACCCGGATGATTGTCCATCCCACTGCTGGTGGAAAACTTAGAGGAGCACACAATTGCGGCAAGTGCGACGAGGAAATCGTAGCCGCCATAGAGCGTTATTCCGTGTCTGCAGACCTCCGGGAACTCGATGGCCTTGATTGCGGCTGCAAGTCAGTCTGGAGAGTTGAGATTGACAACGACCTGATTCTCCCAGTTCCCCTTGGAACCGGCAGTGACAGACGGGGTGCGCCAACGGATCTTCTCCGAGCACCCTGACGAGGGACGAAGTCCCTCGCCCAATGCTTAAGGGGCAATCTTCTGTGGTCGTGACATCTCGTTTGCCGAGAAGGGGCGATATGATGTCATCAGATTCTACGGATTCGGTGGGTGAATTCATTCAAGGAGAGAGTGAACCTTCATCCTCATGGGTTGTGCTGGCACTAGGCCTGGTTCTTTCTCTAGCCACCCTGATTCTACATGGGATACTGTTCCCGGGCCGCGATCTACCGGTTATCTCAGACATACTACCTGTCTTCGATGGCGTATTCGATTCAGGAATTTGGTTCTTCATTCTGGGAGTGATGCTAGGAGTATTTGCAATCATTGCTACTATGATGACTGAAGCGACGAGTGAGTGAGGTTGAGATATGGGAGATGTAGTTACCTCGATGGCATTTTTCTGGGGCTTAATGCTCCTAGCCTATTTCTTGATGCAAAACGGTCTTGGGATACTCAACGATGTTGTCAAGTCGATGTGTCGTTTTGCCCTAGGTAAGGCTCTCGGACCTGCAATCGATTTTGTCGAGGGCCGTGAGGGATCAGCATCGAAGACTTGGATGATGCATGGATTATTCTGGCTTATTCTGGCCTCACTATTCACATTTGAGGGGCTATGGCTTGCTTACGACCCACATGCTCTCCATAGTTTATCTTCATGGGGTTACAGCCCCACTTCCACCTCACTGCTCTATGCTGCTGGTTTCGCCACCCTATACGGGGCGGTTGGGATGCTGATTATCTCCAGCAGCTTCCACATCATCCCAAAACTCGCGGACACCGAGCTTGCGAGTGAGAAGAACGGAACCCTAGTCTCGTATCTATGGACTCTGTCAGTCCTATTCCTCGTCATCGCCGCACACAATCCCGAAATTTTGGGAGTCAACATCTTCCTGATTGCCACTATTTTACACGGATTGGCATTCCTCGCTGTTCTGATTAATCTCCTATTGACTGTATCCGAGAGAAAGTCCGCTCTGCCGCTACCAGGCTGGCTAATCATGCTCGGAATGCTCGCCGACCCAGTCTCTGTGGTTGCAACTATCTTGGGAGGAATCGGTTCTGGTTCGGTACAATGGCTACTCGCACACTTGGTTAGTGGCACCTTCTTCTTCGCCACTCTAGCCGGTATCTCACTCTATGTCTCCTCCAGCGCCACTGGCAATCCGCTATGGTCGAGATCTCTGACTGCTGTGACCACAGTCGGCGCGATTGTGACCATCACTCCCATGGGATATACCGACGGCAAAATGGCAGCCGACATGCTGCTGGTAGGATTTGAAGAAATCTCAATGCAATCTACAGATGGCATAGCAGTGGCATTCCTGATGGCACTCGCGATAGTACCAGTCATGGCTCTAGTCGCTAATATCATGATGACTCTGCGCGGTGGAGATGCATTCGTTGAGAACCCAGATTCCGCAGGAGTGCCTGAGATTAATCTTGGAACCTCGATGCTGCTACCTCTAGCGGTTGCTTCACTATTTGTTCAGTCTGATGCCCTCTCCCACAATCCAGAGTTGGAGGGGTTATCATCTACCTTGGTGCTCATGGTCATTTGGTTGGTCCTAGTCCCACTCGCTCTGGGAGCCTCCCAGAACCTCTATCCTTCAATTACAGGTAGGAGCCTGCTGTCGGCCAACCGCTCCCGTTGGGCATTCTGGATGATGGGATGGGGGGCCTTTTTCGGACTAGCCATCACGATGATGGCAGATTTCGCACAAATCGAAGCTGCTGCTGATTCCACCGGCATCGTGTCCGGTGAAGTCAGAGTACTAGGCGCAATTCTGTTCTACGGCACGGCCATAGGAGCAATCATGCACGCACTCAACGCACTTAGCGGCCTATACCGCGGAGCTCCGGTTTCCAAGGGAAGGCCAACTTCCACTTCGATTTCCCGTGATGATTACTCCCTTACTACTCCGACTTCAGTTCGAAGGATACTAGCAGGAGGGGCACACCTCGACACTACTGTGGTTCCAGTGGGTGAGAGCGACGAGACTGGCTCTCCGACAGAACTTGATTGACACCGTCACCTTGAGGGAAGAGTCCCCGTTTCATCACTAGGGGGATATCATGCGGATAGGGTTGGTCGGCAAGCCGAATGTCGGAAAATCGACTACCTTCTCGGCTATGACGCAAACTCCTGTAGATATCGCGAACTATCCTTTCACCACAATAGAGCCCAATGTCGGTGTTGCCTGGCTGCCCCTGCTCTCGGCATGTGCCTGCTCTGAACTCAGAGAGAGGAGGCAAGAGGCTGGCCGACTGGATCCCACTGCTAAGGACGACCCTAGGGAAGGCAGCATCTGCGAGCCAAACTCAGGCTCGTGTTCGGGGCATCGCAGGCTCGTGCCGGTAACTCTAGTGGATGTCGCAGGATTGGTCCCGGGTGCTCACGAGGGCAAGGGAAGAGGTAACCAATTCCTCTCTGACCTAGCTAGATGTGATGCTCTGATCCAGGTAGTTGATGTCTCTGGTTCAACCGATTTGGATGGTAATCCAGTCGGTAGCGGTGGCTCCGAGCCGATGGAAGAGCACCGATTCCTAGTCGAAGAGATTGAGGCTTGGATAGCAGGAATACTGAGAGGAGGTTGGGGTCGTGCTGTTAGGAGAGTACAGGCGGAGGGAGAGAAGGCACTTTTCGAGTACGCACTTACACAACTCACTGGAATCGGTGCGACAGAAACCCACATCAACATAGGCCTATCCGGCGTTCGTTCTCATCATCCTGATTCAGAATCAGCCTCGCAGTGGGGTGATTCCGAATTGATGACCATGTCCTCAGAGATTCGCAAGGCCCTGTTCCCGTTCTCTGTTGCTGCGAACAAGGCCGACTTGGCTTCTACCGGGGCATGGACTGAGTTAGAACATGAGATCAGCGAAGAGGGAGGCGTCCTTGTTCCAACCAGCGCTGAGGCCGAACTCGCATTGAGCAGGGCCAGCGCTGCCGGTATTATTGAGCGCAGACCAGGCGACACCGGATTCGAAATAACTGCGAAGGGTGAGGGGAGTATGACAGAGCAGCAACGGAACGCACTCCAATCTATCTCCGAGTCGCTGACATGGGAGGGCGGGGGATTGTTCGGACTACTCTCACAAGTCGTGTTTGGGACTCTTTCACGCAGGGTAGCATATCCAGTTCAAGATGAGAGCCATTGGGTTGACGGAGAAGGTAACATCCTACCCGACGCAATTCTCATCCCAGAAGGAACCACAGCCAAGAGACTGGCCTATGAGGTCCATTCGGACTTGGGTGAGGGATTCATCAGAGCTGTAGATGCGAGGAACTCAAGAGTCATAGGCGCGGATTACGAGGTCCAAGATGGCGATATAATCAGCATCTACGCCAAGACCTAATCAGGCCTCCACTTCTACTACTGGCTGCAAGATTAATTCATAGGCCATCGCAGTCCAAGTGATATCGTACTCCTCATCAGAATCGATGATGGATCCCAGAGGAGATGGCGGGGAATTGATTTCAGCTGTAATCGTGGCAGCCCAAGTGCCTCTGCCTGTGCCACCATCCATCCACATGTCGCGCAGTTCCGACTCACTCATTCCGGTAGCCGTGTAGTTCGCTCCAGTGTAGTTCTGGGTGATATCCCATCGAAATGTGAAACCCGAGTCACCTCCCGAGCACGGCCCGTCAGCGGATTCCTCTGCGAACTCACCCTCTACCTGACTGACATCACTGGTACCCTCTGCTCTGTCGGTGAAACCCGGCCCAGGGTCGTCATTGTCATTGCAATCCACATTCAACTCGACATAACCGAGATTCAATTCAGTCATGACATCGAAGAAAGTGTCATGGGTGTCACCATCTCCCAATACTTGAGTCTCTTGCAGGATGATTGGAGTCTCAGCAAAGCCGACTTCCCAGTTACCAGATTGACCGGAGGAACCACCTCCAATCATGTCTTCATCGAGCAGAGACGGGACGAAATGGAAGTAGAGAGGGAAGGCCAGCATGAACACTAGACTGATGCCAGCGATACGCATCTTCCTTGGGGTGTTGAACAGGTCCTCGAAGTCCATTCTGCTCGCACCTCGCTCACTACCCTCCCTATCAAACGCTCCGCCTTTCGGAACATCCGCGATGGATTACACCACTAGATGTCATGCCCGACATGCTCGGTACTCTCGCCCCAACATTCTGCTTCCAAATCCTCTTCAGGACCTTCTTCATACAAACAGGGATGATGATTGGTAAATACATCATCATAAGTAAGCCAGGGCCTGATTATCCAAGCGTGAACCATCCAGTACTCTTCTAGATTGACATTGACTCCACCTCTATTGTCACAAGTCTCCTCGTCGACATCTGATCCTCTCAATAGGAAATCGCTGGCTCGGATGCACATGGAGGGGTGACGGTGCCACCAGTCGTTATCTCCTGTGAAACCCTCTGGAGGTAAATCGGCCGGGGCGCGGACGAACCAAGCGAAACCGACCAACTCTGAACCTCTATCCTCTCCTCCATACATCAGGAATTCAGGCCTGTCGTACTCAAACACATCATCAATTATTGTTCCCGGGAACTCTGGGTCTTCGGGATCGAATTCAGGACTCTCCATTGAGAAGTCATTGAGCATTATGTGGTGGGTTCCCATGCCTTCGACATATTCTACTGTCATTGTGTAGCCGGCATCCTCCGCATCACCTAGAGTCGGCCATTGGGCAGCCCACTCTATGGCATCCTTCAGTTCGTATGTGAGAACCTCACACAATTCTGGCCCGAGCTCCTCCTTGACCAGACCCTCGTATGCCGGATCAACATGATGTCCACCTATCCCGGTTGAGTTGCACCACCATGGATTGGTGTCGGGAATGTATCCGCTGAGCGGGCAATCGGCTTCACCGTCACCGTCGAAATCGCCGCAGTAATCAGGACTCTCAGTGTCGATTAATTCGCTTTCATCTACTATGAAATTACCTTCTTCTTTGATGTCCTCTTCGGCCAGACACCCTGAGAATGAAACCGATACAAGAAGCAGGACCACTATTGAAGCGGACAATCTCATGCCTAGCGGTAGTCAGGAGCAGTATAAGAAGACGCGTGGGTCGTGTTTTTTCCAAGATTAAATCATTCAATTTTCTCGTATTGTAGTCCCTTCCAATCTTTGATATCAACACCTTCGCTGCTGAATAGAACCCTAGAGCGACGAAACTCAGGTAGGAAGTAGCCGATCATCGACCTTTCTCCAAAACTCCACTTCCAAGGACAGCGCGGAAGGGACTCGGACCACTCACAAAGCAAATCTCTCCACTGCTCACCTTCGAGAGACCTCGGGACTTCGAAGGCAACCACAGAAAGCCTTCCAGCCGACCCAGGTACAAATGACCAAGAGCGAATAGAAAGGCCAACCGCCACTCCGTCTTCGACTACTAGTCCCAGCACTCTGGCTTGACGTGAGATTGGCATGATTATCGCCCATCGGTGTACCATACGAGTCTCTTGGACTCGCCGCATTGACCAACCGCGCGAATCACCGATTTGGCGAAGAGCGCGAATACCATCAGTAGGCGTGACGCTGACAGGGATCTCAATCAGACGACTTACCGCCATAGTCGAGCCTGAAGGCTACCGCCCATAGCGGCTTCGCGTCAAATCTTGGGTATTGCAATCAGCCAAAGAGCGAGCCGAGACCCTCGAAGCCAGCGGCATCGTCCTCTTCCTCTTCCTCTGCCTCAGCCTCTTCGGCCGCAGCAGCCTCTCCGCCACCGCCGCCTGAAGCAGCAGGTGCAGCTGAGGCAGCCACAGGAGCAGCCACGGCGGTAGCCATGGCCTCACCGATATCGACCGATCCAAGCGATGCGACCAGAGCCTTCACACGGGCTCCATCAACATCCACGCCAGCAGCGGTCAAGACCGCGTTGACGCCATCCTCATCAATCTCTTTTTCAGCAGAGTGCAGTAGCATTGCAGCATATACGTATTCCATTTTTTCTCACCTATTTTTTTTCAACCGAAGAGGTCACCGAGTCCGTCAAACCCAGCATCCTCCTCTTCCTCCTCTTCCTCTTCGACAGGAGCGTCACCGCCCTCGTCTTCAGATGCCGCATCGGAGGTTGCGGCGACGGCACTCGTGCTCGATGCGGCACCCAGTGCCTCCACGAGCGACTCATCGAGAGCCGAGGAATCTAATTGGCCTGCTATGGCCATAGCGTGCGCGTTCGCGCGCGAGATGAATAGAGAAGCAGTCTCATCATTGACGACACCAGCTTCGACAGCAACTGCCATTGCCTCGCTGCTGGCCTTGGACAGTAGAGTTGGCATAGTGACAGTGGAGAACCATTTGGTGTTGCAAGCGAGGTTGAATGCGCCTGATGTGGCAGTGATGATATCACTCCTGAATCCTTCTAGATCAAGATCCAGAGATGAAGCGGGGAAGAAGCTGCCATCCTCTATGGTACCTATTAGAATCAGACCAATCTCAATTGGGTTGATACCCAACTTGGCCAGCATGATACCTAGGTCGCCGGAAATCGCTTCGCCCTGGTTCACTACAGTGACAGTCTTCTGGATTGCAATCTTGCCCTTGTCTATCTTGGCTGGGATGCCAACAGCGTTGAACTCACCTACAATCGGTCCGGGTCCGAACTCGGTTGGACCCTTCTCAACGACGATGTCTGAAGGCGCGGTTTCTCCTTCCTTGGCTGCGCGACCCTGACGAGTCTTCTCCAACTCAGCGAATAACTCGAACGAACTCAGGCTATCGGAGTGTGCGATGCAAGGTTGGACGGCCCCTTCGAATAGCATCTCTAGGTCCTGCTCATTGAGGCCAGCCTGCTTCCAAGCCAGCCTCATCAAGGTCTTCTTAGCCATAGTCAAAGTCAACTGCTCTCTGAGACTGTTTCTCATGTCTAGCATGTTGCTAGCAGGAACTCCACCTATGTCGACGATACCGACGACTCCCTCGCCGGATAGAATCTCTGCGAGTTCCGAGACACGACCCTTCTTCCATGGTGCGACCTTAGCAGACATCATTCTACCACTTCCACCTTGATTGCCGGACCCATTGAGGTCTTGATGTAGCACGAGCGGATGTTACCTGCTCCCCTCTCGAGCTTCGACATCACTCTCTCCCAAATCGCAACTGCGTTTACTGTCAGGTCATCGATACCCTGCTCGCGTGAGCCAAATGCTGTGTGGAAAGTAACTCTGTCTCTGGAGCGGACAATCGATGTATCCTTCAGTCCGGTTGCAATCATTCCTGGATCTACATTCGGAGGCACCGGTCGAGGCATCTTGCCGCGAGGACCTAGAACAACACCGAGGAATCGTCCTACAGTTCCCATGTGTGGAATCTCAGCGAGGAAGAAGTCACTCTTGTTGGCGACCTTGCGTGCGAGTTGCTTGTTACCTCCAAGATCCTCGATGGTGGATGGGTCAATTACTTCGATTCCAGCTGCCTTGGCCTTGGTAGCCATCTCGCCGCCAGCGAACATAGAGATTTTCACAGGTTTACCTCGTCCCGAAGGAAGTCTGACTTCCTCCTGAATCCTGTTTACCGGTTCCTTGAGGTCGACATCCCTCAGTGTGAAGGAAATCTCTACTGATTCTACGAACTTCCTCTCAGGAGATTCATCGAGTGCGCGTTGAATCGCTGTCTGGATATTTTCTTGCATAATTATTCACCTCCGCGGTCAACGAGGAAAACCTCTCCCGCAACTCGTGATTTCAACTAAAATGTTCGCTAAATCTCCCCTCACTCATGGCTTGGAGAGCATCCTTCGGAGTCATACCCTCTACATTCACCCTCATTGAGACACAAGTGCCCATGACCTCGCGGCATTGGGCGTACAGATTCGCTCCAGTCAGTCGGTCCGACTGATCCCCAGCAATCTGTTTCACTTGGTCCATGGTGAGGTTCTCCGTAGCCTCTTCCCATGATCCATTGCATGTCTTCTGCCCTAGCATCTGAATCACCTTGTGCGGTGTCTCGTTGCGTGCAGACATGCGTAGTTACCTCCTTTGGGTGCGCCCCGCCGACCTACTGTCCCTATTTGAGAGTGATGCAACGCCCAAAGGGCGTATCAGAAGCGCTACTCAACTCGCTGGGTAACTCTGACTTGGTCGGCGCGCACAGTCAATGCGACTGGGACAGCAGCTTCGAACAACTCGACAGTGACTTCTTCCTTGGATTCGGTCACTCTCGTCACACGGGCAGCCTGTCCTCGGAAGGCACCGCCGTGAATCTCCACGATGCTACCCTCTTCGATACCAGTGGTAGCGGCCTTGGGCTCGAGATACGGCAGGACATCACCAAGTGGAGACTCACCATCCAGAACCTTCCTGCAGTTTTTCATCGGAGTGGTCGATACTCCAACTCTGCCAATCAGCTTTTCGACATGGTGCAGGGCTGATGCCTCTACGAAGATGTACCCACGCATGAAGTGCGGACTCAGAACTCCGAAGATCTCGTCTTGGATTTCCCTAAGAGAACCGGTACCAGAAAGCCTAGCTTGAATCTCCCTAGCGACATTCTGCTCTTGGCCAATCGAGGTCTTGAGGATGTAGAGATAAGAGGCCACATCACCATACATGTCACTAAGTTGAGGGGTTGAGTACTCCTTGGTGCCGATGTTCCCTGGGTCGATCCACTCGAATGACTTGTACAGACCACGAGCATCGACCTCCTTGACTGAACTCACGAAGAGCAGTGGAGTGATATCGTTGAGGCGATTTCCGAAGGCCAGACCTCTCGCATCGCCAGAGCGGACAAACTGTAGGTTCTCCGCCTCTATTCCTGTGACCTCAGTGATTCTTGCTACTACTGCATCG
>NZWD01000008.1 GCA_002698225.1 Methanobacteriota archaeon | reverse complement strand
CTTCCTCTCCAAGCACTCTTGACTGCCATCAGGAAGTTGTCAGGCATAGAGAGGAAGCGTTCTTTCATTCTCCGGCCTCCGTGTCTACACCCCAAGCCGATCGGATGTCAGACGCTGCAGTGACACCGTCCTTGAGTAGCAGCATTCTGTCGGCCATCGAGGCTAGCGTGGGATCGTGGGTGACCATCAGAATGGACATGCCGTCCTGCTCGCACAGACGCTTGAATAGGTCGATTATCTCCTGCCCACTCTTCACATCGAGATTTCCTGTCGGTTCATCAGCTAAGAGCAGGGGGCGCGAACCGGCAATCGCCCTGGCGATAGCAACCCTCTGTTGCTGACCTCCCGATAGTTGGTCCGGGATGAATTCCAAGCGGTCTGACAAGCCTACTTTGTCCAAGGCATCTCGAGCCTGTTCTTCTGCTTCAGCGGAGGGTACCCCGGCCAACTCCAAGGAGAAAATCACATTGTCGAGGGCGCTGAGTCTGTCAATTAGGTGGAAGTCCTGGAAGATCCAGCCTACTCCTCTCCTCCTAACATCTACCACTCGGCTCGCACTTTTTGTCCCGTAGTTGAAACTCTCAAGTGAGATTGAGCCAGAGTCTGCATTGAGCAGTCCACCGATGATATTCAGCAGGGTCGACTTGCCGCATCCAGATGGCCCCATTAAGGCAACCAACTCGCCGGGTTTCATCTCTAGGTCGATTCCTTTGAGTACCTCGAGTCTGTTTCTTCCAGAACCGAAGCCCTTGCGCAAGTCTACGACTTGAAGCACGAATAAACGGTAAACAAGTCACCTATAACCTATTGTTTGTCATAGCTTAGTCTGATGGTGGTAAAACCGCTGCATAGGCCCTTGAAAGCGCCTCTCCCTGTGCCTCGGGACTGAGATTCTCCCTGACATGCTCAATCAATGATTCCTGAGGGTTACGCGGAACACCTCCCGCCCGCTTCCAAGCTGCGTGAATCTTCACAATGCCATGGACCCAGGCAGATACATCCGCAGAAGGTAGCAGGCAATCCTTCGGAATCACCTCGTTGTGAGCAGGGAGGTCGGCTGCAAGTACTGGACATCCTGCCGCCATGGCCTCAACAGGAGGGTATCCGAAGCCCTCAGAGATGCTGGGAAACAGCAATGCCTCTGCGTGCTGCAACGCGGCTACGAGTTGCTCGTCCTCCAGTTTGACTTCGCTACCGATGTGGAGCATGCGTATGTCTTCGGCGACATCCTCGGGTAGATTGTCCAGAACCTCGTTGACGAAGTCTAGTCTCTTCCTCGGCTCGTCGCTTCCTACAGTCACTAGCATGCACTTGGTGTCGTCGTCATGCTCGACGATGAGTTCACGAGAGCGTGGATTACCTTCCGGGTCCCAGTACTCAACATCGACTTGATGGCGGACCAAGGCGGTTGGCTTGCCCGGGAACAGAGACTCGACATCCCTGCGAGTCATCTCTGAAATACAGATGAGTAGGTCTGCCCTCTCCAGTCCTTGTCGTAGTCTCCTGAGATCTCTGCGACGAATAAAACCGGGATTTTGCTCCCCTACCGTGACCCTGTCCTCGCCGGCCTTGATTGAGCGTGGTTTGAGGTGGAACAGGTCGTGTACCGTGACTACCACAGGCACCTTGCACCCCTGTGGCACCAGATGCGCCTGCTCTTGATCGGTGATGTGTAGCAGGTCAGCATCAGACTCCTCGATCGTACGGGCGACCAATCTCGAGTGACTACTCCACCTGGAGTACAGGCGACTCAGGGGAGAGGTTCTGATTCGGTGCTCAATCGTCCCGGTTCTAATCCATCCAGTAACTAGAGCCCGTTCGAGCAGTGACTCAGCAGCAAAATGCGCCCTCCCCAACCCCGTGCTCTCAGGCAGGGCGCCACCTCTGGCAAGCATTACCCGCCTTACCATGTGGCCACCAAGGCGTATCGGACTTAAACGAGGGCGGGAGATGGGTCAACATGGAGGGAAATCGCGAGCAGGTTGGTCATGGCGGCAAATTGCTCATCGCAAAGGGCAGTTTCGGAGCCTTCGGGGGTGCTGAAAGAGACCTTTTACGCAACATCCCAGCCCTCGCCAAGTCGTTCAAAGTCACTGTAGCCACTCTCAGTCCAGTACCTGAGTTGGAGCAAGTGTGCTTACAACTCGGTATTGATCTAATTCGCCCTGAGAAAGTATGGCAGATGCCAGAGGACCCAATCTCTAGAATTATGGATACAGGGTCGAGCAGTGCTTCCAAGGCGTGGAAGTCATGTCCTAGTTTGGAAGAGGCAATCAACGATTGTGACGCCATTCACTTAGTCAGCGGAGATGGTAGTCTAGATTTACTGGAAATGATTCCTCGAGATTCTGCCATCCACCTGTATCTGCTCGAGCCGCATCGTGGCCTACACGAGGATGTGCTGCACAGAGAGATAGATGGGACTCCGAAGCGCAGCCTCGGACTTACAAGGGCTCTTCTCACTAAGGCTAGGAGAGGAGACTTGGGGGCGGTCAAATCTCTGGCAGACAGACCTAGTTCGGCAATCAGCGGAAACTCGAATTATACGGCTGCTAGGATTTCAGAGATCTACGGCTTGGAGGCAGGTGTGCTGTATCCTAGTGTAGTCACAACAGAATTCCCCGTCGAAGCCGGCCCCCATGAATCGCCGCCTAGCCATTTGAATGGTGATTATGTTGTCAGTGTGGGTAGGGCCGGCTTAGCCAAAGGAACTTGGGAGACGATATCGATGCTGGCCGACACTGGACTAGCTTTGGCTCATGTTGGTGGAGGGGATGAGGATGATATCTACAGGCTATCTCAGCATGCAAAGAATTGCGGAGTAAAGCTATGGGTGGCTCCACGCCTTGACTCATCTGAGATGGCAGCTCTAATGCGAGGAGCTAGAGCTGTAGTTAGCATGGCACATGGCGAGCCATTCGGCCTGACTCCAATCGAGGCATTCTCGATTGGTACGCCCGCCTTGTTCGTCGATGAAGGGGGCTTCAGGGACTCTATAGTCGACGGCGTGAATGGGCGATTGATTGCCCGTAATGATATCTCGGAATGGCATACTTGGTTGGAGAAGGTTAGCGAATTAGAAATCCGAGAACAATGGGCAGAGGCAGGGAGGAGTCGAATTGCCGAATTGGGACTCAGTCCTGAGGATCACTGTCGTAAACTGACTGAAATCATAGACTCAATACATTAAGCGATACATGAACATACTCGGAATCCATTGAAATAACAAACACGAGAGCGTGTTTCATGGACGATATGTCTAATACAACTGCAGATACAACCACCAAGGCTACACTGACCGTAGGTTTCCTACTGTTCGCTTCGGTTATACTCGGAGCTGGAGCGCTGGGTGATGACGGCGGACCTAACTCCGCCGATAGTGATGAGCGCGAGCCCTCCGATGATGCTCGTGGGGATGACCGTGCTAACGATGACATGAATCTAGATAGATTAGGCATAGCCTGCGAAGATGGCGATGCTGAGGCTTGCAGACAGCTCGAAATGATGCGGACAGACAGAGGAGACTGGGATGAAGACAGGCCTGAGATGAATGTTCGCGATTGGGACCGTGAGCGCGGCCCTGAGGGAATGGATCGTGACCGCAGAGGCGGCATGGGCATCGCCCCCGAGATTCTAGTCGAAATGGCAGAAATGTGGTGCGACCAGCATGTGTATTCGACATTCTGGGAGAATACCGGAGATATTCATGAAGGTGAGGAAGGGTTTGAGATAATCACCTACGATGAAGATGGGAACGAGGAAGGGAATTTCCTCAGTCACGATGCAATGTCTCAGCTATTGATGGGCCTTGAGCCCCTAGTGGAATCATGCACTGACATGATGCTGATGCAGATGGGCGTTCATGATGAGCATGAGGATGTCTGGGACGAGTCCGATGAGTGGGATGACGAGGACGAGTCCGATGAGTGGGATGACGAGGACGAAGAGTCCAACATCCCTGATGAGGACGACGAGGAACAGAGAGAAGGCTAGTCGGTCTCTATCCTCTCGGCCTTCGGGCCGAGTTTGAGCACTGCGAATAGCGAACCCGTTCCGATTAGCATCAGCACAATCGACACTATTGGGTTCAGGACTGTGGCTGAATCGGAAGGCAGCCAGATTGGCATGATGTCGAACAGCGACTCGCCTCGAACCAACTTGCCGCCAATCGAGGAAACCATGGTAGTCATCAGGATGGCCATTGCAGCAGTCACTCCCTGCAGAGCGCTAAGTGAGCGGTGCTCCCACAATCCGGGACCGAGTCTGATTCTGCCGATTACGAAAGCGGCCCAAAAGCCAGTAGCAAGTCCGGTGTAAACGAATTTGTTGTACAGCAGGCCGTTAGTGACAGTATTGTCGGCAGCGAACGAGCCACTTAGGGCAGCTATTGGAATGAAGGCTAGACCTAGGCAAGCACCGGCAATGGATGCCTTGTCCATGGTCAGCATCATCCTCTCAGATGCCAGTCTGGCTCCCAGGAGATTTGGGAAAATGCTACCAGCAGCGCAACCCAGTGCACACAGGCTCGCCAAAACCATTGAACCTACTACAATCTCAGCCATGGCGGCATGGAATGTTGCTGCACCAAACATCACTCATCACCTACTGGCGGGTTCTGCGGATCCGCTACCCAATCTTCCTCAACCGGATCCCAAAGCCAGCCGGGGTTATCCTCAGACGGAACCAGTCTAGACCAGTACTCATCAGGTTCCTCAGGCTCTAGGCCGGGCGGCTCGGGTGGAGCAGTTTCTGCCTCAACCTCTGAGGTCATATCCTCCGCGGGTCCGCCCTTCCAAGGAGACAGTCTGGCTTGCAAGGATAATAGGAATGCAGTGACCAAGAGAGCAAGGGCGAGGCCTTGCAGTCTCGCATCCCATATGTCACCATCGAATGGTGCAGGTTGTGTTGCTACAGTCAACCACGGTTGGGTTATCGAGAAGTCACCATTCGATGTCGTCACCTGATACTGGATTCTCGTATCTCCTATGGTAGCAGGAATCTGAGCGAGCCATTCGTCGCCTTCTCCAGTCACCACAGCATCGTGGGGAATCCACTCGTTCTCGAGCATCCACTGGACCGAAACCGAAGTGGTGTTGGTCGTCCTGATTACTGTGGGATTGTCGTCTCCGGTAACTCTGGTCTCCGGTTTCCAATCAAATGCGAAGCCTGGAAGGTTCTCCGGAACTGGTTGGACATCAACCGTATATCCTCTCGTGAGGCCCGAGTAAGCCCAATTGTTGCTGTTCGGATTGGAGCCATGATGAGTTTCCACGAACAGATTGACGGAGCCGGTAGTCTGTGGGGCTAGCATTACCCAAGTCAGAGTTACTGAGCCACTTGGTGGCACTACTACTTCGACATAGTTGCGAGAGCCACCGTTGGGGTCCTGGACTATGCTCCAGCCATGGTCCTCGGGGTGATCTCCATTTCCATCAATCGAGCCAAGCAGAAATACGCCCAAAAGTCGGTTTCCTGAGAGGCTCATTCCGCTCGCAGTCACATGAACTGCTGTCGCGGTACCAGTGAATGCCATGTTGTCTACGGAGACTGAGACTGTCCCATCTGAAGGAGTACTCAGGGCCGGATCCCCGTGGCACGAACCTCCACAGGTGTAGTCGCGATCTGCATCACCGTTTCCTCCTGGATTGGCCATACTAGCTCCTGCAGCAAGGAGAATTGCGATGACTGTGATAATAGCCGCACGAGAGCGCATCAAGGTGACCTCCTTCTAGTCTCAGTAACCGATATTGCAACAGCGGCTGCCCCTAGGAGAACCATGATTGCCGAAACTGGCAGAACCAGTAGTTTGGTAGAGCCCATTGGATCCGTGTCGACCGCTTCCGCAGCAGATGTGGCATCTATGCTAACCATATTCTCTCCTTCAACAACCCAAACAACCTCGAGTCCGTCGACGGTCGATGTAACTGCGTAGTAGAGAGTAGTGGCGACCGGGGCGGTCTCGCCCCATTGCGAGTCTATTGTCACACCGACGGGTTCCATTTCAAGAGGCATCGGTTCTCCCCATGCTGGAACTGGTTCGAGAGCCGTCAGGCCAACCACGGTTGTGATTGGACTGGTGGAGCGATAGACTCGATATTCCGAAGAAGATCCGGACCAGGAGAGGCTGACCTCGGTACCGTCCAAAGTGGCGCTAAGATCTGAGACTATGCTCACTGGACCCAGTACCAATTCGCTCTCATGGGTATCTGAGGAACCCATGTCGTCGATTACCGTGAGAGTTACAGTATGGACGCCCCCAGGAAGTAGGACATCTATGGATGCACCCGAGAGGCTCACTCCATTGACGGTCCAGAACCATGCTACAACCTCGCCATCGGGGTCTATGGCTCCACTTGCGTCTAAAGAGAACTCAGCACCTGGTACGGCAGGTTCGGGAGAGGTCGACCAATCTGCCACTGGTGGTAGGTTGGCTATCATAACGAGTTGGGATGCTGAGGAAGACAGTCCCCACGGGTCATTTGCGAAGACTGTAACCTCCCATGTTTGGCCAGGCTCTAGCCTGTCAGAAGTTACGGTTGAATGGCCGTCTAGGTCAGGTACACGGAAGCCATTCCTCGACCACTGGTAGTCAAACAAGACAGTTTCCTCATCCGGGTCGTTCGATGTTGGCTGAGCTACCAAATTGTGTAGAGCATCTGGAACCCCGAGTTCTGTAGTCCCGAAGTCACCCCCAAGGGAGATTTCAGGTGGATTCGGTGGAGCATTGAGTATTGCTCGAGATGTCGTCTTCATCGAGGTTCCAAAACCATCTCCATCACCGGGGATGACCTGAACTGCCCAGTGTTGGTCTCTGACAGTCTCCGAATTTGGTACTGTAATCATATCGTTGTAGTCCTGAATCCAATTACCATTCACCCACCAGCGAATCTGGCTGCCGGACTCTGAATCGCCGTCTATATCGGTCTGTTCCCATACTACAGTCAAGTTGGCAGTAGTGTACAAATCGCCTTCAGGAAGCATGGAAATAGAAGTCACAACTGGAGGAGTATTCAGTATCAAGACAGGGTCTGTAGTAACCCAATCAGACCACATCAGACCATCAGATACTCTCACTTCTGCGACCCACTCCTGATCTTTGGATGTGGCATCAGACGGTACAACAGTCTGATCGTTGTATGCAGATATCTGAGTGCCATCGCGTAGCCACCTAATCTCCGTAGAGGTTTTTGGGTCGCCATCGGGGTCGCTGTATCCGACTAATACCTGCAAGGAGTTGCTGGTAATCGCGTTACCTGAGGGTGTGATGTAAGCTGTGGCAGATGGCTGGGTGTTTGAGGATCCGATGACGATGGTCGCCGTCCAAACAATGTCACCATAGTCGGTCCCATCGTGAGGTTTTACAGAAACCTGCCACTCATCGCCTGAGCGCGTCCATAGGCTGGAGACGATGGATTGATCATCTAACTCAGCGATTCTGGCCCCATCTAGGTACCATCGAATCTCTGTGTTCTGCTGTGGATTACCGTCGAGGTCATAGTAATCGTAATCGAAATCAAGATCATCATTCTCCAAGGCATCGATGGGAGTTAGTGAGAGATCTCTGGCTACTGGTATGGTGTTCCCGATAGTGACTGGTGAGAGCAGTACTGGGTCACCATCCTCGTTTACATCAGAAGGAGTGACCTCCACCTGCCACTGCTGGCCCCTTGATATCCAGTTATTGGGCACATTGGTCATATCATCGATAGCACTGATTCTGAGTCCATCCCTCCACCACTTGATCTGTGTACCTTGCTCGGAGTCTCCATCATCGTCGTGGTAATCATACGAGACCCCTAGGCCAGTGGCCTTGGTCGGGCTATTGGGAACATAGGTTACATTGGAGGCAACTGGAGGAGTGCCACCTGAGCCTCCGGCCTCAGAGAGAGTCCATGTTCCAGTGCCCCATGAGTCTCCAGAATTCTGGCCATTGCCGTTAGCATACAGCACTGCCAGATTGAAAGTGACATCACCAGTACCAGCTGCAGGAGCTGTCCAATCGGCTGACCATGAGCGTAGGGAGTCGCTGCTGTGGGTCAGCTCACCACTAGACAGTTGAACTTGCGATCCGAGATTGGACCACAAACCGGCAGTGGCATCGAGATTGAATCCGCCGTCTCCCGAAATGTGTGGCCCACCGTCCCAAATCAGAGAGTAGGCAGATCCGGGCGTGTACCCCCCTGCTCCCCAAGGGAGGCCACTGAGAGTGGGTGAGAGGGTGGCTGTGTTGGAATGGCAGGTGCAGCCGGATACGGACCGGCCTGTCATCCCGGATGACTGTGAGTATACGGTATGAGGTAGAGAGACTAGTAGTAGTACAACTAGAAGTGCAGCGGCTCGATTACCTACTCGCATACGCGGGCGTGCGCGGGCCGGCTGAATAAGTTCACGGCGACACGCAATTGCTATCGAGATGTGTCATCCGCTGCATTGATGGATTGTATGCAGGTCGGTGGGTCATGCGCACCATCGAGAGGATAGCGATAATCGGAGCCGGAAACATGGGCTCCGGAATCGCTCAGAAAAGTGCTCAGGAGCACTTCGATGTCCAGATGGTGGACCGTGAGCAGCAATGGGTCGACAAAGGAAAGCAGACAATGTCAGAATTCCTCGAAGAGGCTGTAGGACGCAGGATTTTTTCTCCCGCTGAGGTTGAGGGAATCAAGGGGCGAGTAGCAGGTGTGGTCGGCACTGAGAATGTTTCACCAGACACTGATCTTGTCATCGAGGCCGTGTTCGAGGACTTTGATGTTAAGACGGAAGTTTTCGGCATCCTCGACGAAGTGTGCGAGGAGCAAACTATCCTTGCTAGCAATACTTCTTCCCTCTCAGTAAACGACCTGGCTGAAGCTGTTGGTAGGCCAGACCGTTTTGTAGGCCTGCACTTCTTCTACCACCCGGCCAAGAACAGACTAGTGGAAATCATCCCTGCAGAAACCACCTCTTCCGAGACACTTGCAGCAGTGGAGCAGTACTGCAAAACGATGGGTAAGGTCGTCATCGTCTGCAAGGACAGACCTGGTTTCGTCGTCAACCGGTTCTTCGTGCCATGGCTGAACGAGGCTTGCAAGTTGCTTGAGGAGGGTGTCGGTACGACTGGCCAAATTGATGCTGTGGCTCGTCAGGCGTTTCGAATCGGTCTCGGCCCATTCGCTCTGATGAATCTGACTGGCTCTCCGATAGCGATGCACGCCACCGACTATCTAGCAGCTCAGTTGGATACACCGCGATACTCTGCGACTCAGAGCCTGCGAAATCTGGTCGCTGAGGGTAGGACATGGGAGATTGATGAGGACGAGGATTGCAGTGAAGAGGTCGCCACAAAGATTCGTGAGCGTCTGCTCGGACAGGTCTTCGCAGTCTCGTCCCAGATTGTAGCCGAGGGTATATGCTCGATGGAAGATGTCGACAGGGGCGCTAAGGTCGGCCTTCGCTGGGCACTTGGGCCGTTTGAGATTGCTAATCGCATAGGCGTGAGCGAGGCTGTAAGGATGGCATCAGCATACTCTGATGAGGCACGCTTGGAACTGCCCGAATGGTTCTCCGACAGGCAGGAATCTTTCGATTTTTCATACATCGATGTATCAATCCAGAACGGTATCGCCTCGGTCCGAATCAATAGGCCCGAAGCGATGAATGCACTGAATGTGACAGTCGTTTCGCAACTCGGAGATGCATTGGACAAACTGAACATCCGAGATGATGTGACTGCGATCGCGCTGGAAGGAGCTGGTAAGGCCTTCGTGGCCGGAGCAGATGTCAAGTTCTTCGTAGACAAAATCAGAGCCGGTGTGATTGCCGATATTTACGACTTCACCGCGCACGGACACGCTGTCCTTGACAAATTGGAGAGCAGTCCGAAGACCACCATAGCACTGACCACTGGATTAGCGCTCGGCGGAGGGCTTGAGCTCGCTCTTGCCTGTGATTACAGAGTAGGTACCCGCAGAACCCAATTTAGGTTCCCCGAGACTGGGATTGGAATCTATCCAGGACTGGGAGGCACTCAGCGAACGCCGCGAATCTGTGGGGTCGAGTGCGCACGCTACGCAGTGCTGGCTGGAAACTTCCTCGATGCTTCTTCCGCCAAGGCTCTCGGTCTGCTGACCCATCTAGTCGATCCTTCAGCTGTAGAAGCCACCCTAGCAGAGATAGTATCGCACGGCAAGCCCGGAGAAAAGTACCTCAATCGACCTACTGAACCCGACAACCCAATCGTTGCCTTCGCCACCTCATTCTATTCCGATGGAAACATTTCTTCTCTGCTGGCAGGAAGTCTTCCTGACGAATTCGACATCGAGGACAAGATGGTCTCGAGGCAACTCAAGTCGCTGTCTCGTGCCGCGCCAATCGCACTCTCGATGGCGAGTGATTTACTGGATATTGCTACTCGCTCAGATATGGAATCCGGCCTCGAGAGTGAACTCGAAGGACTTGATGAGATCTTCAATACTTCAGACGCTCTAGAGGGACTCAGTGCCCTGATTGAAGGGCGCCGACCCGAGTATTCGGGTTCGTAATCATATCCTTCGTGGCGACTGAACCCAAGCAGGGGCTCGATAGTTTGCTATAGCTGCGAACAGCATTCTCCTCAGGCTGATTCTCTGGACCTTCACCAGAGTCGCGCTTTCGTCAATAGTCTGGTCCAACCAGTTCTGCATCATTCTCTCCATAAGTTTCCTCCTGTAACCAAGTGCGGTTTACACACCAACCTCTAGCAACCTATATTTCAAGCGGCTAGTATTCGCGATTACACCGAAGTGCATTTTATACACTAGATACCTTCTCGACAACCTGTTACTATGGCCTCTGACCCTATGCGAATAACCGCGAGTGATTTGAAAAAAATCGAAGAGGCTCTTGAGGAAGTTGAGGGCAATGGAGCGATGGTTCGCCGGTTGTTTGGAGAATATAACAACGAAGAGTTCGATGTTTCTTGGGAAGTCGACGCAGCCGTAGAAGCATTCTCGATTTTCAGCTCGAAGTGGGCAATAGAGATTCTCGCTACTCTATACATTGCAGGTGATCGCAGATTCAACGAGATGAGGAAACTTCTGCGTGGCATAAGCAGCAGGACGCTGTCCGACAAACTTACCACATGCGTGGAGAATGGGCTTGTCGACAGGATAGTCGATGATGGCCCTCCAATCCGTGTCATCTACAGGCTTACCGACCACGGGCGTGAGGCAGGTAGGCTGCTAAGTCCCCTAGTGGCTTACATGAAGATCCAACAGGGTCGTGTGGTCGGGCCAAATTGAGCTGCAACCGAGAGCATTGGTGATACACCGGACCGTATGCTTCAAAGGTCGTATGTCGAGGAACAGAGTCATGGCTCTGCTTGAACAGTGGCGCAGTAAGCGTTCTTGGTTCTTCGACGGGCTGGCCGCAGTTGGAGGTGGAGTAATCGGCCTAGGCGGTCTGATTCCGATGTTAGTTCCAGTCTCTGAGGGTACTCTGGCTGCGCCTCACGATCATTCATGGGAGCATCCGCTGAGGAGAAACATCCTGTCTACTCTCGAGCGTTCTCCTGGTATCCACTACAGGGAGTTGCAGCGGCAACTCGATGCTGCTAACGGTACATTGAGGCATCATCTAGATGTTTTAATCAACGAGCGTTCGGTGACCACGATGTCTGTCAATGGACGGACATGTTACTACGCTGGAGCTCCTTCTCAGGTGGAGATTCTCGCCGGTACTGGTGTCACCGATCAAGCCAGAGCAGCTGAGATGCTACCTGTCGGACTTTCGACAGTACAGAGAAAAGTCGTTGCCAGGCTATCTAGGATGCCCAAGCCCGCTTCACAAGCCGAATTGGCCCGGGATCTCGGTCGTTCTAGAGCCTCGGTTCATTCTGCAATCGGGGTTCTCCGCCAACGCGGCATAGTCGGCGCCTCTGGGCTATCTTTAGCCCCTCACCTGTCCGGTCTGCAGACCTCACAAGTCGATTACCCGTGGCTCGATATCCGGGCCGAATACGCCTGAGTGTGTCCCACATCTTGGCTAAGCCTCTTGTGCCTAGGGATGCGCGCGGAGCGCGCATGTTCAGAGTCAGGTTGACTGAATCAGCGATGCCTACGGGAAGTCGGGACCCTGATGTCCTGCTTGCCTGGATGCTCGATTCTATGGGTCTAGTGAGGCGCAAGAGCGACGGTATCAGCGTCGATGACGAGCAGGGTGCGCTTCACCGTATGATGGGACTAACATTCCTAGCAGAGCCACTGAGGGGGTGGGATACTAAGTCAATCAGTGATGTAAGCGGGCTATCCCAAACAGGCGTCCATCACCAACTGGTCAAACTACGTGAATCCGGTCTCGTCGCAACCCAAACCGATGACCGGTGGCATGTCCATGTTCTGCGTGGAGGATCGATGTCCGCTTCGATGGAACTAATCTCCGCTCAAGCCAAAGTCATACTGAATCAACGACTCAGTCTCCTCTCATCCTTTGTCTCCGATTCCAAAGACAGGATGGGTGTGCCTTCTGAGGAAGAAGAGCACGGTTTCCGTATCGAGGTAGCAGAGCCTAGAGCATTAGTCGAGGGAGAGGACACTCTCGATGCTTTGGTGCGCGAGCTTGGACTCAATGGAGAACGAGCGAAGAAGGGTGACGGTTTGTCGCGCACGCTGCTTGAAGAATTGGCAGGTAGCAGTACCGCAGTTAGTCTACTAGCACTATCTGAGAAGGTCGGAGATTCGCGGTCAAGAGTACAGCGTTCAGTGGAGCGTATGAGAGCAGCGGGAATCGTAGAGAGAGTGCCCATGCTGGAGCGTCTAGCTCAGGACATCTATGCTGGATTGATGAGGCAGAACGATGCAAGAGGTGAGGATTGGCTAATGACAAGAGGGGGTTTGGGGAGACTGGATGATTCGGTATCCAAATCCTTGATTGCTGGAGTTCGCAAGAAATCATTAGATTCTGACAAGGTGCAGTCAATACTCGAACCGGTTAATCTAGACGCTCAACGAATCCTACTCAATACTCTTGGAGGTAGAATGCCGTATGGAATTAGGGTTGCAGGTAAGGACGGTTCTGCGATCAGAGAGGTAGTGATGAGAAGGGCTGAGAGAACTCTACGGAGGATGAAAACTGTAGCACAGAGGCTTGACGAGGCTCTCGTGATATCTGAGAATTAAACAGCGTGGGTCTCCAGCATCTCAAGGTCACAGACCGCTAACGCCTCCTCATGAGTAGCCTCCAAGACTACTGGGCATGCCAGCCCGGATTCGGCAGCATCCTGCCATGTCCCAGCGCATACACACCATCTGTCTCCCGGCTTCAGGCCAGGGAAGCCGAATTGAGGTGCTGGAGTAATCAGGTCATTACCCAGAGATAGAGCGAATTGCAAGAATTCCTCTGTAACTATCGCGCATACAGTATGCGATCCTAAGTCTCTATCGTCAGTATTGCAGCATCCATCACGTAACCATCCTGTCAGTGGTTCGATAGAACACTCTTGCAACTCAGTACCTCTGACATTGATTGAATCATGCATCAGACCACCACCTCAGGGGAGCAGGCGAGATTCTCTAGGTACTCCGAGACTCTTCGACCGAGTAACCTTTGGTCGTGAATAGAATGTAACTCAACCCTCATTGCCGACGCACCGGGGAGTCCCTTGGTGAATGATACCGCATGGCGCTTGAGATTCTTATTGTAGTGTTCGTGATAAAGTTCCGAGCTCAGCTCGATGTACCTCTCCCAGCACCAGTATCTGGCTACTGCTGGATCGTCATCTCGCCACGGAGGCTTGTCATTTGACCATCCGAGATCACGCTTGATTTCATGGAATAAAGTCGGTCTGCCGATTGCTCCACGGCCGACCATCAGACCAGCAGCACCTGTTTGCTCTAGACACGCAGCGGTAGTCTTAGCATCGACGACATCACCGTTAGCGATGACTGGGATCTGAACGGCCTGAACGATATCCCTGATCTGAGACCAGTCGGATTCACCCGAATAGCGCTGCCTCAGGGTTCGTCCATGAACACAGATACGCTCGACTCCTTCGGCCTCTAGTCTCTCGCAAATCTCTAGAGCTGTATTCGGTCCGCTGCCCGTTCCCAGCCGCATCTTCACAGTAATGGGGACATCTGCGGCTTCGATGCATGCTCTTACCATCTGCACGACTCTGTCCGGGTCACGCAAAAGGGCCGCTCCAGCGTCGTTGCGGCAGACCTTAGGTGCGGGGCAACCGAAGTTGAGATCGATGATGTCGGCACGATCCTGCAGCAGCTTGACTGTGGTTACCATTTCGTCGATATCACCGCCGAATATCTGTGGGATGAAAGGGCTCTCCCTCGGGTCACTCTCAACCTTGAGCCAGGAGTTCGTATTCCTACGCGTAAGCCCGGATGCGGCTGTGAACTCAGTGACCGTGTAGTCGGCTCCGCACTCACTAGCGAGCAGTCGATAGGCCAGATCGGTGACGCCGGCCATCGGAGCAAGGAATAGCGGGGGATTGGCAGTCCACATGGTAATCCGTTCAGTAGGAGACCTATGAGTTCGTCGCGACTCAGAAGGTTGATTCCCAGTCATCGACGCTTTGGGAGCGTTCCCAGTCAGCGTCTGAAATTGAGCTCCTTATCTTGAGCATCTCACGTGCAAGCAGCCAGTAGATTAGAGCCAGCGAGAGTCGACCCTTGTTATTGGCGGGAAGAACTAGATCGACATTTCGGAGCCTGTTGTTGGCGTCACAGATGCCGACGACTGGTAAACCAGAGCTGACTGCCTCAGAGAGAGCTTGAGAGTCTGCTGCTGGATCGGTAACCAGAATCACCTCAGGCTCGACATATGTTCTGAGTCTGGAGTTGGTCAGTGTACCTGGAATGAAGCGCCCAACGATGCGCATTGCACCAACACACTCGGCGAACTTGCGAGCCGGGCGCTGGCCGTACTGGCGGGCGCTGACGACGAGAATCCTCTCGGGATCGTAGTTTGACAGGAACTTGGCTACCGTCCTGATACGAGAATCGGTCTGATGAACATCAATCAGATGTAGTCCTCCACCATCTTGGCGCATGGTGTCCAGGAACTTTCGCATGTCCGCTGACTTCTGGTTGGTTCCTATGTGGACCGCATGCTGCTCGTACACATCGAGCGGAACTAGGGGGGCTAGACTTTCATCCAAGTTGAATCCTCAGCGTCGCGGCGACCTGACATTGACTGATAAGCGCTACGCATCGCCCCGTATGGCGAAGGTCACTCCAAATCGCTCAGAAATGTACATTCGCCCGTATCATGTACCTCTTCGAAGCGCACGCATGGACGCGTTATGGTGAGGTACACATCAAAGCTGTCATGGAAAGAGAGTTGCTCTATCGGGGCGGTTATTCCGTACCCTCTAGCCTCAATCTCGAAAAGCCAGTTTCCATCCATAAAACTGCCATTTCCGAGTACGAAGACAGTCTGAGGGTAGTCCTGCGTGGCCCTAACCTCCCAGTACGGGTTGCCACCGGTCTCCTTAACGCCAGGCTCCCACAGTCGCACCTCGACATAGCGGAACTCATTGGTCTCGTTTCCTATCACTTCCTCAATCTGCGATGACCAAGGGAACTGGGCCCGGAAATTGATAACCAGCTCATTCACACTCTCGTCGAACATAATCAGCTCCTCCCTCTGGAATGGATCGGCCGCTTCGATTCCTGATGATTCGAAGGTGTGGTCCCAACCAAAGTTCTCCTCCTTGGGGAATGTTGACGGGAGCTCTCGCCATGATTCCATCACTTCTCTCTGAGCGGCTAGTCCTAGGCATCCAGAGGTCAGTGTGGACACGAGCAGCAGGGCGAGGACGGTTAGTGCCTCGAAGCAACCTCGCATGGTTCACGGGGAGGTCAATGTGACTTCAATACGCTGTATGTTTGGTGCCTCTCGGTACTCATAGGGAACGTCAATGCCTTCGCTCGGTAACCCTGTCGTCGTCATTGAGGCAAGATAATCGAACGGGCAGTAGGGGAAGAATGTTGCACTGGGTGATTATTCTTCTTCATCCGCCACACGAGGCTCATGGACTTCCTTGAACACTACGATGCCAACTCCAAGGTGGTCCCTTAGAGTGCGCACGAGGCTGAACTTGGTGAAGGTCCAGTTCTGATCGTAAGCCACAGCCTCGGGAGTGGTGATTGTCAGGTCATCGCCTTCAAATTCTACCTCAAAATCGTCGCGTCCAGTGTTCATGTTGAGTAGAGTTTCGACCTTCTCACTACGATCCTCGACGACCTTGGTGATTCGGTAATTGTAGCGCAGAGTGACCCCTGCCAGAGGATGGTTGTAGTCTATCCTAGCACGACCAGCGCTGAGGAACTGTAGAATGCCTTGGCGTCCACCAATCTCCACAGGTGCGCCGATTCCGAGCATCTCGGGGTCGCGCACACTACGCATCAGCACATTCTGGCCGATGGTCTCTACGAGGCTCGCATCGCGCTCGCCGTAGGCATCTGAGGGTTCAATGTCGATACTGTAGTCGGCCTCAGCCTCTGCCTCATTGAGATGTGACTCGAACCCTGCAATCAGTCTGCCATCTCCTATGACGGTAATCATGGGGGAATAAGTGCGAGTCTCGTCATGAGCGTCGTGCTCCTTGGCGATGTCCTCACGAGTGGTCTCGATGAGCTTGTCATTATCTGCATTGAATAGATCATAATCGATGTGGACTATTGTGCCGTTATCCATGTAATAGCCTCCTGAGGCGACCCGCCGACCTATCTCCCCTTTTTGATACGCTCGGTCCACCCAAAGGGTGGATTAAACGGGTCTACTCCTCTTCCTGCGCCCCTTCTCGGCCGCTTGATAGAGCCGCTAGACCTCCAAGCATGATTAGGGCCCAGCCAAGCCAGACCAGATGACTGCCCTGCAAATCATAGATGGTCACCCTGACAGTCTCAACCTCATCTACGCCTCCAAGAATCATCGAGCTGAGTAGGTCGTTGGACTGGGCTAGGTCAAGGATTACAATGGTATCACCAGACAATCTGCTCATCCTGTCAACCTCAGAGCGAGCGTTTACGGCCCCACTGGGGGAATCGAATCGTAGCATGCCCGGCCTCAGAGTGTCAATGAGCTCGTTGTTCTGCCAGACTTCGATCGATACCCCGATGAAGCCGTCACCAACAGGAAAGTCGTAGTCCTGATGCTCCGAGGGAATCAGTTCCATGCCTACGAAAACCATCTCGTATCCCTCGTGCTCGATTGCCTCGCCCTTCTGAAGAGTGATCAGATGAGATGGGTCCGAACGGTCTAGCATGGTCGTAGTCAGAATGTGACCCACCAGAAGTAGCAGAATCCCAAGGTGCGCCAGATGCGAGCCGATGAGCCTCGCGCGGGCAGCATTTCTACCTCCAGTTCCTCCTACTCGAAAATGAGGGATGGTCCTCTTCGCTGTTTGCCAGGCTTGCTTGGCGGTTGTAGGTAGGGAAATGAGTAGCCAGGTCAGGACGAAAGCACCGACTGCCCCTCTAGTAATGCCACTTGTCACAACTAGTTCTGGGTCGCCGGGTAGAGGTAGTTTGTCGCTTAAAGCTGCGAGGGTAATCGAGGCGGTCAATGCCAGACCTACTACAGCGGGACCCTTGTCGGCAGGGAGTGAGCGTCCCCAGCCGTACAGTGCCAGAGCGAGTGCGAGCAGTCCGAGTAGCGGTGCTCCGTAGAACTCGTGCGCCTCGAGGCTGGGGCCGTCAATCTCGACGGTTAGGAGCAGCCATGTAAGCAGCAGGAATGCTGTGCCTCCATACCAAGGAGTCATTCGTGCCACACGGGTTCTCGCTGAGAGGTCAGAGAATGGCAATAACACGGATTCAAACTCGCTCTCATTCTCAGGAGATAGTAGCCAAGGTGCTAGGAAGGGTACCATGGCAGCGACTGACTGCTGGATGTCAGAAATCCACAGCCAACTGGAGAACAGCATCATCACGACTCCCAGAGAAATCCAATGCATGGGAGGTCGATGCGAGTCGCCGTTGACAATCAGCAGCATCAAAGCAAATCCAACTGCAAGTATCGCGCTCGAGCCAATCCAAAGAGCGATGATGAGGAATATCAGAATCAGAATCTTTGACATCGAAGGATTCTGCTCCAGCATGGTCTGTCCGCCAGCCAATGATACTGACGCTCTCTGCTCTCTAACCAAATGCAACATGGCGAAGCAGCCCATGGCAACCATCACAACAAGATACGATGTAACCTCAATACCCACAGGACTCCATTCAGCGATCTCTAGGACCCTGAGATACGGGTCCTCGGAAAGAGTGCCTTCTCCATCAGCAACGAATGCATGGACGGACGCCCAGACGCCATTTGCGCGGGTGACCATAGTGGCATGGAAAGCTAGCGCGCCGGAGATGATTCCGATTGCGGGTGCGGCTGCAATAGCCTTCGAGCCGGACTGGGCCCTGACATGAATAACCAGCAGGAGGGCGAGCCAGGGCAATAGAGATCCTGTCTCAACCGGATCCCAAGCCCAATAGCCGCCCCAGTCGAGAACTGTGTATGCCCACAAGCCCCCTAGGCCGATCCCAATCGTACCTACGAGGAAGGCGGCTCTAGCCCAGTAAAGTTGTGAGTTGTGAATCGATTCTGAGGAGTCTTGTCTGATTACACCGGCAATTGCCACGCTCGCGGTGGCGAGGCATAGCGAGTAGTAGGCGAATACAATTGGCGGGTGGATGACCATCAAGTCAGTCTGTAGTAAGGGATGTAGTTCCCCTTGCTGCTGCCCAGCAGCGGCAAATGGGTCAAGTAACCATGACAGTAGGAGAATGGATGCAACCAAGACATGCATGATTCGAACCTCAAGTCTAGCTGGCTTGTCTTTCTCTGCCATCATCCATGTCACGACTCCAAGCAGAGCTGCCCACAACAGGAGTGGTCCGGCTCTACCACCCCAAACGGCCGAGACACGATACAGCAGAGGCAGTCCCTGACCACCGAATCTGGCCACTAAATCAAGACTGGAGGCATCGACCACAAACGCACCTACCAACAAGGCAAATGGGGAAACTTGTGTGGCTAGGGTGACATTTCTGACCAGTACATCTCCGGCCTTTTCTGGCCGCATCACCTGATGAAGACTGGTCACAACGGCGAGCACGAGCAGTACGAGCCCCAAGGCAGGGAGTATGCAGATCACCACCCGTAGTACTTGGCACGACTGTATCCGAAGGCCAGCATAGCTGGGACTATCCGCTTGAAGTAGAGATTGGGGCTTCGAGCCAGAAGCCTGAGTGCAACTAGGGCCTTGCCGCTTACTCCCATGTCTGACATCTCATCGGGGAAACATCGGGCCATCACCGACATTTCATCATCGGTCAAATCGAAGAGTGCGTTCTTGCCGTTGAGAATCTTGTCATAGGGTGGGAACTCGTCCTTCCAAAGCTTGGTGTACTGAGCCAATCTAGAACTGCTGAGATCGCCTTCGGATATTGCTGCAGCTGCGGTTTCCGCCGCATAGACTGCGGACTTCAGAGCGAGATGTGAGCCACCCTCGAATAGGGGTGAAGTGAAGCCTGCCGCATCGCCCACCAACATCAGACCGTCGTGGTGAGTATTCTCGAATGGCCCAGATATTGGGATTGTGCCGCCAAAGGCATGAGTTCCCTTCTCCTTCCAAGGTGGGTGAACCTGCTCGAGCTCCTTGAAGTGGGTAATATCAATGAATTCGTCCAAGGCCTTCTTCGCGCGAGGCCTGTCTTCGGTTACCAATCCGACATTGGCCCTACCATCACACTTAGGAATCATCCACAGATACCCCTTCTCGGCGTACTCTGGCCAGATGTAGAAGTCTAGATACCCGTCTGTAGGAACCTCCAGCATCTCGTACTGCATCCCCGCGACTACCTTGCCCATCTCATTGAGTGGTTTGTCATCGTCCAGTTTGACTAACTTCGAGCAGACTGCAGCGACGCCCGATGCATCGATAACTATCTTCGCTTGAATCGGGAAGTTGTCTCCCTTGCCGTCGCACATCCAGCCTGCGAACTTACCGTCCTCCACAACCCTCTCCATCGAGGAGATTTTGTGATTCAGGTGCATGCTGGCACCGGCAGAGATGGCCTCATCTGCAATCCATCTCTCAAAGAGGTGCTTCTCGAGGACATAGCCCTCCTCAGTGAGGCATTTCTCAGTGCCGTCCGGGAAAATCACGCGAATTCCGTGTACTTCCATGCTGACGACATGGTCTGGGAGCTTGATGCCTAGATTCTGACATGCAATCTCGGAGATGCACTCGCCGCAGTGAACGGGGGTTCCGATAGCAGGATGATCCTCAATGAGAATGGTCGAAAGGCCTTTCTTAGCCGACTGCAAAGCAGCGTTTCCACCACCCGGGCCGGCCCCGATAACTAGGACATCGCACATGTTCACCGCATCACCCATGGCCTTGCGGGTGGCCTAGTGTCAAAGAATCCGTCGGTTGCGCCATCTATGATGGCGAGCGAACATTCTCATTCTGTGAGCGTCCCGGACAGTCATGGGTTGGAAGCGGCTGTCCGACTATGTCAGGTCGCTAGAGGATTCTGGAGAACTCCTCAGGATACCCGATCCGGTGGATGTCGAACTCGAAGCAGGATGCTTCGCTGACCGTATGGTCAAGCGAGGTGGGCCTGCAATTAAGTTCGAGCAGCCTCGTCTTCCTGACGGCAGTATCAGTCCATTCCCGCTGCTGATGAATCTCTATGGAACTAGAGACCGGACTAACCGGGCTCTGGGAGTAACCGAGCCCAAAGAAGTCGGTGAGAAGATGGTAGCTCTGATGAAGCCGGATGTAGGTGCAATCATGAGAGCCCCCTGGAAGGGCATCGGACTTGCCCTAGACGGGATGTCAATGGCTCCTCGAAAGACTTCGAGGGGGGCCTGTCAACAGGTCGTTATGGAGGAGCCCGATGTGACAGTGCTTCCCATTCCTAAGACCTGGCCGGAGGACGGTGGGAGATTCATGACACTACCCCTAGTAGTCACTGCAGACCCGGAGAGCAGGGAGCATAATATGGGAATGTATCGAAGTCAGGTGTTTGGACCTACTGAGGTCGGCCTGCATTGGCAGGCTCACAAGCATGGTGCCGACCACGCCGATGCTGCCACAGGTAGGATGCCTGTTGCCATCTGTCTGGGTGGACCACCGGAACTTACCTTCAGCGCCATCGCCCCTCTGCCGGATAATCTGAGTGAGTATGAATTCGCAGGACTTCTCGCAGGCAGGAGGTTGCGGATTGTGAAGTGCAAGACCAATGATCTTTGGGTACCGGCTGACTGCGACATAGTAATCGAAGGTTACACAGTTCCCGGGGAGACTAGGATGGAGGGTCCCTTTGGCGATCACTTCGGCTACTACTCTCTCGCTGAACCCTATCCAGTGATGCATGTCACAAGGATTACTCATCGTAGAGATGCGATGGTCCCGATGACCATCGTCGGTACACCACCGATGGAGGATGGCTATCTCGGAGAGGCGGTTGGAGACGCATTCCTGCCCGTTCTTCGTTTCCAGCACAGAGATGTGGCCAATTTGTTCTTGCCTTTGGAGACTGGTTTTCACAATCTCGCCATAGTTGCCTCCAAGCAGCGCTATCCAAGACAGGGGCGCAAGACCGCTTTGGGACTTCTTGGTGCCGGGCAACTGATGTTCCAGAAGGTGGTGGTGGTTGTCGACGAGGACCATCCGGTCAAGGACTTGGATGCACTGCTTGATGCGATAGACTACCGTGCTCAAATCCCTGAAGATCTGGTTCTGCTAAGAGGTATGGTGGCTGATACACTGGCTCATGCAGCACCTTGGGACAACATCCATGACAAGCTGATTATCGATGCTACTTCAACTCCAAAAGGGGACCCGAATAGTGACCTACCAGAGCAGCAGGGATGCCCGGAGACATTAGCGATCTCAGCATCTGCTGTCAGCGGAGTAATCCAAGCAAGGATGCTGAGGCCTTCCATGCTGGTGGTGACAACCAACATCGAAGGCGGGCCGAAGCCTGAGAGCAGTATGGAGATTATCAGTGAAGAGGGTGCAGCTAGGCAGAGGGAGGTGATTCGTGGAATCTGCGAGTCGATATGGTCTCTAGAGGCTGCCAAGAATCTGCGCTGGCTGTTCATCACCGATGATGATGCATATTTGGCCAGCGAGGACTGGCGCAGGCGCATGCTCTGGCAGTTACTATGTCGCTTCGATGTCGGCCGCGATCTGTACTTTGACGAGACCGGTGGTCGAGTTGCGTGGGATGCCACCGCTCCGATACCATCGAACAAGGGGCCTATGCCGGTTCGACGCTGGCCGGGAGTGACCCTTCACGACCCTGAGGTGGCCGAGAGAGTGGATGCATGGCTGGCCGAGGGGGGCTACTAATGGGAGTCAAGGAGATTCTTGAGTTCGTCAAGGTAGAGCATACACTCTTCTCGCTGCCGTTCGTACTGATTGGTTATGTTCTGGCACACGCGGAGTTCGGATCGGGGTCACTGGACCTGTTGTGGATTCTGCTAGCAGCAGTAGGAGCCAGGGGTCTGGCAATGGTGCTGAATCGTATTATCGACAGTGATATTGACGCTGAAAACCCACGTACTGCATCCCGTCATCTTCCTTCAGGTATGATGTCAAAGGAAACTGCTTGGGGGCTCGCTATTGCCTTCTTAGTTACACTGGTATTCTCCGCGTGGATGCTGAACGAAGTGGCGCTGCAGATGGTTTGGTTGCCTGTACTCGCATTCATGATTTATCCGTACACGAAGAGGGTGTCGTGGATCTGTCACCTATGGTTGGGGCTGTGTCTAGGACTCGCTCCAGCGGGCGCCTGGGTCGCCATCACCGCCGATGTTCACGGATGGGGCGCCATAACTGGTGTCGAAGGCATCTTCCTGTGGTATCCTGAGATATTCTTCATCTCAATGGGAGTGGCGCTTTGGATTGCAGCCTTCGATGTGAACTACGCGCGCATGGATGTGAATGTAGACCGTGAGCAGGGAATCAAGTCGTTCCCCTCCCTCTTCGGAGACAGGGCGACCACCGGAATGAGCGTTGCTCTGACTATGGGTTGGGCGCTCTGCTTCCTTCTCACTGGATTGCATGAAGTCACCAACAGCAGTCCTGGTTACTCACTGTGGATTCCTGCCGCGGTTGTGATGGCGCTTGTTAACATCCTAGTGATGACCAAGGGAGCACAGTCCTCGATTGAGTCTGAAGATGCGATGGGTGTTTTCCAGAAGAACTTGTTCAATGTCTCGATGCTGACTGGTTGGGCTCTGCTAGTCAGCCTCACCCTAGTAGAGGCGATATGATGGGTGATTCAGCGATATTCAGACTGAAGTCAGAATACGATTCGGCTGGAGACCAACAGCAGGCAATTGACAAGTTGGTCGAACAGATTGAGAGCGGTCAAGAGCGTTGTGTGTTACTTGGAGTGACTGGATCGGGCAAGACATTCGCGATGGCCAAGGTAATCGAGAGGTTGCAGATTCCCACCCTAATTCTCTCGCATAACAAGACTCTTGCTCGCCAATTGTGGCAAGAGATGAGTGAGCTGTTCCCCGAGAACGCGGTTGAGTACTTCGTCAGTTACTACGACTACTACCAACCGGAGGCCTACATCCCGGGGAGAGATTTGTACATCGACAAGGAGCTGCAGATGAATGAGCGTATAGAGCAAGAGAGGTTCTCCACTGTGGCCTCGCTCGTCTCACGCCCCGATGTGATTGCAGTGGGCACGGTATCGGTGATTTACGGCCTGAATCCGCCTGAGGTTTTCCAGCAGAATCATCTCAGGTTAGCAGTCGGTGAGGAGGCCGATCCACAAGAAGTAGTCAAGCAACTCGTCGGCCTGCAGTATCGCAGGACTGCAGCGGAAATCACACGTGGTGACATTCGCCTACGTGGAGAGGTCTTGGACATCTGGATGCCAAGCCGTGATGATCCGTTGAGGATTCGTTTCGGATGGGACGGTATCGAGCGTATCCAAGCCTGCGAGGCTGTATCATGGGAGACGCTCGATGATTTCGAGGAGGCGTGGATTCACCCGCGTGAATTCTACATGACCAATGAGGAGCGATTTAATCAGGCTCTGGAAGATATCGAGTACGAATTAGATGAGAGGATGGACTGGTTCCACAGCGAGGGAATGGATATGGAATCTCACCGTATCGAGCAGCGAACTAAGTTTGACCTAGAGATGCTTTCTGAGATTGGGTCGTGCAAGGGAGTTGAAAATTACTCGATGCACTTCGACGGTAGACAGCGCGGCGAGCGTTCATACTGCCTGCTTGACTTCTTCGCCATGTGCGCTGAGAAGTACCACGGCGGAGCTGATAGGTATCTGGTAGTGATGGACGAGTCGCATGTTACTCTGCCGCAGTTATCTGGGATGCACGGGGGAGACTTCTCACGCAAGAAGAATCTCATCGATCATGGATTCCGCCTCCCTTCAGCATATGATAACAGGCCATTGCGAATTGATGAATTTCAGAAACTCGTCAACCAAATGGTCTACGTTAGCGCAACTCCGGGTGAAAGAGAGTTGCGTCACCTAGCAGAGGTGACGGGACAGGAGGTTCCGCGAGAGTTGCTGCACATCCAAAGCGGAGGAGGAGCACTTCCAGGAGATGGAGAAAAGCCTCTGAGGCGCGCATCGATGCAGGACTTGATGGGTAAGATAGAGGGTATCTCTACGATGGAGATTCGCCCTACTGGTCTGCTAGATCCAAGTATCGAGGTCCGACAGACCTCAGGTCAGATTCAGGATCTCGAGGAGGAGATTCGAAAGAGGATCGAAGAGGACGAGAGGGTTCTGGTCACAGTGATGACCATCAAGTTCGCAGAGGAAGTAGCCGAGTACCTACAGCGTCAGGGATTCAAAGCCCACTACCTACACAGTGAGATTGACACTCTCGAGAGAACTGAGATCATCAAGGCACTGCGTTTGGGTCATATTGACATCATCGTCGGAATCAACTTGCTTAGAGAGGGGCTAGATATTCCTGAGGTATCATTAGTCGCCATATTCGATGCCGACAAGGAAGGTTTTCTGCGCAATGAGCGTTCACTTCTCCAGACCATCGGCAGGGCCAGCCGCAATGTGCGGGGTTCAGTCATACTGTACGCAGATTCAGTCTCTCCTGCCATGCAGGCTGCAATAGGGCAGACGCTGTCGAGGCGTAGACGACAGGCCCAGCATAATGAGGAGCATGGAATCATCCCTACAACCATCCAGAAGGCGCTGCCAGTGATGAGTGAAGAGGCCGGAGACCTGGCCTCAGGTGTGGCCGGTAGAGGTAAGGGCGGGGGTCGTCGCATGGTGGCGAAGGCGCCTGGTAAGAAGGGACTCGAGGGATTGGCACAGAAGTTCGGACTCGGTGCTGGTGTTTGGAACAACTCGGACTCGGTGCTGGACAACATCAGTCAGCCAGAGTGGGTTGCTGCGGCTGAAGAGGTGCTTTCACCAGTTAATCAGGGTGAATCGGCCAAACTCAGAGAGAAATTGGAGAAGGAAATGAGGCAGGCAGCAGCTCGGTTGGACTTTGAGAGAGCGGCTCGGTTGCGAGATAGAATCTTCCAACTTGAGAGTGCGTCGAATTGAAGTCCCGGAAGCAGTGCGAGGGGTCGTGTCCCGCTACAGCAAGGATGACTTCTCCGCTCCCGTCGAGGATTACGACTTCTCTGCTGTCGACGATGTCAGGTCACTCATCAACCAAATGGGTCGTGCTGGCGGATTCACCGCCACTAAGCTAGCTCATGCACGAGACATGATGTCGGATGCGATAGCGAAGAGCTCTCGCAAAGGGGTACTGAACTGGCTATCGTTCCCAGCCTGCCTGTGCGCCACTGGAACTCGTGGGTTCTTCCTCGAGGCGCTCAAGCGCAAGTCGTTCAATGTCGTAATCACTACATGCGGGACGCTCGATCATGACATAGCCAGAACATTTCAGGACTACTTCCACGGAGATTTTGAGCTCGACGATATAGCACTCGGTGAGGAAGGACTCAACCGTCTTGGAAATGTAATCGTACCCAACGAGTGCTATGGCGAGATAATCGAGAGCGTGATGTTACCCTGGTTGAAAGAGATCGAAACAGAGCGGTTAGCAACACAGCCCGACAACCCATGGCTGGGATTCGGTTCAGTCGAACTGTGCTGGGCAATCGGTGATAGAATCAAGGATGAGAGATCACTCCTGCACTGGGCAGCCAAGCACCGAATCCCAATCGTCATCCCGGGACTATCCGATGGTGCGATTGGTTCACAGCTATTCATGCACCGTCAGAAGAGTCCATCGTTCATGATTGACTTTCTTGCAGACGAGCAGGTTCTCTCGGATTTGACTTGGCCGGCCGAGGAGAGTCATGCCCTGATGGTAGGTGGAGGAATCTCAAAGCATCATGTAATCTGGTGGAACCAATATCGAGGAGGTCTAGACTCGGCTGTCGCTATAACCACCGCTCCCGAACATGACGGTTCACTATCGGGAGCTCGTCTCAAGGAGGCTGTATCCTGGGGCAAGGTGAGACCGGAGGCACCTCAGGTTGTGGTCGAGGGGGATGCTTCGGTACTATTGCCTATTCTCGGCGCAGACTTGTTCAGGGACTAGCAGCAAAATCGCTACACCTGCCGTGCAAATGCATAAAGACGGTCAATGGAGCGGGCGCGCCATGTCCGTAGAAGAAATGGTACAGGGAATGATTGATGCACTAGGAGACGCACTAGGAGATGCCGCCAAGCACGACCGGGGTAACAGCGCCGCCGGTACCCGTGTAAGAAAGGCAATGCAGGCCGCTAAGAACACCGCTCAGGATGTTCGCAAGCAGGTCCAGGCTGACAAGAACTCACGTTGAGCCTTCGTCCCTGTGCGCTAGGACTTCCATTAGTGATACCCTCAGGGGCACCAATGGACGCCAGCCATCACCTCCAGCTCTCAGGAGCATGTCGTGCAGTGGGCCTAGGTCCGGCCTTACCACTGGAGTGTTGTTTGACGACACCGGGCTGGGGCTCCCTGTGAGCGATGAGATTGTGTGAGTATGCTGCAAGGAATCGGTGAAGCGCCCCCACAGAAGTGACATTTCTGTGATTATTGATTCACGAGACCAGGCCCTTCTGCCGCACATATCGATAGTGCCCAAGGATTTATGATCGGACAAAATCAGAATGGCTAGGGCATCCGTCGCATCCCTAACATGCACCCAATGTCGTGGCTCGTCAGAGCTAGGCTCTCCCTTGGCCCCGTCCATTACCCAATCGGCCCACTCGTGGATTGTTTGCGAACCCCAGTCCTCGGCCCCCTCCGGGACAAGTAGGTCATGCACTCTGACAATCAATCCTGCCTCGACAGACTGGGAATCTGATGGTATGATGGCGATGTCTCCTCTGTCTCCTCTGTCTCCCTGACCCATTGAGACTCTGATTTCGGCGGCTCCAACCTCATCCGTGATGGTGGCGCCAGCTCTCTGTAGCCTGTCTTCTAGGGCTTGTCGGAATGCATCCACCGGACCCGTGATGTGAACGGTCCTCGGCATCATCTTACCACTAGACAGCCGACTCGGCCTCGACCTTATCTGCCGAGGAGAAGTGATTGAGGCAGTCCCTAAGGATATCGATAATCAGATCGATCTCGGCTGAGGTGATAGCGAAGTGAGGTGTGAATCTCAGGGCATTCTGGCCACCGTGAATGACTCCAAGTCCGTTCTCCCTGCACCATTCCTCAACGCAGCCGAAACCAATGACAGGTAGATCCTCGGGGTGCATCTCCGCGCATAGGAGCAAACCAGTTCCCTGGACGCTTACTATTGAATTGGGGAATTCCTCGGCTAGTATTTCCAACTTCTCGACGAATTCCGAGCCACGCTGCCTGATATTATTCCTCAAGTCGGGAGTGATTCTATCAAGCACTGAGATGGCTGTCTCAAGGGCTCTTGGGTTGGTGGTCATCGTATTGCCATAGATTCCTACAACATACTGCGAAGCCGCTTTCTCAGACAGACCTACTACTGAGAGTGGATACTGTCCGGCATTGAGGGCCTTGGACCATGTCTCCATGTCAGGAATCTCGCAGTCCTCGAATCCTTCGTAGTCGATTATACTGAGACAGCCCTGTCCCCTCAGTCCGGCTTGAATAGAGTCGACTATTAGCATGCTACCATGCTCAGTACAAAGAGAGCGAGCAGTATCGTAGAACTCTCTTGTGACACACTGGCCTGGATTGCCCTCTCCCATCACCGGCTCCATAGCCATCAATTCGATGAAGAATCCTTCCTCCTCTGCGCGAGCGAAGACTGCTCTGAGTGAGTCGATATCATTGGAAGGAGTGAAGATTACATTGTCGCGCTCGCGGAAAGTTGCGAGATTCTTTTCGTAGGACTTGCTGCATGAATCAGAAATCATGGCTGGCCTCTGGGTGCGGCCGTGGAATGCATCGGTCAGAGCCAGCAACTTGGTCTGCTTGCCCTCATGACGCCCTCCAGGTCCGGTCATTGTCTTACTACTTGCATCCGCAATTCGCATCGAGACGGTAACTGATTCAGATCCGCTGTTCAAACATACGAAGTGAGAGAATGGGCAACTACCTCTAGTATGGCCGACCTCTTTTCTCAGCCTATCAGCGAGACGCTTCTGACTGAATGAAGGAGTCATTACATTGGCCATGACCCAGTTTTGCTTCATCGAATGCAGCACATCGTCGGGTCCGTGACCCATTCCCATCATGCCGTATCCTCCATTGTCATGAAGTACAGCTCCGTGGGAGGTAACTATCCATGGCCCCCTAGCCGCTAGAGCAACATATGGGTTCACAGTCGGTGCTGAGTAGAAGTTGACATAGTCAGACTGTAGGTACTCTGCCAGACTAGCTTCGTCCAGCCTCAAATGATCTGCGTGGTCGATTGCCAAGCGCTCAAAGGTAGCTGCAGCCTCCTCAATAGCACGGCTGAGAGTTGGGTCAGACTCAAGGAAGTCGCTGATTGCACTATCTGAAATTCCAATCGTTCTAGAGTCACCGGTGGCGTTTCGAATAGACTCCAGAGAAGCCAGCCAATCTCCCATCGTCAAAGCCAACACGGACATACTCATCAACATTCGTCTACAACCCAGTTGTGAGTATTCGAAATGATCCATAATCGGTAGAAACTGGAATTCTGATAATCACTCAAATAATCAAACTGATTTTAGTTTTCTAATTGAAATTTTTAGAATACATTGAATATTCTAATTGGATTATCGGTCTTTGTTATAGTATAGTATAAGTGCCAAGCAACTATCTTACAGACGGGAGAAATGCTTGGGGGATGCAGTTCTCCTCCCAACGGGGGGGAATTTGAATGAGCGATGAATACAGAATACAGGAACTATTGGAGAGGGATGTCTATGTCGGCAACACCCGCGTTGGTGTGATTACCGGCGAACGATTCCATCCGCGCGACGAGCTCGTGCAATCGATGCGAATCAAGGTCGAAGGCGAAGTAGCTGAACAATACATGAGAAAACCAGCGGAGTTCGCTCCGCTATCGAAAGAACTGGTGCACAGTATCTTGCCAGACGGCGGTGTGAAACTGTCCAAGTCAATGCGTGAGTTGCAGCGACGTTGGAGGAACACCGTCAGAATCGACGAGAAGTTGTTCGCACCGGACGAACTAGTCGACAGGGCGGTCTTGGATAATGATGGAATGGATCTAGGCAATGTAATCGGCTTGAGGAAGATTAAGCGCACCTACAAAGGGGTCGTTATTCAGCCGCACTATGTTGTAAAGGCCAGGCACCAGTTGCCCGATACTATCGTGGTGCCAGTTGCACAGCTAGCCAGGACGACAGCGCGACTTGATGAAATCATACTACGCTGCTCGGTGCAGAGATTGGTCACCTTGCCCAGTTATCTGAAACTGAATAGTGGAGATCTCGAAGAAGAGTGATTGTTCCACAGGGAACATCTTGAAATCGGATTTGCTTCTCGCATGTCTGCTCAGGGCGTGTAGCTTAGTTTGGCTGGAGCACCCGGCTGATAACCGGGAGGTCGCAGGTTCAAATCCTGTCATGCCCACCAATTACTGTCTCCTAGGTGGTCGGCAGAGTCATGAAGGGCCGTCAGTTCGACTCCCTGTCACATGCCTGTGGTTAGTGGCTCATCCGGCCGTGAAGTTGCGGCGTCACTGGCACCACTACTCGGAATGCAGTTCATCGAATTGGAGAGTCGTAGATTCCCTGATGGAGAAGGTTACGTCAGAGTTCCTGCTGAGGCGATAGAGTCGGTTCGCTCGGAGCCAGTAGTTTTGGTCTCCAACACCTATCCAGACTCGGGTATAGTCAGTACCATACTGCTGCTGGAGGCCATCGCTGATGTTCGCAAAGGGAATCTTTCCAATCTCAAGGAAGAGGGAGTCCAGAAGATGGATGATGTCGGAAGTGGTGTATTCCTAGCAATCCCCTACTACGGGTACTCGCGCCAGGACAAGCGCTTCTCCAGTGGGGAGGCGATTTCGGCGCGAGTCATCGCCGAGTTGCTAGAGAGGAGTTGTGACGGAATAGCTATTCTTGATCTGCACGAGCCTGATGTACTGAAAGAAATGGGCGTTCCGATAGAATTTGTTAGTGCTATGCCTGAGATTGCAGAATTGCTTGAGTCCGAAGTTTGCCCTGACTTCGTACTCAGCCCGGACAAGGGGGCTATAGCCAGAGCCTCCGAGGTCGCCGGCCTCATCGACTGTGAGTTCTCCTACCTTGAGAAAACAAGGATTGACGCCCACACCATCGAGCATACCCCCAAGAACCTAAATGTCGATGGCAAGATTGTCGCTATTGTTGATGATATGATTAGTACTGGTGGTACCATCTGTCGGGCCAGTGATGCCCTGCGTCGGCAGGGCGCCACCGAAGTCCACGCCGCATGTACACACGGCCTATTTACTGGCGGAGCAATGCTGCGCTTGGCCAGTCATGTCGACGGTGTCCACAGTACTGATTCACTTCCTAATCCAAGGGCTGTAGTGAGCGCAGCACCCGCTCTTGCTAGAGGTCTGAGGCGTCTGATGGAGCAATGCTAGCGACCTATGGTCGAATCCTATGAATCCGTTTCGTTTATATCGGCCACGCCGTGCGGCGGCTTACCCACACGAGGAGTAGTTCCAATGAGTGTACATATAGCATTTGAAACCCCAAGCGACATACAAGAACAGGTCTACGAGATGGTCAAGTCTCTAGGCAAGGATGAAAGAGGTCGTCTGAAGAAGGGCGCCAACGAAGTCACCAAGGCTGCAGAGCGCGGCACAGCGAAGATGGTAGTGATGGCAGAGAATGTCAATCCAGGTGAGCTTTTGGCTCACATCCCAATGATTTGCAAGGAGAAGAGTATACCCTTCATCTATGTCGAAGACCAGGCATATCTGGCCGAGGCAGCAGGAATGAGTCTAGGCACTAGAACCGCTGCAATCGCAGTAATGGATGTCGACAAGGAAGCCGAAGACAAGTTCAAGGAAGTCGATGGACACTGCTCGACACTTTCACAGTAGCTTGGAGATGGAGTGATTCGATATGGCTCAAGAGTCATGGCCTGCTGAAGTGGTCGAAGTGGTCGGTCGGACCGGAATGAGCGGTGAAGCAATTCAGGTGAAGGTTCGCGTAAACGATGCTGCCAACCCACGTGACATCGGACGAATCATTGCACGCAATGTGCTGGGCCCGATTCGAGTCGGTGATGTCCTGATGCTGAAGGATACTGGTCGCGAAGCCCGCAGTATTGGTGGCCGGAGGTGAATAGATGCCTGAGCGCCGCATCTGCAGTTTCACGCACGAAGAGATCGAGCCAGGCACTGGCATGATGTTCGTCAAGCGCGACGGTAGTGTGTTCTACTTCAAGGACAGTAAGGCACGCAAGAACATGCTCAAGCTCAACCGCAACCCACGCCGACTCAAGTGGACCCGTCGCTACGAAAAGGGCGGCATCAAGTAGCGTCTGTAGTCTGGTTCAGCCAGTCAAGGCATACCGAATGAGTACATGCTGGAGGATCGAACCACAGTTTGTCGGCCGGGTCGATGATATCCAACTGCAGAGTCGATCCGGTGCCTTCCTGAACTGTGACTACTGAGCTTGTACTCGCGGGCAGATAATCCTCTCCAGTCGAGAATAGGCTCAGCCTGATAGTGTGGTTGGCATCCACATATGCATCGAGAGTGAAGAACTCCATCTTAGCGTTGATTGTCTCAAGTAGAGGGAGCCAAATCTGCTCCTCAGTGCCTCCTTCATGATATCGTAGATCCATGATGGCGTGACCTAGGTGAATACATTGCCCGGACTCGTCGCAGTCCTCCATTAGAGCGTATATCTGTCCGCCAATGGTCGAGGTTCGAACATCTACATGCAATCGAGGCAGTCCTGCGATCCAAATTCCTTCCTCAAGGGGGGCGGTCTCGTATACTGGACCTGTGCTAGCATCAGGTAGAATGGTGGTTGTGCCGCCAATATTGGACATGCCTCCTCCTAAGTCAAATGCTAGGGTTTCCATTCCCTGTGGTGGATAATGATCCTCGAGCCTCCACTCACCGTAGTTGGACTGAATCTCAATCCACTGGCCCGGCTTGTCACCTATTCCCTTGAGGTAGTAGTCGAACCACTCGAGGAGGTCCTGCATCCAGTCAAATCGGGTCATCTGCGGATAGGCCTCGCGCCCGCGACCCTCGCCCGAGCGATCGAAGTGGTAGTCCGGACGGTCTGGGTAGTCGTGGTCCCACTGTCCAAACAGTCCCTTAGCATCTATTCCATGCTGTTTCAGAATATTGATTGTAGGTACCGCCATATGAGGATCGACATTCCAATCATGCATTCCCTGAATCAAGTAAACCGAGCCGTTGTAGTTGTCCAACACGCGCTGCAAGAAGTAGCGCTCCTCCCAGTAGTTTCCAACAGCCTCGCCACCCCATACATACGCCCCAGTCCCCGCAGCCGGCCCTAATGCGTAATCGGGACAGGCATTACCGATGTCCCCAGTGTCGCCGTCCAGTCCATAACTGCCGTAGACCACATTGTGCATGAATGGGGCTCGGGCCTCGTTCGATCCATTCTTCCACATCAACTCCATCAATCCGATCAGCCCTGAGATTGGGACTATGGTGGCAAGGTGCTCGTTGCCGAACATCGCTGCCTGCCAAGGAGTGCTGCCATCGTAGGACTTGCCAATCATCGCAACCTTGCCATTGCTCCAGTTCTGACTACCAAGCCATGTAACCGCGGCATCAACACCAAGCTGCTCTGCATTACCCATCAAATCCATACAGTGGTTAGAGCGTCCAGTACCCATCACCGAGACCTGTGCAAAGCCATATCCGTGCGGTAGGATCTGATCGATAATCATCTGGCCCAGCCAAGTTCCAGGAACCTCGATACTAGGGGTCGAGACGCTCTGCTCATCGAAGTAGGGGCCGAACTCAGCGATCATCGGCACCTGCACGCCTTCGGGAACATCTGGCAACCAATAGGCAAGGCTGACTAGGCCATTTGGCGCTGAGCCTCCTTCTGCAAGAGGGAGGGTAAACTCCACGAAGTGATGAGTTGAATTCCACTCATTGTCGGTGGCAGCTAGGCTGTACGGCCCGTATTCCATCACGAATCCATGTGGCCCGTTAGTGACATAGGGCCAGTTAGCACGCTCCCATACAGGGACGCGTTCGTAGCCCCCTTGAGGCTCCTGAGTCTCTTCGACCGAATCGAATACGAGATTTTGCATCACTAGAGCGATGAACATCGCCGCAACCACTAGAGCTGCTATTGCGAAGGCAGTCTGTTTAGGCTGCAATGGGGTACCGATACGAATCGGTTCTTCTGTCTTCCACTCATCGGCAATCTCAGCGACTAGAATTTCGCCATCATCGCCGGCCATAGTGCTTCGAATCAGCGATGTGCCTTGATACTCTCGTTTCTGCGTAATCAGATTTCATCGATGCCCACATTGTCGCCGTAGTCGTTGCCAGGGATGTAACCTCCCAGCGAGATTACAGGCGGCAGGGTGTCGTGCACGAACAGGTTATGGTCGTCGATGAGCTTCTTGCCGTCATCACCGGTGCTCAGTGAGATTACAGGCGGCAGGGTGTCGTGCACGGACAGATCCTTCTGGCCGTCCTCACCCGAGCCACACTTAGACTGCGTTGATGTGGTCTTGTAGTAGACATTGAAGCTGTCAAAGTCATGAATGCAGTCCCCAGAGCCGTCATCCAAATCGGTCGTCGTTTCAACGCCCCCGATATTTTCACCGGAGGCGAGGCCTGCCGTGCCAGCCAGGAAGATTAGCGCGGCGATTGTCAGTTCGGTTTTTCCGTACATCAAACAGAAGCCATCGGTGTTTCAGACATAAACGACATGGTAAGCAGATTGGACAATTATTCTACTTGTAATCGGAAGGGTAATCCCCTGTGTTTAGAAGTCCAACTAGTTGCTTTGCGTTGAAATAGGAGAGGAGGGTCGCCCGGCCCATGAGCAATGCGCAGACCACCTTCATCATGATCAAGCCGGACGGGGTTGAGAGAGGTCTTACAGACGAGATAATCGGGCGTTTCAACCGAATAGGTCTACGAATGCGCGGTAGGCGCGACCTGACGCCTCCAATGAAGCTTGCAGAGACGCATTACGCCATACACAAGGAGCGTCCTTTCTATCCTGATCTCATCGAATTCATCACATCTGGTCCAGTTGTGGCCATGGCTTGGCATGGAGAGGATGCAATCGCAGCCTCCCGTAAGCTGATTGGGGCAACAAATTGGGAGGATGCAGCGCCGGGCACGATTCGTGCGGACTTCGCGCGCAGCATCGACAAGAACATCATCCACGGCTCGGACGGTGAAGAGACAGCGGCTTTCGAATTGGGGCTTTGGTTCCCCGATGGTCTTGAGGACTGAAAAGAGTGAGTAGCATGAGGTGGGTCAGATGTCAGGACGCAGACAACCCATCGTCGCTGTGCTAGGTCATGTTGATCATGGCAAGACTAGCCTTCTTGATCACATTCGCAGCCTCGGGACAGATTCTCGCGCCTCGGTCATGGATAGAGAGGCGGGGGGCATAACTCAACACATCGGTGCCACTGAGGTTCCAGCTGACATCCTGAACACACTATGCGCCCCACTATTGGGCGGCAAGACTTTCGATTCACCTGGACTTCTTTTCATCGACACTCCCGGTCATCACTCATTCTCCACTCTGCGCTCACGGGGGGGCTCTCTAGCAGACATTGCCATCCTAGTCGTCGATGTGATGGAAGGCGCAAGGCCTCAGACAATCGAGTCGTTACGTGTACTCAAGGAGGCCAAGACACCATTCGTCATTGCTGCCAATAAGGTTGACCGAATCCACGGTTGGAACTCAGAGCATGGACGCTCTATGGCCATCTCCATGGGTGAGCAGTCAAAAGAGGCGGTAGGGCTGTTCGAGCAGCGCTACTGGGACCTAGTGGGCCAATTCGCAGAGCACGGCTTCAACATCGAGCGTTACGACCGCGTCACCGACTTCACACAAGACATAGCTCTAGTGCCCGTGTCCGCACGTGAGGACGAAGGTATCCAAGACTTGTTGGCAGTAGTCATCGGTCTGGCCGAGCGATATTTGGACGAGCAACTAACAGACATCGAGGGCTCAGGCGAAGGCACTGTACTCGAGATGAAGGAGGAACGAGGCTTGGGCAAGACGCTTGATGTAATTCTGCACCGTGGCTCTGTAAAAAGGGGTGATGAAATCGTTCTAGTCACCAATGAAGGAGGTGTTGCAACCCGTGTCAAGGGCCTATTCAGCCCTCGCGGAATGAGTGAGATGAGGGATGCCGGTAACCGATGGGATGCTGCTGATGAGGCCCATGCAGCTAGTGGGCTAAAGATCTCGGCTCCAGACCTAGACGGAGTGCTCGCTGGCACAACACTGCGCGTTGTCCATACTGATTCAGAGCGTTTAGAGGCGCTTGCAGCGGCAAAGGCCGAGTCAGAACTCTCAATCGAGTTAGAGGAAGAAGGAGTGTGCATAAAGGCAGACACAGTAGGTGGACTCGAAGCCTTGGCCAAGGAGCTCAATGCGATTGATGTTCCAATCAGGATGGCAAGCATAGGGAAGGTCAGCCGCAGAGATATCCGTAATACTGAGGCGGCAAGTAATCCACTGCATCGAGTAATCATGGCATTCAGTACCGACATCTTACCTGATGCAATCGCCGAGGTTGAGGGTTCTGAGGCGGGTGCCAAGCACATCGGCTCGGACATTATCTATCGTATTCTTGAAGAGCACGAGGAGTGGGTCGAGAAACGCACGCGCGAGCTCGAAGAAGAGAGTCGGGTGCAGGTCGTCTATCCTGGCAGAATCCTGCTTCTTCCTGACCACACCTTCCGCGTCTCCAAACCCGCGGTAGTCGGCGTGAGAGTCGTCGCCGGTCGAATCCATGTGGGCCAATATCTGCTCAAGGAAGAGAGGCGTATTGGGCGCATCAAGTCAATCCGCTCAGGCGAGAGTTCGATGAAGGAGGCGAAGCAGGGTGATGAGGTCGCAGTTGCGATTGACGGAGTGACTGTAGGTCGTCAGATCGAAGAGGGAGATAGCCTCCTAGTGGACATTCCCGAATCGCATGCAAAGAAGCTCAGGAAGATGGAAATGACGGCGGCAGAACAGGATGTTTTCGAGGAACTGCTAGCCATTCACAGGAAAGATGAACACTTCTGGGGCCGATGAACATATTGATGCGGTTAGGGTTCAGGTATACCTAACGCTCAAGTAGTGAATGAGTAGGCCTCGGGATGTTCTAGTAGGGATATCATGGCTGAGACAGCAGACCCTAAAGCCCGCGAGTTGATACAGACTGTTTCACAGATTTCCAACGGCCTGATGAACGAGGTCGCCAAGGTCATCATCGGCAAGCAGGAGAATCTACGCAGAATCACAATCGGCATCCTCTCAAACGGCAATACTCTCATCGAGGATTTCCCCGGTTTAGCAAAGACCCTGATGGCTAACACCTTCGCCTCCGCTCTAGGATGCAAATTCAAGCGTGTCCAGTTTACTCCTGACCTGCTCCCAGCCGACATAATGGGGACATACATGTATGACCAACAGGCAGGTGAGTTCAAACTCAGACCAGGACCTCTGTTCACCAATGTCCTACTTGCTGACGAGATCAACCGTGCTCCACCCAAGACTCAAGCGGCCTTGCTTGAGGCTATGGAAGAGAAGCAGGTCACCATCGAAGGTATCACTCACAAGCTCCCAGCGCCTTTCATCACCATGGCGACCCAGAACCCAATCGAACAGGAGGGTACCTACCCACTCCCTGAGGCACAGATGGACCGATTCCTGATGAAGATGTCAATGGGATATCCAGACCGTCAGGAGGAGAAGGCAATCCTACAGCGCAGGAAGCTGCGTGGTAAGGACGAGTACGATATCGAGCAGGTTACTAGCCCGAAGAAGGTCGTCGCCATGCAGAAGGCACTCGAGACCGTTCATGTGGACCCGGCAATCATGTCCTATGTGGTGGAGTTGGTACAGCGCACCCGTGAGGACCACCGAGTCATTACTGGAGCATCTCCTCGCGCTAGCCAGTCGCTATTCAAGACTGCGCGCGCATCGGCAGCTATCGATGGGCGTGACTATGTCATTCCTGACGATATCAAGAATGTCGCTCTCGAGGTTGTAAGTCATAGAATCGTGCTGAAGCCGGAATCTAAGATTCGCGGCGTCACTGGTCGGCACATCACGCGTAAGATTCTGAGCGAAGTACCCGTCCCTGTCATCCAGTGATAGGCAAGATTCACGGTAGTCCCGTGGTTTTCCCCCACTGAGCGAGATGCCCGGGCCAGTAGTTATCGCTGTGGTGAACCACAAAGGTGGCTGTGCCAAGACCACTACTGCAGTCAATATCGCCTCGGCTCTAGCAGTGGGCAACGAGGAGATGAATATCGCTGCCCGTAGAGTACTGATGATTGATCTTGACCCGAAGGGGAATGTCGCTACCACCTTCGGAATCAACAAGAAAACTCTCGGTCCGACGATGAACGAGCTGTTCAAGGGAGGTGTGGATGGCTCTCCTGTCGGCCTCAACGAGTGCTTGATTGGACCTGACCAACTGACAGAGGCTATGCGCGAAGCCTGGAAGTTACACAATCCCGAACGGAAGCGGGGCCCGCCCAAGGGAGTCTCGATTGACAATCTCTGGCTTCTTCCAGCCGACCTCGACCTGTCAGGAGTTGAGATTGATCTCGCCACCCGTATCGGTCGCGAGAACCGACTCAAACTGGCACTACAGGATTCAGTAGGTCACTTCGATGTGGTCATCGTCGATACTCCAGCCTCACTCGGACTGCTCACAATCAACGCGCTGGCAGCCTCAGACTGGATTCTGATACCAATCCAGGCTGAGTTCTACGCCCTCGAGGGTATGGGCCAGTTGATGAACGCCATCCGTGATGTCCAGAAGGCAATCAATCCGAACCTCAGGCTGTTCGGAATCGCCCTAACGATGGTGCAGACCAACAGCAACCTCGGTGAGGCGGTAGCCGAGCGTGCGCGGAAGCACTTCGGTGACCGAGTATTCGATACTGCCATTCAGAGGTCTGTAGCTATTGCAGAGGCTCCATTAGAGGGGGCTCCGATAGTCGTCGCGAAGAAGCCAAACAAGTCGAATCCGGGAAGCAAGGCCTACTGGGAGCTAACCAGAGAGGTCGATGCAAGGATTGCTAGAATAGTAGGCGAATAAGAGCCTACTCTGCTTTGCTGACATTAGTCGCGCATGCGCGACCGTCTGGAGACTCACCGACTTCGTAATCGACTGTGTCGCCCTCGTCGATGGTCCCATCCACATCTGACTTGTGAACGAACAAGTCGTTCCCTTCTTCTCTCTCTATGAAGCCGAAGCCCTTTATTCGGTTGAACCATTTCACTGTACCCTGAGGCATAATTCCCCATCGCCCCGCTCATACTACTTCATCTAAACTATTGTTAGGGTCAGACTGGAATGATTGAGAGGCTATTCCTCGCCTACCCGTTCCAAAGCGGATTGTTTCGCATCGAGCAATGCAGACTCCCACTTCGACTTAAGCTCAGACTCAAGTGATTTCATCATCTCCTTGATCTCTTTCTTGGATAGGTCTCCGCGTTTGTTGAACTGTTTTTCGAGCTTAGACAGCATCTCCTGCTCACGCTTCTTTGCAAACTCGGAAACCTTCTGCTCCATCTCAACTTCGAGTTCTAGCGCCATCTCTTGGCGTCGAAGACCCAAGGCAGCAAGCATAGTCTTCCGTTCAGCACGGAATCGTCTGTCCAACTCTTCCAGCGCCGCTCGCTCTGACTCTTCCTCGAGCTCCTTGATGCGGACCTTGACATCCGATTTCATCTCCTTCTCAAGTGATTTTCTCTCCTCTTTGAGTTGTTTCTCCAATTCTGCCTCTCGCTCACGGCGTGCCTCGAAGATTCTTTCTCGCATCTGCATCTCCTGCTCGAGCCTGTGAGTCTCGATCTTGCGATGCACTGCTGTCTCCATAGCCTCTATGAGATCCATCTCGACGCGTCGCTGCATCCTCTCTACATCCTGCGATGCTTCGAGCTCTAATCGTTCCTCGAGGAAGGCTCTACGACGCTGATAGTCCGTCTCCATCTCTTCTTTGAGTCTGCCACGCAACTTTGCTGCGTGGGCCTCTATACGTCGGTCCCTCTCTAGGTCGAGTTGTTCGCGAAGACGGTTTTCCTCACGGCGCAGTCGGTGTAGCATCTCTTCACGCAGTAAGCGCTCCTCGCGCTCTAGTGCCTCGGTCTCGAGGCGTTCCATCTCATCCTCAAGCTCGGCCCGCAAATCTGATTCAATTTGCTGCAGCCTCTCCTCAAACAGGATCTCATTGGCCTTACGCATCGCACCGTGCATTCCGGATACCCTCTCCGTCATCTCAGTGATGCGCATTCGGCGCTCACGCCGGATGCCGGATCGGATTCTCGATTCCTCATCTAGCCTCTCTCTGGCACGGGCTACAGACTCCATGTTTGAGGAGGCAGAGAGCGCATGCTGGGCACGCAGCGCTGTCAATTCATCGATACCTTCGGTATCGTTGTCTTCAGGTGACTTGCTCTCACTCATGGGATCCCATCCCCAAGTTGTCGCTAGTTCCGGAGTATTTGAGAGCGAAGGGTCAGAATCGACCGACAAACACGGTTTAGAGAGATTATCAGAAGGTACCGCGCTAGAAGGTGATGTTGAACTTTGACTCACAGGCCGGGCACTTCAACTCGCGAGTACCGGGCCTAGGCCTGATTCTAAGCATCCTCTCACAGCCGGGACAGTCAATCTCGGCCTTGATTATCTTGGGAGTAAGGGTGAACTTGCCAGTACAGGCGCCACAAGTCAACTCGATTGGTCGCTCGTCGGTGGATGCTACGATGACGGTGCTGCAGTGTGGACAGGGTAGTGTCTCATCGGTGAGATTATCGACAGTAGGCTGGTGACTGACCCTGCATACAGCGCCGCAAATCTTGCACTCCTTCTCACCCAGCCCCTGAGGCAACATGTGGCCGCAGTGAGCGCATTCTGCCAGCGGTGCGGCGTACCTTGACTCAATCTCGGATGAATCGGCCATGACCCTCGATTCAGGGGCGGGTTAATCAAGCGGTCGCAGACAAGTCTTCTCGAGATGTCCCTAAGGCCACCCTAAGTGCCTGTACCAAGTCGTCCTTCAAATCGCGTCCGAGAGTGGCTAGAGTGGTGAGTCTCTCCGGACCAGTTCCTGTAACCCACATACCATTCAGGATGACCAAAAGGGCGCTCGCCTCATGCAGTGCTACTCCCGCTGCCAGTTTGATTTCCCAGCCTCCTAGAACAATACCAACCAGAAGCAAGGTAATTCCCACAGAGATTGCAATATTGGTCGAAACTGCCCTTTTTGTCCTCTTAGACAGATCAATGAACCGAGACAGGGCTCTTGGGTCCTCTCCGGGGATGAGTACATCTGCAGCGTCTAGGTTCACCTGTTCACCGCTACCGACTGCTATTCCAACATGCGCAGCGGCAAGTGCTCCCGCATCGTTGAATCCATCTCCTGCCATCAGAGTCCTGCGAGCCTTGGAGCGTTCCGAAACCCACTGAGCCTTGCCCTCGGGGTCGACTCCTCCTCTACAGGAGTCTGTGGATATTCCTAAGCGAGCACCGAACGCCTCTACGCTGGCTTGTTCATCACCGCTGAGTATCTCAACTCTGACATCGTTTTCTCTCAGAGCTGCAATCATCTCATCGACCCCATCTCTGGCATCATCATGAGAGAATCCGAATGCGGCAATTGCTCGTCCGTCAACAGCCAGGACGCTGGCTCCGTGTCCGGCCTGTCTAGACTCTGCAAGAGCCGCATCGATGTCCAGAGGAATCTCTACTCCACGCTCAAGTAGCCAATCTGCTCGCCCTAGCATGACCTTTTGGCCACGCAACTTTCCACTAACTCCTGCGTCTCCGTCGGTCAGTTCCGTCACTTTGCTAGCGGTCAATGAGCGCTCGTTGGCTAGCGCGATGATGCTTCTTGCATATGGGTGGTTAGAGCGTTGCTCGAGTCCCGCAGCAATCTGAAGTGCTCGGTAATCATTCTCATCCTCACCGACTGTGATTCCAGTCATTCTGGGACTGCCGCTTGTCAGTGTCCCGGTCTTGTCAAGTAAAGCCAACTCGACCCCAGCGGCCGCCTCCAGTACATCGCCGCCTCTGGCGACCAACCCGGAAGCCGAAGCGGCGGAGAGTGCCGCTGCGTGTGGGACGGGGGCGGCTAGAAGCAGTGAGCAAGGGCAAGATACCACCCAAAGCAGGAGTGTGGTGAGAATGGCCTGTGAGGTGGCTCCATAGACGAGATACCCGATGAATGGAGATCCAAGCATGACCAGAGGGACCCAGATTGCAGTGAATTTCTCGATTGCACTCTGGGTTCTGGTTGGCTGGTCACGGTAGTTCCTCACCAAATCAATCAGGCTGGACAGTCTAGTATCATCTCCTCCAGCGGTTGCCTTGACTACCAAGGGGCCGCGGACTAGAACTAGGCCCGCCTCTACAGTATCGCCCTCATTAACTGGGATTGGGATTGGTTCTCCAGTTAATGGGGCGCGGTCGATTGCACCTTTCCCTTCGATTATTACCCCATCAACTGGCATCACCTCTCCAGAGCGAACCTCTACGAGGTCTCCTAACTCAAGCGCCTCGACAGGGATCATATCCTCGTCGTGGCAGTCTGGAGCATTGGAGAGGATTGGATTAGCTACCTGTAGGACACTCAGTGTTCTCTCGCCCTTATCCTTAGTCTCCGGGTTAACCAGTCGTGCCCTCCTTGGTAGTCTGTCTAGCCCTCCCTGCATCGACTCTCTCGCCCTGACCAATGCCCTATCTTCAAGATGAGAGGAGAATCCAACTAATCCGACCACCATCAGAGCCTCTGCCCATTCCTGTAGATAGACAGCCCCGATGACTGCTAGAGAGGTGAGAATCTGGAAGCCCATGACCCTGTTCTGTATGCTCCCTAGGGCATCTTGGAACATCTGGTATCCAGCAAATAAGACTCCGAATAGTGCGATTAGTGCTGCGAGTTGATTGGGTATGGCTGGAATCTCCTCAATTGCTACAACTCCTAGAATTAACGGGACGGTTGTGGCGGCACCTAGCAGCCGGATTTGGTCCGGCCTCATTTTAGATGTCTTCGAGGGTGAGAGTTGGAAGTCCTCACCGAGTATCGTTGTTAGTCGCTGCTCGGAGATTTTCCTCAGAGTTGCGTCGGATAACCACAGTCTCTGAATCTCAATCCTACCATCCTCCAGCCTGACATTCAGAACTCCGGGTACATCCATCAGAAAGCTGCGAAGTTTGCGTCTATCGGCGCCTATTCTTGATGCAGCCATCTTTGGCGTGACACCAGTCACGCTTAACCAATCAATTTCAGGACTATGACCTAGGTTTTCAAGCACAGAGGAAGCCCTGGAAACTCTACCCCTACTGACATCAACATTGATTCTGACTGAACCCTGTGTTGCAGAGACTCTGCATTCCTCGATTCCAGGGAGTCGACTCACTGCCCTAGTCGCCTTCATCGCGCAGTCCGGACAGTCCATACCTCTGATGTCCCATTCAAACTCATGTACGCCGTCGGCTGCTAGATCCAAATCGGTGGTATCAACAACCGATGTGGCAATGGTCTCGATGGTTGGTTCAGGGTTGCTCACTGGCTTGGGTTTGGATTTGGGAAGTTTAGGTAGTTTGATGGATGAGAACATCGATTTGATCGTAAATGGTTTTTTTTCCGGTTTCTTAGAAACCGGTATTTCTTCCTCATCATCAAGGAGAAGAAATTCCTCGGCATCCTCTCCCATGTCTATGCCATCTCGTCGTGTCGCTTGAATATGATGTGTAGTCTATGAGGGATTAAGTCATCAGCAAAGAGTCGCCCCCGATGTATATGGGTGGCTTACCAGACGATTTGGAAATCGATATGTTGGTCTTCGATATCGATGGGACTCTACTAGATTCAAGCGGGTTCCATCCTGACTTGATTCCGTTGATTCGTGAGGTTGAGGAGAGGGGGGTGACTGTCTCACTTGCCTCAGGTAGGGCTCTTCCCAATATCACTCCAATCCGGCAGGCCCTCGGAGTGTCTGGATTCATTGTGGCCGAGAATGGCGGAGTAGTCTGGGACAGCCCCGAAGGGCATGAATTACAGATTCTAGCAGATGGTTCGAGGCCCCTGCAGGCGGCGCAATGGCTGGCGACGCAAATCGAAGGGTTCGATGCAAAAGGCATCGAATCCAACCGTTGGAGAGAGACCGAGTGGTGCATGTTAGAGACTAAACAGGAGAAGTTGATGAGAAGTCTGCTGTCACAAACAGAGTGGTCTGACCTAGTGGTAGTATCGACAGGATTTGCGATTCACATCACATGTCCTGGAATCGACAAGGAAGCAGGTCTGAGAGTGGCTTTGGAACAGCGAGGAGTAGCCGCTAGCAGGGTCCTTTCATGTGGGGATGCTCTCAACGATGTACCCATGTTCAGATACTGTGGATATTCTGTGGCTGTGAATAGTAGTCTCAGTGAAGTAGTCGAAGCGGCTGACTACTTGACAGTCAGTCACGGCATAGAAGGAACAGCCGAGTTGCTCAAGGCTTTGCTAGACATCCTATGAGATGAGATGGTGCAGGCGGCAGGATTCGAACCTGCGAAGCACTACGCAGAGGATCTTGAGCCCTCCCCCTTTGACCACTCGGGTACACCTGCGGCGTGTGGAAGGGAGTTGGGGTCTTGATACCCGCGCCTCCGGAGCGGCGAGTGGTGGTTGCGAGGAATTGTTCAATAATTACCTGCGTCCCACTCGTAGCGGGTGGCTGTGATGGAAGATGGAGATGAAGCACCTAGACTCAACGGGAAGCAGTTGTCAGTGGTCGAGAAGTCTTTGTTCGAACTACTCAGGAAGCAGAAGAGCCAAGCCGTTCCAGTCGATTTACCTGTACCCGCATTCTGGGCCTCAGTCGGCCAGTTATTGCATCATCTCGAGACCGAAATCTCTGAGACCATTCGTGACAAGGGCATGGGTGCTGAGGCCCAAATGAAGTCACGTAGACTGGGAAACATCAGGACCTGTATCAGCGATCTGACTAGATTGCGTCTCAACGCGTTCACCCAGAACGCAGTCCTCTCTAATCTGATGAAGTCGCATCGGGGGGATGCAATGAGTGCAAGCTCGGGCTTCCAGGGAATTGACTGGCAGAGGCACGACTCTTCAGAGCGAGCTTTTCACGCCGGCATTGGACATCTGATTGAGAAATACAAGCATGAGGTCTCTTGGAACGCCCTGCAGCATGGCTCCAGTATAGATTCGACCACCGTCCCCAAGGCCGTTGGCCATTCTCCACTCACAGAGTTCTCTGAACCACAAGAAGAGAATTCTGTATCTCCAGCTCCGGCCTCCGAGCAGCCCGCTTCTTCGGGTGATTGGGATGATCCCGATTTTGATGAGGAAGATCGGATTAGACAAATTGACGCTTTTCCGGATCGCGCCACCGGAGCCTCATCTCCTCCTGCTCCTACTGCTCCTGCTGATGATGATGGGTTGATGCGGATTCTGATTCTCAAGGATCTAGATGATCCGATTATTTCCGCGGATGGTTCAGAGATGGTGCTGACCGCGGGTGATGTCGAGTCGTGCTCGTCTCTGATTGCTGAGACTTTGGTCGCTGCTGGTCTAGCGGAGCCCGCCCCACTTTGAGGAATGACTTAGTGTCGTCTGAGGATGATTGGCTCACCATAGGTGAGCCAATGGGCAAGACAATCACTAGAAAGCAAGTTGAGCAATTGAGGAAGGAGTTCGGCTCCGACCCGTCGAATAGAGTGGCACAGAACGCTGTGACCAATGTGCAGTTACCTGATCTGACTTTGAACAGGGACATTGTCCAAGATATTGACAACACATTCAGCACCAAGTTGGATGAATGGAAAGTGACTGCACAGAAGAGGAGTGGGCGTTGTTGGCTGTTTGCCACGCTGAATCTGTTCAGGCCTGGGACAATGAAGAAGATGAATGTCAAGAATTTTGAGTTCAGTCAGGCGCACATCCACTTCTGGGACAAATTCGAGCGTTCAAACCATCTGCTTGAGGCAATTATTGAGACATCTGACAGGCCTGTTGACGACCGTACCATCCACTTCCTGCTCTCTGACCCAATAGGTGACGGCGGTCAGTGGAACATGGCGATGAACCTGATTCGTAAGCACGGACTGGTTCCCAAGTCGGCCTATCCAGAATCAAATACCAGCAGTTCCACGCGTTGGATGAATACCGAACTGAAGAATTTCCTCAGGACTTCTGCTTGCGAGATTCGCGGCATCCTTGAGGAAGGTGGGACTGTGAAAGATGCTCGCGCTCACAAAGAGAAGCGGATGGCTGATGTTTGGAAGATGCTTTGCATTCACTTGGGAACGCCTCCGAAGAGCTTTGATTGGCAGTGGAGAGACAAGGATGGAGAATTTCACCGTAAAGGCAGGATGACTCCCCGAGAGTTCGCCGCCGAGTATGTGGATATCGAATGGGAGGACTACTTGTGTGTGGTCAATGACCCAAGAAACGAGTACTATCGTACTTACACTGTTGACTTTCTTCAGAATGTCGCTGGAGGCCCTCCCGTGGTCTATCTCAACGTGCCGAGCAAGGAGATGAAGGCGATTACACAGAAGCTGTTAGAGGATGGTACTCCAGTTTGGATGGGGTGCGATGTCGGCAAGGAGATGGATCGAAAGAGAGGGTTATGGGATGCCAATCTGTACGATGTCGAGGGACTGTACGGAGTGAGTTACGGCATGGATAAGGCGGACAGATTGAGGCATAACCAGACGATGATGACTCATGCCATGCTGTTCACCGGAGTTGATGTGGTGAATGGTAAGCCACGACGGTGGCGAGTCGAAAACTCATGGGGGGATGATAACGGCCAGAAGGGCTACTACACGATGAATGACTCATGGTATGATGAGTACATGTTCGAAATCGCTGCACCTAAGGAGTACCTCACCGAGAAGATGCTTGAGGGACTTGAGACTGAGCCGGTGATATTACCGGCTTGGGACCCGATGGGTAGCCTAGCCTAAGTTTCGTAGGCTGATCTCTATTGTGACTGAGTCAGGGATAGGGATCCTTAGGACCTTTCTCAGAGCCTTCTCGTCCTTCGCTGTGTTGGTTACCAACTCGAGAAGGCGCTTGTGGACCCTCATCTCCCAGTGATCCCAGGTCTCAGAGCCTTCTCCATCAGGGCTCTTGCGGCATGGGACCACAAGTCTGCGAGTAGGCAGAGGGATTGGTCCACGCAGATTGACACCTGTCTCATCAGAGATAGATTTGATTTGACCACATACAAGGTCGACATCGGAATGATTCTCGCCAGTCAGCCTGATGGTAGTGACGACTGGCATCCACTCACCGCTAGCCGAATCACTTCTTGTCGATCTTCATGCAGACGCCAGCAGCCACGGTCTTACCCATGTCGCGGATTGCGAAGCGGGCAAGCTCGGGGAATACATCCATCTGCTCGATTGCCATAGGCTTGGTTGGTCCGAATCGAACGAGGCAGGCATCTCCAGTCTTCAGGAATGCCGGGTTGGCCTCCTTCTGACCCTTCGAAGTCTTCTCTAGCAAATCGATGAAGCGGACTGCTACCTGTGAGGTGTGGCAGTGGAACACAGGAGTGTAACCAGTACCAATCGCCTTCGGGATGTCCATCAACTGAATCTGTCCGACGAAGGTCTCGTCGTGGCGGACGAACATTGGAGGGTTGTCCTGGTATCCTGCGACGTCACCACGGCGGATGTCTGTAGCAGATAGACCGCGGACGTTGAATCCAACATTGTCGCCGGGCTCGGCCTTGTCGACCATAGTGTGGTGCATCTCGATGCTCTTGACCTCAGCCGACTGCTGACTTGGGTTGAATACAACGGTCTTACCAGCATTCAGAATTCCGGTCTCGATCTTGCCAACAGGCACAGTTCCGATTCCACTAATCTTGTAGACATCCTGAATAGGTAGGCGAAGAGGCCTGTCGGTTGGCTTAGGTGGCATCTGGATAGCGTCGATTGCCTCAAAGAGGGTAGGACCGTTGTACCAAGATGTGTTGTCGCTCTTGTTGAAGATGTTGTCACCGTCGAATGCACTGCATGGGACGAATGGGATCTCATCGGTATTGAAACCGGCCATCTTCAGTAGGTTCGTGACCTCAGCTACAACACTGTTGTACTTGTCCTGAGACCAGTCTACACCGCTGATGTCCATCTTGTTGACATTGACAATCAGTTGCTGGACACCCAGTACGCGTGCGAGGAAAGCATGCTCCTTGGTCTGAGCGTTGACGCCGTCGTTGGCGGCTACGTTCAGGACCGCTGCATCAGCCTGACTAGTACCGGTAATCATGTTCTTGACGAAGTCACGGTGACCAGGTGCGTCGATGACGGTAAAGTAGTAGTTAGGAGTGTAGAACTCCTTGTGTGCGACATCGATGGTGATTCCACGCTCTCGCTCCTCCTTCAGACCATCCATAACGTAGGCAAAACCGAATCCGGCCTTTCCACGCTCTGAGGCTTCCTGCTCGAACTTGTCAATGACGTGCTGCTCTATGTGACCGCTGTCCAATAGTAGTCTACCGACGGTCGTCGACTTTCCATGGTCGACGTGTCCGACGAAAACGATATTCAAATGCGGCTTGCTCTTATCTTCCCATTGTGAACCCATAATGTACACCTTCTGAGTGTCCCGCCGACCGATGGGCCATATATGAACATCACCCACCTATTCTAGGGGGCGAAATTGGGAGCATTGCTTCGATAGGGGCGCCGTCATCTGTATTGCAGCTCGATGACCATCGACTTGACTTCGGTGGTGTGAGTCTCCTCGTTGACGATATCAACTGTCCAGTCACCAGGTAAGTAGCCACGCACAGTTGAGCCTCCAATCACCATCCAAACGCAGCGATCGTCAGAAGCGCAGTCACCTGCATTACGGCTGTCATCCTCAATTGAGGAAGTGTTTGCTATCTCGTCATTGGTGCTGTTGTACATGTACAAGTCGAGCTTGTTATTGGTGGTGGTCCCTGGTACCCCGCCGCCAATCTGGTCGTCGTCCTGAGCAGGATAGGTCAGCTTGACTCTTAGGTAGCGGATTCTATCCTTAGTCTCATCATCGTAGGTTACCGGATACTCCCATGTCATGACCACTGGCTCTTGATAACGGCGATCCATCTCAAAGTCATTCCAAACTCCTCTGTAGTTGACATAGAGAGTGGAGTCATGGTGGTTCACTAGGCCTTGGTTGTCCTTCACGGTGAGTCTGATTGCCCATGCACCTGCAGGTAAGTCCTCCCAATCGTAGGTCTCTCCGGTTGCATCGATGTCGTTCTGGGAGTCTCCGTCCCCATCCGAGTCAGTGTTTGTGTCGAGATCCCAGTTGTACTCTACTAGGTACTCCTCTGCATAGCAGTTCGAATCGTCAGGATCGCATCCAGCCCATGAGCTTGAGCCATCCAGAGTAACTGTGGTGGAAACTAAGATGGTCCTGTCATCTATGTCATTGTCATCGACACATACCCATACTAGGACAAAATCTCCACCAGGTGGGTCATCTCCTTCGCAATCATTGTCTTTGTTGGCGGTAATTTCTGCATTTGGCTCACGCGCTGAGGAATCGAGCACAGTGATAGATCTGCTAGTGGTGGTCTCGTGGGTGCCGTCACCAACCGCCAGACGGACCACATAATCCCCCGGTTGCAAGTAAGTGTGGCTTGTGGTCAAGCCGGTGCCGGTGTTGCTGTCACCGAAGGTCCATGAGAAGGTCATCGAATCGCCATCCGGGTCCGATGAGCCAGCTGCACTGAAGGTTATCGACTGGTCCGTCTTGATGTTCTCAGAGGGATCCATGGACATCTGTACGGTAGGTGGGTCGTTACCTGACAGTGCGTCAAGGCAGCCCGCCATTGGGGAGCAAACCAGTAGGATTGCGAGTAGTGAAGTCAGCGTCCGCATGCTTGCCATCAAAGAGGTCTGGAAGTAAGGGCGAAATCAACCCTACGCTGCCATGACATTGATGGCTTCGTCTTTGATAGGCTTGCAATACATCATTCAGAAGTCGAAAATCGACTGCTGTCTCGAGCCAGATAGTAATTCCTTCTCAGACCAATCGAAAGCCTCTGTGATTCGGCCCAGTGACTTCGCGAGACGTCCAGCATAGTAGGCGGGGTCATACACCGGTGGTTCCTCTCCTATCTCATCGACGAGCCAAGGCTCAACCGACATCGGACTGGACTTCGAATCAGTGACGATGTAGCCTACCTTCATTCCTGGAGTGAACTGCAACCCTCGCCGGATTCTCTCCTTGGCAGCTCTCACATATGGAAGTCCGTCTGGATTGGCGTAGACCTTGGAGAAGTCCACCGTTCCATCGCGCTTCAGAGTTCCTTTGCAGGAGCGGCTGATGACTAGATCGGAGGGGTTAGCATTGCCCTCCTTGACCTCGTCTATGACCGACTTAGTCATCTCCACCGCCGCCCATTCCTCACCGTCGAGAATCATCTCGAACATTTCAGTCATCGTGCGAGTGAGCAAAGCGAAGGAGTCGGTTCTGCGTACCTCATATCCACGAATCAACATCTCCTCACGTGGCCAGATTACTCGCCCGACGTAACGCTTCTTAGCGCCGTGGCTGAAGAATGCCGACAGGGCGGTCTCGAACTCTAACTCCGCACCTTCCTTGGTGAAACGCTCCGCTAACCTCTCTCCGAACCTGATAGTCTCGGATCTAGCCCGGTCCCATAGCTCAAACTCAGGTGATGATTCCTCTGGCTTGTTGATTGGGGCCTCTGCATCTACTGGTGCGCGAACGAAGATTGAGTCGGTGTCAGAGTAGACGACATCGTAGCCCTCGGTTTCGAGGTCCGAGATAATCTTCCTGATGTTGTGCCTAGCCCACTCGGTGATACTCGCACCGAGATCGGGATGAGTGAAGCGGTAGAAACTCGAGGCGAAGACCCCGTAGAATGAATTCATCAGGATTTTCACAGCATATTGAAGCTGGTCCTGAAGGAAGGCCTCAGCCTCGTCTCCAGACTCTCTTGCCGCGGCGAGTGCTGTCTTGTGCTGGTCACGGCTGCTCATCAGCTGCTCGAGTAGGCGAGGAACCAGTCCGAGTCGGTCATCCTTGGACAGATACCTGGTCTCGGTAGTAGGAGAGACGCTGTATGATTCATCAGTCGAATCATCCCTGACCAGAGTGGTCGAGCAGATGTTGTTTGAGATCATGATTGAAGGGTACATCGACTTGAAATCGAGAACCACAATCCATGGTTTGAGTCCGGCGTCAACCTCGTGGACATAGCCTCCTGCAATCTGGTCCCTCCTGCGGGGTCCAGAAATAGTCGTCGGCACGGCCACACCGGTGCTATCAGCCAGCCTGATTACCAGCGAATCGATCCACTGGCTAGTTGTCCCCGCCGAAGCGGTCTCAACAGTAGTGAGTGATACAGATGCCAGAGCCTCCTTACGAGCGACCGATTGTAACCGATCGAGGATATCTAGAGGCAGGATTGTATCGCGTACGCAGTACTCGAGAACCTCGTCTGGTCGCTCTTCCCACTCGCGGTCCATCTGGCTAGCATCGATGTCGAGCTTGTGCATATCTTCGTCCTCGGGCCACAACAGCTTCGAGACATAGCGTAGAGACTCGCGCTCAGGTCTGAGAGTCTGGCGGACCTGCCACCAGGCGTCAAGTGAGATTCTCCCCGGAATACGCCAGACCCTATTCTGCTGCCTACTTGGGAACAGGCGGTTGGACTCACTCTGCAGCATTGGCACTCTGCCCCATCCATAGAGCGCTGCACCGTCCATCTTCGAGCGACCAGTCAGAACATCCATCCTCTCAGCCATACGAGGGAGATCGAAGTTGTCGATATTGTAGCCGGTGATGAAGTCAGGGTCCTCTGACCTCACCAGTTTGGATAGACCCTCCATTATGTCCGCCTCCTCTCCTCTGAACGATTTCTCGCTGCGCTCACCACCTCTGTCAATCACAGCCGCAGCGCAAAGTATTCGGTTGGATTGGATACTTGTCTCTAAGTCAAAAGAGAAGGTGACGAATGGTGTCCTGAAAGGCTCTGTCCTCGAGAGGGCATCTAGATTGCATGATACAACCATATCTGTTGGGTAGAGGCCCGCACCTCCGGCCTCGACTATTCTATCTGCAGCAGTAACACGATCTTCAGTGGTCTCGTCGCGTACCTCAGAAGGAGCCCTGTCACCAGCCCAGAGAACCTCTCCGCGAGCGAGGATGTGAGGCCCGAGATCATAATCTAGCAACAATCTGCGCTCAAACAAAATATCTGCACTACTGACCTCCCAATTCATCCCCTTCAAGGTCTTCCTGATATTCGGACCTCTGGTAATCATCCAAGGCTGTGGGACTTCGACTTTCCAGTGGGGTTTTTCTCCATCTTTAGTCCACTTATCTCCGACGGGTGTGACATTAACGGCCCAGTCCATACTACGCAGATATTCCAGCGCCGAATCGGCTTCTGAAGCCGGTTTTGGTTCATCAGGTAATGAGATTACCACATATGGACGAAGTCCATTGATCAAGAGTGTAACCGAATGTCCTGCTCTTGAGCGACACCACAACTCGATTGTTGTTCTATGGGGCTTACCTTCGCCCGACTTGTAGGAACCTGAAACAATGCACATCTCTTCCTCCCACTGCATGCGTGCCCCTCGATGTCAGGCCGTGCTCAGACGCCTTCAACCTATGTCAGGGCGGGAGCACAAAACGATAGCGGACTGAAAGAGCGGAACCGTTGAAAGCCGAACCCCTCACCTGTCGAATAATCGGGGTGCGCAGATGCTGGATAACGACCTCCCAGAGATAGATTGGGACTCGATGACTTTCAGTTACCAGAAGACCGATCGCATGTATGTCGCACACTGCAAACAGGGCGAGGAGTGGCAGCCCGGAGAAATGCAAGACTTCGGAGATATCTCCTTGTCTCCGGCTGCAGGTGTGCTCAATTACGGACAGGGTCTGTTTGAAGGAATGAAGGCACAGAGAGCAGCTGACGGCAGTATAGTCATCTTCCGGCCCGAGCGTAATGCAAAGAGGATGCAAGAAGGGGCTAAGCGCCTAGGTATCCCTCCAGTTTCAGAAGCAATGTTCCAAGATGCTGTGCGGCAAGCGGTTCTTGAGAATCTGCGCTGGGTTCCTCCTATGGGGAAGGGCGCATTGTATGTCCGTCCGCTGCTGATGGGTAGTGGAGCTATTCTTGGTGTCGCACCTGCTCCTGAGTATCGCTTCCTCGTATATGTCTCACCAGTTGGGCCGTACTTCAAGGGGGGAATGAAGCCGATTTCACTGAAGATCTCTGATGAGTTTCATCGGGCTGCTCCTGGTGGCTCGGGCGGGGTGAAGGCGATTGGTAACTACGCTCCCGGAATGGTGCCTTCGAAGATGGCTAAAGCTGAAGGGTATGCCGAGATAATCTACCTCGATGCTGTCCATCACAGGTACATCGAGGAGGTCGGTGCTGCCAACTTCTTCTGTATCAAGGACGGCGTGGTTTCGACGCCTGAACTGACTGGTACAATCCTTCCAGGAGTGACTAGAGCGTCTGTGCTCGAGATTGCAGAGGATTTGGGTTACGAAGTCAAAGAGGAGAAGGTCGATGTCGAGTATGCAATGAGTGCAGACGAGTGTTTCTGCGCCGGTACTGCTGCAGTAATCTCTCCAATCGGCTCAATCAGGTTCGGAGACCATGTCTATGAGTTCGGTGACGAAGTCGGTCCAGTAACTCAGAAACTGTATGACGAGCTTACCGCCGTTCAGCAGAGGAGGATCCCCGACGAGCGCGGCTGGACCGTTACCGTCGAGTGATCACTCTCTGACCAAGGCTTGGAAGTAGCCTGCGAAGCCGAATGGTAGAGTGGTAGGCCCGCCCGTGGCGGACCACCCCTCATCCATCGCTTGGTTCACCTCAGTCTCTAGGCCCTCAAGGGTCTTCGATCTAATGATTCGATATTCCATGAGGCGCCATAGAGACTTGAGGTGAATAGTTGTGCTGCTCAGCGTAGCCTGCGTCCTGCAATCAATACGGCCCCAACTATAGCCAAAGCGGCTATGCCAGCACCGAATCCAGGTAGACTCGAGTCCTCTTCCTCATTGTCCACCGTATCGATGCTACCAGTACCGACTACAATCTGACCTGCCATACCCGAAGTCGCGTGTGGCTCGCAGATGTAGTTGAAGGTCTGGTCGACATCGAAGGTATGCCTGAAGTCGACTGTGGTCATTGACTCGCCGCTGTATACTCCGCTCATGTAGCGAGTTGTATCTCCTTCCTTGGCTATCTGTGCGACATTGTGAGCCATTGACTCATCAGTCCAAATCCAGCAGACGGTGGCTCCGACATCGACCTCTAGATTGGGCGTGTCGTATGCCAGACCAGAGTCGTCGATTCCGATTACAGCATCGCATCCAGTTGTGTCAGGAGCATCAGCTGGTGGCATCAGAACCTTGTCGATGACATGGATGATACCGTTTGATGCCATTACATCAGCTAGTATGACATTTGCATCG
>NZWD01000007.1 GCA_002698225.1 Methanobacteriota archaeon | reverse complement strand
TCTTCTACCAATTTCCAGAATTGTTCTAGGGGGGTTCTGGGTAGCGAGTCAAGGGCTTTTTTGAGGCTCGAGATGTAGGAATCTGCGAACTCAGTGAAGTCGAAACCCATACTATTCAGTTACCCCGGGGAGGGCATCATATTTACGGGTTAATGACTCGAAACAGGTCATGGAGGAGCCGTTTGGACTACTGGTCGGGCATCTGGCAGGGACTTTGGGCATTACCGATTCTGCTCTCAAGCTACTGATTTGCGGGCTAGGTGCAATCTCTCTGGCAGTTGGTTTTCATCGACAGGAATTACGCCAAGCCCCCTATTTCTCTGCCTTCGGATGGATCTCGATTGGCTTGTTTCTTTACTTGCATTCTACATACTACGTTGAGATTCAAGATCCTGTACTGGTTTTGATGACTGCGGGGGCTCTACCACTAGGTATTGCTCTAGGTGTCTGGGAAATAAAAAACTGGAATAATGCACCCGAGGCATTAGTTTGGTTCCGTGGTTGTGTTGTTTGGGCAGTAATTCCCTATTTCGTTGCATACAGCGTACCTAATCTCAACATGGCAATAGTCTACGCAACTGCTTGGAATACAGAGGTCATGCTTGAATTCGCTGGGCTCGGGAGTTACCAAATGGGTCCGATGATGGTAGATTTACATGGGGGTGGAGAAATTCCGCTATCAGAATGGAATGGAAATAGGTGGATTTTAACTGAGCCCCTCGGAGATAACGGATTCTTCGTTCCTCTGGAGCACTCTGATGGGACTCTAGTAAGTGTGAGTTTCATTCTCGCCTGTTCTGGGCTGCAGTCGATGATTGTCTTCGTAGGCGCAATTGTGGCATTACGAACAGTCGATTGGAATCGGAGAATAAGGGCGCTTCTGATAGCAATCCCAACAATCCATGTCTTGAACACATTCCGAAATGCTGGAATTGTTTGGCTGACTGATTCATATCCAGATTGGGCTTTCATGGGCATTGAGATGTTCGACTTTGCTCACAGTTACGCTGCCAAGGCCGCAAGCCTGTTCGCTATGTTTCTGATGGCTCTTGCTCTGTTTGACCTGCTACCTGAGTTGCACCGGCACATCATGAGATTACTGCCCAAGGGACTAGCCCCCGGCAAGGCCAGTGGTTGATTAGCGAGTACGCAGCTTTTCGTACAACTTGCCAGTAAGTTTAGTATCGTGCTCCCAAGCGAATTCCTTCATTACCCTGAGTGCTTCTTTCTCCAAATCCGAATCTCCTACGAAGTCTGTAATCTCAATTGTTCCATCCCTCGTATTCGCCTTGAAGGCGGCAATTGGCTCCTCATTGTGGAAAACCATGTAGGCAGAACCGAAAGCGAATCTCTGTCTCAGAATCCCTCCGAAGTAATGAATCAGATTGTCAGAAGGGGGGACGACCAGGTCGCGGGTCTTGCGCAGCGTAGAAGAGTTTTCCAGCATCTCCTGCCTACCCCAGCATATATCCTGTAAGTCATCGACTAGGAACCCCTTGATTAGAGTCCCATCCTCTTCGAACTCATGCATCACATCACTGATTTCTTCGGCCGAAAAGGGAGACCCTGCAAGCCTCTCAACCTGCTTGAGGGAAACGACTGGGTATTGACTCACCAATTCCCTGAGATAGTCCCGTTTAACCTCCCATAAATCGGCTTCAGTAAGGGGCATGACGGTCTTAAATCCGCCACGGTAGTCCTGTACAAGATGGCCACTTCGAACGAGTGGAGAAATCAACTTCCTGAACTCGGATCTCTTCATTGCGTGTCTATCCATGTAGATGGATGGATCGTTATGCTCCTTGAAAAACTGGAGAATTTCCTCATCTTCCTCTGACGCGACGACATTACGGATAGTCAAAAGACGCTTGAAGTGCGCGAGTTTTGCCCACACTTGGTGGCCCCTTAGGCTGGTTCCCTGGTGTAATTGGTGGGCTGCAGCCATTGAATGCAAGTCAACTCGGAACATCTCACAACGACCTCTGAGAGCGAAGTCATCTCTGACTTCACTCATGTGCTCTAATGCCATAGTCTCGTTCTCGAATCTGCTGTCTTGATGCAAGCTGTGCTGATTGAATAACATCCGATACACCTCGCTTCGAGAGCGTGGTTCGACGACGCCTCCTCTGATGTAGCGTTCTCCGTCACCCATCGAAGAGAAACCAAGTTCACTCAAAATGGACTGGATGTTGTCATCGCAGTCATGCACGGGTACGCCGTTGAATGCGTGCAGGACAGAAACATCAACTAGGCGATCGCGATAATTCTCTAATAACTCAGAAAACGCATCCTTGAACTCATCCAAGTATGAATGCGGGATGTTGATGTCCTTGATTTCTAGATAGTCATTCACTACGAACATCAGAATTCTGCCAATGGGGTCAACCCCCTTGAAGACCGGATGATACCAGCCCTGTTTGAGAATTAGACGAATCTCATTGATGAATCGACTACAAAACGGATCTGACTGAGATAGAATCCTCATCTTTCGATCCTCAGGAATTGGGGAAATCAGAGATTCAGAGTCTTCCTTAGAAGAGTAATAATCAGTAGGATCTGGCTGAAGGGCCACGACTCTGTGGATTCTACCTGAGTCCTCTAATGTCCGCAGTGTTTCGGCCAATTCCTCAACTGGGCGGCTGACGAAGAACCTGAGAGTGTGCAATCTAATAGGTCCAATTCTGTTGATTAATTCGACGAGGGCGTCTTCAAAAGGAAGAGGGTCGATGACTCCGTGGACCTTGTGGAATACGGCAAGTGACCGTTTCCTGTTCGGAACCTCCTGATACTGCTTGTATACTACTAACTGCCTCTCGAGGTTGTTCACCGCCCCCTTGAGGCTACGTTGTAGATGAGTGAACTCCTTGCCCTTGGGATATTCTGCCAACAGTTCCGCCCTCGTTATTCCTTGCTCAGGAATCTTAGCTAGGAGTTCTAGCTCTAAGTCCCCGAGCCATGGTTCGCTGCGAAGTCCGGTTAGGATAGGTACCATACTCTTGAGTGTGTAACCGACCCTGTTATGCAGTAACCTTCCATTGACCACATCTGAATCGTGCTTGATATCTTTCCAATCCCTGAACCTATAATTTCTCACCCTATGGAATAGCTCATCCCTTCTTTGAATCAGAATAGACGAGTGTATCGCCTCGGATGGCTCGTCGTGCATCTGGAATGACTTGTTGAGCAATAGGGTCTGTAGAGTCCTGTAATCAACTACGTCAATACTCCCTCCGGTGATTCTGTACTCGTCCATCCTGAGGATGTACTCGCCCTCCTCGGTCTGCTTGAAGAAACCAATCGAGACGAGATTTCTCATCTCCAGTTCCTGTAACACCGATTCCACCTGGGATTGAGGGAAAGGTAAACGCGCACAGATATATTCTGATGTCTGAGGGCCCTCGGACCCTAACATATCGAGGAGTTTTAATCTCAGACAATCCAGCGGATCTGAGAGATTCGTCCGTTTCCACTTCTCTGGTTTTCCGTCAGTAAAATCAGCACCTTTCTCAAAATTCAGACCACCTGTGTACAGGTCCTTGAGATTATCCATTTCAGCAGCCCCGGCTACTGCTAAGCACCCCAGAGTCCCATGCACATCTGCCATCCTGATTGAGAACCACTTACCGTCAATCTGCTCGTGTCCAGTATTGCGTATCTTGGTGATTAGCCCGCGCTCAGCCAGTTCATAGACCCAAGAACGAACTTTCTCCCTATCGATTCCTTGTAACTTATCATTGTACAAAGGATTAGTCAACTCTGGCTCGAGGCCTCCTCCCATATCCATAAGCCTCAGCAGCCCATTTGCGTTGGTGGGAACAGATACCTTAGACTGGTAATACTCGGCCAACTTAGCCTCGTCCAACTCCGTTGCAAGGGATCTAGCCCCGAGTAGACGACGGAGAATCTCGGGGTCGACATCCTTGATGAGATAGGCTCGAGTTCTCAATGACAGCAAATCCTCGAATGAGGACATGAACAGGGTCATACCCAAAGGAGATGGCATCTTGACCTTGCGATGGACGATTCGGACATCTTCTGAGTCCATTCTAGAGATGAAGTCATCCAATTGCCTCATGTCCAGATCGTTGTGCAAAATTTCACTCATCACCTCTCGCACGATTACGGAGTCGTCCATCTTGCGATGTTTCTGCATGATGCGCTCTGCCTTCTGCTGGAACTGCTTGGGGCTAACTTCATCTCCACCTATGCGGCGAGGATTTAGCATGCTTCTTGATGAGACTTCTTTGAATCTCTTGGCGAACAACTGTGAGTCGAGAAGGTACCTTTTCAGCGTCTCGATACTGTCTCCTGCTCGGAACACCTGTGGAATTCGCGAAATCTCGACCTCGTGGCTCAGCTTAATCAGGAATCCATTCTCATCGAATGAGATTTCATTCACAAACACATTATCTTCAGAGGCGATTCCTGCAAACAAGTAACCCAAGGCCATGTTGAATGCCCTCCCTCTACAAGTGGTGATGATGTAGGTAGGCAGTGGCCCTTCGATTTGCTCAACTAATATTCTATCCAGAGATGGAACTTGGAATGTCATTGCACCCTGCTCTTCGAAGAACTCAGACAGTGCGCTTGCGACAGGTGCGTTCAATCCGATAGTATTGATGAGAAGTTTTCTGGAGTCATCCTCGAGACGCTGTCTGATGGAGATATGCCCCAGTAGAGACAGGACCTCTTGGCTGAGCTCAAAGGTCCTGCTGTTGGCCTCACCTGTCCATGACGGAATGGTGGGCCTGTAACCAGTCGCTGAAGAAACATTGACTCGGGTCCCAATAACACTGGATACTCTGTAAGTCGAGCCGCCGAGGAGGAATACGTCACCATTCCTGAGATTGGATACGAATGAGGACGATAGTTGCCCTACGAGAGTACCGTCAGAAGTGAAAACGAGATAATTGTTGTCAGGTGCTATGGTGCCGATATTGGTGTAGTAAATCATCTGAGCGAATCCTCGCTTACCGAAGCGATTCTCCTCCCAATCGACCCATATCCTACGCTCCTCGTCCAACAAATCGAGAACCTCGATGTAATCGTCGTAGGGAAGGGCCCGGTATGGCCAAGCTGATGTAACGAGTTCGTATCCCTCATCTATGTCCCACTCTCTGATAATTGATAGCCCAATTGCGAACTGGGCTAAGACATCAAGACAGTTCTCGGGAAACCTGAGAAGATCCATCGAGCCTTGCAATATTCCGTTCTGTAGTGATACAATTTCGAGAAGATCATGGGGGGATGTTGGAAGGAAACGAGCCCTTGGAACTCCCCCTACATGGTGGCCGGCTCTGCCTATCCTCTGCACGGCTGTGGAGATGGAGCCTGGAGATCCAACCTGTATTACCAAGTCAACCGAGCCAATATCTATTCCCATCTCTAGGCTAGATGAGGATACGACAGCCCTGAGAAGGCCATTCTTGAGTCTATTTTCAACATCTAGTCTAATCGACTTATCCATAGATCCGTGATGACCCTCGACTCCTTCCAATCCAGCTATCTTGAGTCTCTGTACAACGGTTTCCGTCATATTCCTAGTATTCACGAAGACCAAAGTAGTTGTATGCGCCTCAACTAGTTCCTTGATGCGATCGATGTTGTGATCTAGAATTTCCTTTACTGGAGTGGACGAGAATCTCGCCGTTGGCAGGATGATATCCATGTCCAACTCACGGGACCCCGATATCTTCGCTATCGAGACTCTTTGGGGTTCCAAATCACTTTCCCGAGAGTCACTTGCCACAAGATACTCTGCTACTGAATCCAAAGGCTCCATGGTTGCACTGATTCCTATGCGCTGTACATCCGTAGGGACTACGGTGTCCATCAGAGCCATAGATAGTGAAAGGTGTGTACCTCTCTTTGTCGGGACTAGAGAGTGCATCTCGTCGATGATTAACCAGCTTAGTTCCTGTAGAAGCGGTCTGAATCTCTTGGAAGCAAGTGCAAGGCCTAGTGACTCAGGAGTGGTAATCAGAATGTGCGGTGGGTGCTTCAGCATCCTCTCTCTCTCCTTCTGAGGGGTATCACCTGTTCGAAGTCCCACCTTGATGTCCTTCGCTCTACTAGGTAGAAATCTCTCCTTAATCTCAGTCAGGGGACCGATGAGATTTTTTTGTATATCATTAGCGAGAGCTTTGATTGGAGAGATGTATATGCATTGCACTGAGTCACTTAGACTACCATCTAGTGATTTTCTGACTAGATTATCGATTATTGATAGGAATGCGGTCAGAGTCTTGCCGGAACCTGTAGGAGAGCATAGCAGAAGATGCTCGCCATTCATGATTCTGGGTATTGCAATCTTCTGTGGATCGGTGAAATCAGGGAACCTATCTTCAAACCAATTCCTTACTGGTGCAGACAGGGTACCGAGGAGTTCCTCGGTCTCCATACTATCGTGTATGTACTCAATTTCTGGCATTTTCTCCTACCGTACGGCCGTCAGGCGTTCGATTGGATAAATGAATGCTTCTGAATAACATACAACGACAAAGTCGGAACCGATGTGGTTTCGTAAGTTCTCGCATTCTAGGCGTTGTTGAACAATCAACATGATGGAATGCTCGCTTAGGATGGCTTGAAAGTCTCTGCTTGGGCTCGATGCTCCATGAGCGAGAGGAGAATAGACAGACTAACCTCTCTGCTGAGAAGGAGGGGAGTAGTGCTTCCTTCCTTCGAGATATATGGGGGCGTGTCGGGGCTAATTGACTACGGCCCAGTGGGAGCTAGAATCAAGAGAAAGGTAGTTGATTCGTGGATTGATCATTGGACTAGTCAGGGAGACATAGTCGAAGTGGACTCTCCAACACTCACTCCAGAGGCCGTTCTAGTTGCTAGTGGCCATGTTGGAGAATTCAATGATTTGATGGTGACTTGTAGTAGTTGTGATTCAGCGTTCAGGGCGGATCACCTGCTTGAGGGTGTGCATGATAATCCTGACTCATTGGATGCGGATGGGGTCTCTGAGTTGCTCACAAACGGAATCGTATGTCCTGCCTGCCCAGATACGAAGTGGTCCGATGTTAGGCCGATGAATCTCATGTTCGCTACTCAGATTGGTGCTATGAGCAAGGGTCGTTCTGCCTACATGAGGCCTGAAACAGCTCAGGGCATGTTCATGTTGTTTCCCGCTCTCTTCCGGCACTTCAAGCAGAAGCTTCCCTTTGGGGCTGTGCAAACGGGCAAGGGCTATCGAAATGAGATAAGCCCGCGTCAGGGGATGATTAGGTTACGAGAGTTCGATATGGCCGAATTAGAGTACTTCATCGACCCTGAATATCCACCTTGTCCCGACCTATCTGCCTGGCCTAACTCAGTTACGATGATTCCCGATCCCGACGGCGGACACGCAGGGGAGAAGGCGATGACCTGTGCTGAGGCCCTATCCAAGGGCATAATCAGGCATCCCACAGTAGCGTGGTTCCTTGCTAAGACAATGGATTTCATGGTTGATGTGGGCGTTGATCCGACGAAGGTTCGATTTCGTCAGCATTCAAGTACTGAGATGGCCCACTATGCAGAGGATTGCTGGGATTGTGAATTACATGGAGAACATGGTTGGGTGGAGTGCGTCGGAATCGCCAATCGGACCTGTCACGACCTGCAATCTCATGAGGATGCCAGTGGATCAAAGTTGTTGCGGGCTTGGAGACAGTACGATGAGCCCAGAAATGAGGTAAGGGATGTGTTAGCCCCAGTATCTGCTGTAATTGGCCCCTCTTTCAAGAACCATGCTGCTGATGTTGTTGAATCTCTTTCTCGGCTGACAAAACTACCAGATGATTTGCCATTCCAGTTACAGCTTTCTGATGGCTCCTCTGTTGAGATTTCTTCGGATATGGTTAATCGGAGGACTGAGGAAGTTACTTTGCATGGCGAGTGGTTTACACCTCATGTAATCGAACCAGCGTTCGGAATAGACAGAATCGTCTGGCACATATTAGATCACGCCTTTACTGAGACAAGTAAGGAAGGAGAGCCGTACTCAGTAATGCGTCTCAACGCCGCGGTTGCCCCCTATGATGTGGCCGTACTGCCTTTATTCGACAAGCCAAAAATGATGGAGCATGCTAGGAAAATTGTTTCTCGCGTCAATTCTATTCCTAGTCGTAAGGGTGAGATGGATTCCTCCAGATCTATTGGCAGAAGGTATGCCCGGGTAGATGAGATTGGAGTTCCATGGGCTGTGACTATTGACCATGATTCACTAGAAGATGGAACAGTGACAATCAGGAGAAGAGATGACCAGAAGCAGATTAGATGCTCTGTTGACGACCTGATTGAGACCCTATCCAAGGGTGATTTGAGTATTTTGTTCTGACGCGATTCTTATGGAGTCCCGCTTCCCCATTGGGGTGTGGCGGCGCAGGGTGTCGATGATTGGACCGAGAGGTATCGGCCCGACTCACTAGACCTCATGGAAGGCAACGAGACTCAAATGAGGAAGATCAAGCAGTGGTTAGACCGTTGGACTGATGGTTCACCCCCAAAGAGGGGGTTGTTGCTATCTGGCCCTCCAGGAGTGGGAAAAACCACCCTAGCTCGTGCCGTCGCTATTGAGAAAGGTTGGACGATTATCGAGTTAAACGCATCGGCAGATCGTAACGCGGCTTCAATCAGGAGTGCAGCAACCCAGGGATCTCAGCACATATCACTCGATAGTTTCGTCAATGGTGGAGGATCACAATCAAAGACACTGATACTACTGGATGAAGTAGATCATCTAGGAGGTGGCTTCGCCAGAGTTTCCGACGACAGGATAGAATCATCATTGGAGACTTCTGAGGATAAAGTGCTCAAAGGAGACACTGGAGGAAAGGCTGAGTTACTCAACTTGCTAGATAATACCAAGCAGCCTGTGATCATGACTTGCAATGATCCAATGAGGCTTTGGGGTAAAAATCGGGGATGGAAACGGAATAGGGACAGATTGTTGTCGAAGGCAGAGATGGTTGGATTTGGCCGAGTAGGAAAGGTACACCTCAGGAGAGTTGCGCATAGAGTATTGGATTCGGAAGGAAGAGATATCGATCCAGGCGCACTGGAGTCTCTAATCGGAGACAACCCCGGAGATCTCAGGGCATTGGTGAGGGATCTGCAGGCAATCTGCGTTATAGAAGAAGGGCATATTGACCTCGAAGCCGTTTCCTCATTGACTGAAGTCTCTACCAGAGACTCTCAGATTGATGTTTTCAAGGCAATGCGCCAGGTGTACAAATCTGGCTCAGGGAAAGAAGCTGGCATGGTACTGATGTCTTCAGACAAGGATCCTGATGACATGCTCGCCTGGTTCGCTTGGAATAACCAGACGGTCTTCGATGCGAAAACTCTCGCTAGAATCAGTGATGCGATGTGTATGGCTGACAAGGCTCTTGCTACAAAATTCTTCAATAGGGCGTTTCGCTCATGGTACTGGGGCTCAGTTCTGACTTCACAGGCGGCCGTTTCTTACCAGACCAGAGATCCAGGTTCTGACCCATATATCGGCTATCCTGACTTTCTACGGAGAGGTTCTGAGTCCTGGCGTACCAGCACAGTTGTAGGTCAATTGTCCAAAGAGATGGGGGCAAGCAAGGCATCTATTCGCGAAGACCTCTGGCCGAGCCTACTGGCCATCCACGAAGAGACTCTAGGGGCCAACCCCGAAGACTTCACTGTAGCCAAGCACCTTGGTTTGGAGGCTGCTGGGCACCTCGCCTTGCATGGAATCCCTCGTAATCGCAAGAAGGCTGCCAGACTGATTGAGATGTATGAATCTGATTTGGAACAGGAGATTGATGAGGAGATACAAACTGTGGAAGATTCACAGCCTCCTGTAGAAGATGAAGGAGACAGTACACAGTTCTCCCTGGACTCGTTCTGATTAGTCGGAACCGGACCAGGTTCTCGGATGTAAGAGAACTAGAACAGTCAGTAATTCCAGCCTGCCCAGCCACATCAGCAATGTGGCAATAAGCATGGAAGGCTCGCTCAGAGCAGCCCAAGTAGCAGTCGGTCCGAATGCTCCTAGAGCGGGTCCTGTATTGCCGAGTAATGACACAGAAATTGAGAGGACATCTGTCATCGTAAGTGACGGTTCGAGTAGGGATATCGCCAGCATGGACGCAGTCACTAATACCATCCATGAACTAATCATTCCAAGAACAATCCACACCTTCCTTTCTTCGATTACCTGATTGTTGAATCTGATAGCGACCACCTGTTTGGGCTGGATTATCTTGACTACCTCTCTCTTAGCCAGTTCGAACGCTATTCTAATCCTGAGTACCTTCAGGCCGCCACCTGTAGATCCGGCAGAAGCTCCAATTACCATCAGTAGGAGCAGGACGAACTGGCTGAAGACTGGCCAGGTTGTGAAGTCAGCAGACGAGTAACCAGTGCTTGAAATAGAGATGGCTTGGAACAGAGAATGCCTCAGAGACTCAAGCACCCCTAGTTCGCCATCCAAACCCACAGAAGCCGCGCCTGACCTATACAAATTGAACGCCATAGCCAACCATGCAACCACTAGGATGAGGAGGTATGTACGAAGTTCCTCGTCCTTCCAAGCCTCGCCAGAGCGTCCAGCGAGCACTAAATGCAGTAGACTGAAGTTGATGCATGTCAGTAGCATGAAGACCATGATGATACTCTCGACTCTGGCTGATTCAAAAGCCATGATGCCACCATCTGATGTGCCGAAACCACCTGAAGGAAGTGTAGTCAGGGCATAGTTTGCAGCATCGAACATACTGATGCCTCCAAGGTAATGGAGCAGTCCGAACTCAAGGAAGGTCAGAACTACATAGATGAGCCAAAGTCGTCTTGCGGTCCATTGGAGGGTTGGCCCGAGTTGAGACATCGTTGGTCCGGTAACTTCAGCCCGTGCCAGTGACATACCCCCACCTAGCACTCTAGAGAGGATCAGTAAACCAAGCATAATCACACCCATTCCTCCGAGCCATTGGGATATCGAACGCCAAACTAGGATGCTTCTGTTCTGACTTCCAATGCAGTCATCGGCAACCGACATATCAGCACATATTGGACTGGTCGGGATGTCAATCACTGTCGCTCCAGTGGTGGTGAAACCAGACATAGACTCGAACCAAGCATGTAGAAGCCCCCCTAACATGCCCCACGTATCGGTATCGCCTGCGATGAACTCAGATGGGCCATAAAACACCCCTCCTAGCCAAAATGGCAGTGAGCCCACAGCAACTACTGGAATCCAACCAAGAGCAACTGAGGCGAACGCCTCTCTATCCCTCACCCTAGATGAAGCATCAGAATTTTCGGCAAGAGAGACCAGAGACTGGCCAATAATTAGTGCAATGAAGAATGAAGGTAAGTAAGTCGTAGCTGCATATTCTAATCCCTCGTTCTCTACAAAGGCGCTGTAGAAGAACACCAGTAGCGTTGGAATCGCTATCAGTCGGATCGTCCAACCCAATACGAGCCCAACGACATCCCAACGCATCTTCAGTTCTCCAATGCCCTCTCTACCTTCTTCAAATCACTCTTAGAGAGGAATAGGTAGATTCTGTCGTCGATGTTGATTGTCTCAATCATGTGGGGCTTGAGGACTTTGACTTCACCGTTCTCATCGTGCCTATCTACCAGAACTATTCTCGCCCCTATGGCCTTCTCGACTTCTTTGACAGATTTGCCTGCAAAGGAGTGGTCCGGACTTACCTCGGCTGAAATTGATATTATCGAAGGCATTGGAGGAATTACCTGATATGCTCCAGGCACATTCATGTGGATAGATTTCAGCAATGATGTGACTGTAACTAGTCTACGGCTGACTGGGCGTGTCAGGCCAATCCTGTGGACTGCTTCAACAAGTGCTCTATCCTTCAGTAGAAGGCCGGTTCTAGGGACTCCCTTGTCCTTGGCACGCATCGAGATGGCGATATTCAGATTGTCATCATCTAATGCAGCAACGGCAATATCATGGCTGTCAATTCCCAACTCACTGAGTAGTTCCTCATCTTGCGGGTCGCCGTGGATTACATCTAACCGCTTACTGTTACCAACTGCAGAACCTACCAACTCATTGGCTGAATCTAAGTCTGGCTCGATGACAATAACGCTCGACCCTTTTGACAAGTAGTGCTTGGCAAGTCTGGAACCGAAGTTGCTAGCGCCAAAAATTGCCACTTGGGCATTTTCTGGGAAATCCTCGTCCTTCCTACCTACCGCCCTAGTGATTTGTGGGAATTGGTCAGTTGAACGGGACACGAAAGCTAGCATCTGCCCTTCCTGGATGATCTCGTCGCCTGTCGAGATATTGTCCTTCTCTCCTGGATTCCTGATTGCGTAAATTGATGGGATTCCGACAAATATATCGCCCACTTGGCCTGTTTTTGATCCAATCAGAGGAGAATTTGCCATTACTTCGGAGACAGCTATCCAAGAAGTTCCGCCCAACGGTAGAATCTCATCAATAGAAGGGGCTAGAAGGCCAGCAGCGAGCTGTTCTACAATCTCGCCTGAGGCACAAACTATGTGATCAGCGCGAGACCAGTTCTCCAGTGGTCCGGCGCCCTTAGAGGGGTCAAGAAGATTAGGTTCTCGAATCTTGGCTATGGTTGTCAAACCTCTACTTCTACTATCGCCGACCTGCTCTCCAAACACTTTCTTGGCAAAAGCGCATCCTAGCAGATTTGTCTCATCATTATTGGTGGCCAGAACTACGATCTCGGCATCGCTTATGCCCGCCCTGAGTAATGATTCGCGAGACAGCGCGCTACCTGTTATTAGTAGACAATCGAGGCTCTGAGATTCGATGATAGCAGTAGGATTTGGATCAATCAAAGCAACGCTTCTGCTCTCCTGTCTGAGAGCGGCGGCGACCCCACGGCCAATCTCCCCAGCACCAGCGATGATAACTCGCATGCGATGAAACCCTCAGTGGGGCGGATATAATACTGCGCCATTCGAATGCCTGAAACATAAACAAAGGCCACTTTGGAGAATTATTCGTCCGAATCCGCATTTTCTCCCCTAATCCTGCTAGTAGAGGCCTCTCTATGACGATCCGATTGCCTAGTTGTGCGCCTGTAGGCCTGTTTTGCTGCTGGAGTCATGCCTGAGGGCAGCCAACTTGACTGGGCTTTACCCCACGCTAGCCAGAGACCGGTAAGTACGGCTAGGAGTGTTACGGGAGTGAAAAGTGATAGAACAAGGCAAATTGTCAGGGTTGCACGATAAACGGATGACATTACGAAAGGTCGCAGTCTACGTGATTCCAATATTTCTGCACCCTGCCAACAGCCCAGCAAAGCGTGCCCTAGACAAGAACACAGTGCGATGGCGATTGCGAGGGATAGGCTGATTGCATTGACTCCCGAGTAGTCTGAATAGGCTAATTCATTGTCGAACAGACGGAAAATCAGCACGCAGGCCTGCATTGAACCTATTCCTAGCCCCAAAGCCCATCCGAAGGGAGGGGAGGCTCTCAGTGAGGCTGTACGTGATCGTGAGATTAGGAACAGGACGAATGCCGATTCTGCCGCGGCTATCAACAAAGCAACGGAGAATGCCCCGAAGATGTTGATATAAGACATAATTATCGAAGAAAGTATCATGCTGTCAACGAAGACGGCGAGAAGCATTCCTACTACTATACCGTAGACTAGGTGCTTGACTGCTCCAGCTAAGTCGTAGAATCCAGTCATCTTCGAGATTGTACCCTTCCAACCTCCATATATGCCCAACAAGCCGATTGCGAAGGCGACTTGTGTCTGCCACAGTTCGACTCCCACGATTGGCCATGGCGCATCGGCTTTGAGGCCCACGCCTCAGATAACGTTCAAACCACACAATCAGGACCCGCGAGTATGGCACTGGATGGGCTAAAGCGGAGGATAATGGGTTCCGTCGGGCTACTGAGGGGTAAGCGCAAGGTGGACGAGGAGACCGCCAGAGAGCTCAGTAGAACCCTCCGCAAAGCCCTCTTGGAAGCTGATTTCAATGTCAGGCAGTCCAAGGAGCTCACAGAGAGGATTGAGAGGCGGCTCCTAGAGGAGGAGCCACGACCAGGTGTCAAACTAGAGACTCATGCGATGAATCTTGTATATCTCGAGCTTGTTCGCCTACTAGGTAGTCCTCGCGAAATATTGCCCCATAACCAGACCATACTGATGGTTGGACTGTATGGTCAAGGTAAGACTACCACTACAGCTAAGCTGGCTGATTGGTGGAGGCGTCGACACGGGGTGAAGGTCGCAGTCATCGAGGCCGATGTACATCGCCCCGGGGCCTTCGAGCAGCTCAAGCAACTCCTTGAAGATACAAATGTGGATGTTTACGGTGAGCCTGATGAAAATGATGCTGCAACTATCGTCCGAAACGGAATCAAGGAAGTAGGAAATGCAGAGGTTGTAATTATCGATACCGCAGGACGCGACAGTCTAGATGAGGAGTTGCGTGACGAGCTCATTGACATTGCGAAGATTGCAAACGCTACCGAGCGTTTCCTAGTTATCGATGCTCAAGTAGGCCAAGCAGCAGGACCTGTAGCCGAGAGTTTTCACCAACTCGTTGGCGTTACAGGAACAGTAGTGACCAAGCTCGACGGTACTGCTCGGGGTGGAGGTGCGCTCAGCGCAGTCTCCACTACTGGGGCGCCGATAGTATTCATTGGAGAGGGAGAGAGAGTCCAAGATCTTGAGAAGTTCGAATCTGATAGATTCATCTCAAGACTGCTCGGTCTTGGCGATATAAAGGGGCTCATCGATCTAGCTCCTGGTGATTTGGATCAAGAAGAGGCCAATAGGCTAGCACAGCGACTGATGTCCGGTCGATTCACCCTTACTGACATGTATAGCCAGATGGAGATGATGAGCAAGATAGGTAGCGTTGAGAAGATGCTATCTCATCTGCCAGATGCAATGTTTGGCGGTATGGGAAGCATGAGCACTGCACAGAAGAGGCAGATGCAAGGTAATTTGGAGAAGTATAGGGTGATTATGGATTCAATGACTCAGGAGGAGAAGGATACTCCGATCCTGTTGAAATCAAGCAGAATCAGGAGGATTGCAAGAGGTTCCGGCGTTCAAGAGAAAGATGTCAAGGAACTATTGGCACAGTGGAATCGTAGTCGCAAGATGATGCGTGGGATGAAGGGGGACAGAAGTTTCCGGCGTAAGATGAAGTCGATGATGGATGTCGACGACATGGACTTGGACTTGGGGTGAGTGCCTGGGTCGAAGATTCGCGATAGTAGGGCACGATACGCCTGGTAGTGGCGACTTCTCGCTCAACGATCTAGCAGGAAGTGCTGGTAGGATGGATGTTCTATTGCGGGCTGTGAACTCAGCATTATTTGTCTCTCATGGAATCAGAGAGGATACTCAGATTGTCCTGCACCTCGAAGATAGTGGCCCTAGGCGAATTCGGTTCGATGGTGGTTCCCTGAGGGGAGTTCATCCGGATGAGAGGTCGATAGCCGGACAAGTACGGGCTGTTGTCAGAAGCCCAAGGCCCCCTATTGGGGTCTGGGAGGAATTTTCTAGCGGGATAAGTCACTCAGGAGGAAGCCTTGCCGAGACTCTAGATGAGTGGTCAAGACAGGGTTGTGACACCCTAATTATGGACGCTGGAGGAGGTTCACTCGAAGAGATTTCACAAGAAGGTGAGATTGGCTTCGTTCTGTCCGATCACAAGCCATTCAGTGAGGCTGAGTCAGAACTTCTGAGTGGTTATGACAGAGTTTCTCTGGGCCCGATGTGGTTGCAAGGTCATGCTTGCATCGCGATAGCCCACTACATCCTCGATAGGCCTTAGAATAGCCACTCAGGTAGGCCTGAGGGTGCGGTGCGGGTTGCGGCTGCCATTAGTTCCTCACTGAGGCCAAGTGGGTGGTTGATTGGCCACGAGGAAAGTGGAGTCACAGACACTGAGCCGGAATTTATTGCATTACAATCAGTGCCAGGTATATCCTCATCCTTGATGTTCGCTGCTCCAACCTTGAAAGCCACTCCAAAATGCTCAGTGTCCCTCATGTCTATGGCATTATGATACCATCTTGAACCTAAACTGACCGTCTTGATTGAGCCATTCCATACTCTTGGAGCGTTGACATTGAGAATCATGTCTCCGTTAGCGAAGGCAGCTAAAGCGAGTAGTTTCGGGTTCGGGGCTTCCGGCTTCCTAACACTTCCATCGGGCCGTCCTAGATTGATTGGTTCACGTGGAAGTTTGGCGGTGCAGGCATCAATCAGCGAGATTATCGCGGGCAAGGAATCTTCGAAGTCCGAGTGTTCGTATGTGGCTAGACTAAGCGCGATGGAAGGCATCCCGTACAGTGAGGATTCGCGAGCTGCGGAGACAGTTCCTGAATGCATAACATCGACAGATAGGTTTGGCCCCTGGTTGATTCCAGATACACACATGGTGGGGCTAATTTCAGGAGCCCACATACTAAGCCCGCCATCCATGGCGACTATTGAACAGTCGCAGGGAGTGCCGTCTAGGGAGAAAACTCTCAGCGGGGGGCCATTGGTTTCCCTGATTGATTCAGCGATGTCTTCACGCTCTACAAACCTGAGATCGTGACTGAGAGTCAGTCTCATACCCGAGCACGATTGTTCAGAGGCTGGAGCCAGCACAACCAGTGGGTGGCCTTTGGAATGTAAGGCTCTGATCAAAACACGCAGACCCTTGGCTTCAACGCCGTCATCGTTGGTCAGGAACAGGGCCGGCTTATCCATGGAACTGGGCTCGCGAGGGGGTTCTTCAATCAGCGTCTGCTGCGATTTCAGTTGAATACTCCTCCATGGTCACAATGATTGCTCCGGCAAGCATCAGGGGCCCTCCTAGCAGGGTCCACATACCCAAAGTTAACTCTCCTTGCCATAGCCATCCAATTATCCCGCCTACTACTGGCTCAAACAGCAAGATGATTGAGACTGTGATGGGGGCTATCCACCTCAGGACCGTGTTGATGCCTGTGTGACCCATGAGTCCCGGGCCGATGGAGAGGTAGACTATCCACGACAGCCAAACAGCATCAGTCCAACCGAATAGAGAGAGTTCAGGTATGGCATCGGCCACACTGGCGCCCTCTTGTGATATTGCAGCTAGAGTCAGCCAGATGCCTGCACCTAAGGTAACTGGGAATGCATAGATGAAAATAGGGATCTTTCTCTCGGATCTAAGATGACGCCCTGCCAACAAGTAACCCACCACAGTAGCTGCTCCAAGGAAAGCAGCGGCGTCACCAGCCATCGTCACCTCGCCACCTGATTGTATATCTCCCAATGAGAGCAGGGCCCCCGTTACTCCTATGGCGGCACCGAAGACATGCCCCCTTCGGACTGCCATTCCGATAAGTGGCATCAGCAGAACTAGAACGATAGGATGGATAGACACGAAGAGCAGACTGTGAACGAGGCTAGTGTGATCTAATGACCAGACCCATGAACCGAAATGGACGCCTAGGAACATGCTTGAAACAAGCATAATGCCCCAGTCCCTCGTTGTGACTGCACCCGTCATCCGTCTATACTGGTACAGGAATCCGGGTAGCAGTACCAGGGCGGTTCCCTGCATTCTCCATGAAGCCCTGAGTAGGGGAGGGACTTCACTCATCGACTGTAGTACGATGCCAGCACTTGATACTGCAATTAGGGCAATGAACAGAATTCCCCAAGCGAACAGGGGCGGCTTTGCGTCATCCATCTGTGACATTTCAATCGGCCATCTCTGCGTCCATGACCTTGGAGCTGTCTCCACCTTCCTTGACTCCAATTATCCCGGCGGCTCGGAAAAGCAGGAAGATTATGCCTGCTAGGGCCACATTCACCAGAAGGAAGCCGGCGAATCTGGCTTGAGGCCACCACGATTTGATGCTCATGGACTCGGTACAAACCACTGACCCTGGAAGAATTTCGCATGATGGTTCCTTCCCGTCACTGATATCTGATGCGATTCTAGAGCTAGCATAACCCAATACATTTCCGAAATCATCGTCCTCAACGCCTAGTATCTCATCTAGATAGGTATCTTCGGTCCAAGAATCCGGGAAGTACTCCTGCTCAGTCTCCAACTCATCAGTCACCGCCATCACTGCTGCCTCTACACCGAAGAAGGCCTCACCGGTGAGAGCACCGGCAGCCACCATGAAGGTGAAGAGTAGCATCATTGCCCTGCTCTTTTCAGAAGCAGCGGAGCCTTCCGAGAGGCGAATCTCTTCGACCTTTGGCAAGAGGCGCCTCTTCTCCCACCAATCCCGGGCAGCGCCTCCAATCAACATTGGGAAAGTCACAGGAGTGGGTAGATACATCCCTAGGCCGAACGATGTGCCCATGCCAGTGGCCCATTCGGCGAAGGCCCCTAGAGCGAAGCCCAGAGCCAATGCATACCAGTCTCCTTGGCCCTCTGCCAAAATGATAGTGAAGGAAGCAAATGCGTTGGCCTGAGGCGCTAGGAGATCAATGCTGCCATCGGCCAGCAGCTTGGACAGGAAGATAGCTACACCAGCACCTAGGATAGCGCCAGGAACTACACCCATGATGTTGCCCTTGGAGATGTGATAAGGCCGATTGCCGATGTACAGGCTGTTCTTGTAATCTCCAACTACGGTTCCAGACATTGAAATTGCAGAGCCGAACACCGTGGTCCCAACCAGAGCCATCAACACCGATTCTTCGCTGGTCAGGCCCACGGGCAAATTGAGGAAGACGAGTAGTAGCATCAGGAGGACGATGAATGAGGTGCCAGAGACGGGTTCTATCCCAGTCTCTCCCATGACTCTGACCGCAATTGCTCCAAGCAAGAAAGTGGTGGCTAGTAGGACAATTGCGAAGATAATTGCTGGCAACAGAGGGAATCCGCCCAAAGCAAATATTGCGATCATAGCAACGAATGCAATCCCCATGAATATTGGGATGTGCTCAAGAGGCCACTCATACCATCCCTTACCCTCGATGAACTCATCTCCCTTCTCACCAGTGAAGGCGCTGGCGATGTCTCCGAATATGTTGACGAATGTAGGAGCCATCTTCAGGAGTCCATAGACACCACCACCTAGAATGGCCCCGATTGCAATCGTCTTGACGATAGAGCCGAATGCCTTCCATTGCACTATCGGATAGACTGGGAGGGCAGAGACATCCCCATACTCGGTGATTTCGATGTATTGCCCTAATGCAGGGTCGTAGACCGGTGTATCTAGCATTACAACTAGCGGAACTAGATAGAACCAAGCCACTAGAGAGCCGAGGTTGACTAGGAATGCAACTCTGAACTTCATGAACCATCCAATCGCCAGTAGAGTAGGGCTGAGCTCAACTCCCAAGAAAGTGTAAGAAAAGATATTTCCGGACTCATAGGGAGTAATGCCACCGAAAGGGGCGTGGCCATCGACTAATTTGGTAGGCTGATGCAGCCATCTCTCGGTGTAAATTGATGCAAGACCCCATTCATCTCCGGAAAGCAGCATCGCTAGCGCATCTGCTATGCTACCAGGAATTCCCGCTATCTTTCGCCCCCACATCAGAGGATAGTCAATTAGGAACATGAATCCCATCGTGAAGACAGTCCACAAACCGACGGTCTTGAGTGACTCTCTTGCCGCATCGGCAGCCCCGCTACTAACATCAGATGAGATGTCTAGCATCTTCAGCGTGGCCTCGAATCCAGGCATCGGAAGAGGGTCTTCGACTAGCCAGACGCGTCTGAAGATGATGAAGTACATCACGCCAAGGAACCCAGCGAACATAGAAGCGATGATGCCTATGAATGCTAATTGCAAGGTGTCGACAGATGAAATTAGATGCCCATCCCCTACGATATAGTCGTCTGAGTAGGCTAACAAGAAGATCGCTGGGAATGTGAAAATGAAGCCCGTTGAGGCGTGGGTGGCTCCAGTAGTGGCACTTGTGGCTATGTTGACTTCCGAAGGAGACCATTTCAGGGCCATTCCTAGAAGATATGCGACATACCAAGCCGCAGATACTGCAAGGCCGATTTTCAGGCCGATATAGGCTGTAACGCCACTGAATACCGCACCGATGAGTATTCCAATCAGTACCTTTCTAGTGTCCCAGTGGCTGATTTCAAAAGAATCTTGTAGATTCTTCTCCTCAAGATACTGCTCTAGAAGACCTGTATTCAGATTGTTGTACATATCTTCGTCGAGCCATGTCAGAGAACCTTTCTCTATGGCCTCAAGACCAGAGGGCGTGACCGGTTGTCTGTAGGCAGAATGCTCTACGTCGGACATGCTACGCTCCTCGCTCTGCGGTCGCAGTCAGCCGCTTATACTTCTTCTCCGCTGACAGCAACGGAGTGCTGGATTGACGAATCAATGGTCACGCGTGATGCGATACCGGCCCATGGCTTCCATCCACTGAACCTCATTGCCAGGATCCAAATTCAAGTCTGGGTCGGCAGGGAGTATCAAAGTCTCGTAGGTCTTGTTGTCCATAGCGTTAACTTCTGAACCTTGAATATGAGTGATTATCGCAGAACCCTTCTCTATGATTGGAATGTAGATATTATCCGTGACAGTTCCGACATGAGATCGCTTCTGCCCTGTGAAGATGTCTTCGAGCTCTAACCTAGCCTTGGCTGAGCCGTGCTTTCCAGGTTTAGACTTCGACATACTCAGAATCTTGTATGCGCTGTCCTCTAATGCGACATAGCGCCCCACTTTCAATGTCCTAATCTCAGCTCTTGTAGTACCCGGCATGCCAACAGAAGTAGGTCTATCGCTACGCCTTATCAGCATTGCCGACAGCAAATCATGCAGGTTGGTTCCAGGACCGGGAGCCGAAGCCCCCGATCCCGGTTATGTCCGACTGATTACTCAGTCGTCCTTGCGGCGGCCCAGAAGGGCTGCACCGACCAATGCGATAGCAGCGAACAGTGCCGGGAAGCCCGGTACTACGTTGCTCCATCCGAGGCTCGTGTCCTCCTCAGGCGTGTAATCTGGACCATCGGTGTTGTCTGAGTCTAGTGGATCACAGATTCCGTCACCGTCGTAGTCAGCTGGGACTGAATTGATGTCCAGTGAGTTCGAACCGCAGTTCGCCTCGACCTCATCAGAGTAGTCGTCGCCGTCATCGTTGGTGTCAGAGTTGTCACCAGTGCCGTCGCCGTCGGTATCAATCCACTCAGAGGAGTCCTCTGGGAACGCATCATCTGCATCGGATGTACCGTCGTTGTCGTCATCAGAGTCAGCATTGTCACCCAGTCCGTCGCCATCGAGGTCGTTATCCTCGGATGGATTCAGTGGGAATGCATCATCTGCATCGGCAGTGCCGTCACCGTCGTCATCAGTATCAGAGTTGTCTCCGATACCATCGCCGTCGGTATCAATCCACTCAGAGGAGTCCTCTGGGAAGACATCGATACCGTCGTTGACTCCATCGCCGTCGTCGTCTGCGTCAGAGTTGTCGCCCTGGCCATCGCCATCCATGTCGTTCCACTCTGTGGAATCCTCTGGGAAGGCGTCGTCCGCATCGTCGTATCCGTCATTGTCGTCGTCAGTGTCAGCGTTGTTACCAATGCCGTCATTGTCGTCGTCAGCTGACTCGGCTGGATCTAGTGGGAATGGATCGGCCACATCAGCCACCCCATCACCATCATCGTCTGGATCAACATTGTTGCCGATTCCGTCACCGTCTGTGTCATCCCACTCGCTCGGGTTGTATGGGAATGCATCATCAGCATCGTCGACACCATCGGCGTCGTCGTCGGTATCTGCATTGTCGCCAATTCCGTCACCGTCGAAGTCCTCCGTCTCGGTGGCATCGTTCGGGAACGCATCGAGGCCGTCATTGACACCATCGTTGTCGTCGTCACCGTCTTCGTTGTCACCCACTCCGTCGTTGTCGTTGTCGTTGACCTCACTCGGATCGTATGGGAACGCGTCGACGTCGTCATCGAAGCCGTCGTTGTCATCATCGGCATCCATCACATCGCAAACATGGTCGCCATCGAAGTCGTCAGGCGTGGAGCTAGAGTCCAGACCATCAGTTCCACAGGTAGCCTCGTCAGAGTCAGACCATGTATCTCCGTCATCATCGTCGTCAATGGTGTATGCCGATGGGTCACAAGCAGAGCCGTTGAGCATCGATGTGCCTAGGTTATCCGACATACCATCACCGTCAGTGTCTAGACCGACGCATGGATCTAATGGATCCAAATCATCCGCGTCAAGCGTACCGTCGTTATCGTCGTCTGGGTCTAGGTTGGTTATTCCAGATGGTACTGGGATATCCACATCGTCAATCCAGGCCGTGTCAGAGTTGCTGCTGACAGAGCTGTCCTTCCAGTACACCCATGTGTATGTGTGATATCCGGAAACCACATTGAACGTGTAAGTTCCTGTGGTAACGCCAGACCAGCGTGCAGTGTAACCAGATGTTCTCAAGCAGCCAGCCGAGTTATCGATACAGAACACCAGGAAGTCCCAGTTGGTCTCTGATGAGACATCGTAGTCGAACGAGCCTGTGCCGTTAACCGCGTTGACCACAATCTCCAGCTTCGACTGCTGGTTGTGAGTGATCGGTCCGGCTTGGGCAGAGTACATTCCGCCTAGGTTCGTTGTAGAGCTGACTATTGACCAAGGCTGGTCACCGCTGGTAGCCCATCCTCCGCCCAAAGAGCCAGACTCAAAGTCACCGGAGAATGGTGGCGGTCCAGTGTAGTCGGCTATGCCATCGCCATCGGTGTCAATCCAAGCGCTTCCATCGTTCGGGAATGGATCCTCGTCATCAGGAACATTGTCGCCGTCATCGTCTGGGTCAGCGTTGTCACCCACTCCGTCACCGTCTAGGTCAGACGACTCAGTCGGGTCGTTCGGGAACGCGTCCTGTGAGTCAGTGACGCCGTCATTGTCGTCGTCAGTGTCCTCATTGTCACCAATTCCGTCCTGATCGTTGTCGGTCTGCTCGTCTGGGTTCAGTGGGAACTCGTCATTCAGATCGTAGGTGCCATCGTTGTCGTCGTCGGTATCCTGTACGTCACAGAAACCGTCACCGTCAGAGTCAACATGCTCATTGGCATCGTATGGACAGTCGTCGACTAGATCGTCATAGCCGTCATTGTCGTCATCCATGTCCTCATCGAGGCTGTCCGAAATAACTACCACATTGTCAATGTAAATCGCCTCGGAACCGGAGTTCGAAGCAAACTGCACGGCAATACTGCCCGCACCTGAGACATCGGCGGAGATAGTTGTCCACACACCCTCCATTGCGGAGAAGTCAGTGTCAATGTCATATCCGTTGGTGTCTAGTAGGTAAGTGCTGCCTGTTGCAGTCTCATAACTTACTGTGATGTAGTCCGTAGTCTCCCAGCCAGTACTCTGTACGAAGATGTCCATGCTGACCGTGTCTGCGTCAGAGACGACATCGAAGACTAGTTGTGCGATACCATCAGTATCAGACATCTGGTAACCCTGCGAGCCATCGGTGAAAGCACCAACAGTGCTAGCGTAGTCAGTAACTCCGAAGTAATCGCCGTCAGTTAGGCCGACTCCTCCAGTGCTGACATAAGATGCAGTGTATCCGAGATCAGATCCAGTCACAACTGATTGGAATGCAATCATGTTGTACGTTAGGTAGTTGCTCTGAGTCCAGACATAGTCACCGGGCTCGTCGTAAGGGCCGTAGCTACCATGGAACAAGGTGTATGTATCACCGTATTCGGCAGCCGCCAAGAGATGTCCTGACGGGCCTGTCATCGACATCGAGTGGTATGCCATCGAGTAGTACGATAGAACCTGGAATGTCAGAGTCTGTCCTTCTACCAAAGTGGTCGTGCAGGTGTATGCTCCAGCGTAGGCGAAGTTACCCGCGCTGTTGGTGGTCATGCACGGAGTCGAGGTAGAGTCGTAGTTGACATCCGATTCTCCAGCGTTGTTGGACAATGTGTGGTTAGTCGACGAGTTTCCGGTGTCTACATACTGGTTACCTGCCGATGCTTCCTCGAAGGAAACATGAGCCACAACACTACCACAGCCTACTGATGTTAACGAGTCAGGCATGCCATCGCTATCGAAGTCTGCGTTACCACATTCGTTCAATGGGAATGGATCGTTGGCGTCATTGACTCCATCGCCGTCGTCATCGTCGTCGGTGTTGTCGCCAATACCGTCGCCGTCAGTGTCGGTGTCTTCGGTTGCATCCAATGGGAAATCATCGGAGACATCCCATGATCCATCGTCGTCGTCATCGCCATCAAGTACCAAGGTGCTTGTGCAACTTGCGGTCATCGTGTCCGGCTTACCGTCACCATCGGTGTCGGTGTCAGCGCAGACATCTAGTGGGAAGGCATCGTCAACATCGAGGGTTCCATCAGCGTCGTCATCGGTGTCAGAGTTGTCACCGGTTCCGTCACTGTCAGTATCAGTCCACTCGTTGACATCGTCTGGGAATGCGTCAGCGCTGTTGGCATAGCTGTCGCCGTCCCTGTCACTGTCTAGAGCGTCACAGATTAGATCGCCATCAATGTCAGCTGGAGTGCTGGATGCATCCAGAGGATCGCTGGTCGAACCGTACGAGCTGCTGTCATCACAGTTAGTGGTCTCATCCAAATCGAGGAAACCATCACCGTCGTCATCATCGTCGAC
>NZWD01000006.1 GCA_002698225.1 Methanobacteriota archaeon | reverse complement strand
TATCATGTGATGTCAAACTTGTCATCATAATATGAAGAAATGCCTGGGACATTTCTGATTAATTCTGAATAACTACCCAAATGCTGTTGCGAGGTTGCTCTTACGATTCCAGGGGTGTTGAGTACATTCGCCAGAATTTCGGATCCACATGTGTTTTGAGGTGATTCCTCATCAACTACATGAACCGTTATATCGTAACATCCGGTGAAAGTCTGACCATGCGTGGTATAATTTACAACATAACTCTCGTGGTTTAGAGACATTAAGGCGTTGAGAATAGCAGTCCTTGTCTGCATATCCAATACGTCTGGATTATACATTACTGGATGGCTGGGTGCCTTACCAAACGAAGGAAGAGCGACATACTGATCTCTTTCCAAACACCACTCTTCGTTGTCTGCATCCATTTCGTTATCGCAGTAAGAGTCGACTGTGCTATCCTTTGCAAAGGCGACGTCTCCGGTTCCGTCCGATAGACACTTCACAGCACCAGAGTAACCGTAGTATGGTGTGCCAGAGTCGGGGATTGAAGCATTCTCGTTGAAGAAATTGTAGATTGTGTTCCTTAGGGAATCGATATCGTTTGAATCACCCACTACTTCGGCGTAGCCATTACCAATCAGATAGCCCATTGGAAGTAGCATTCCTGCGGACTTGAGCCACCCTGTATGGCATGATGTCTTGCCCTCAAGGAGGGCGAACGGATCAGTACTTGGATCGCCATCAAGGTGCGCTGCGGCCATCTCACTGTCTGCTCTCACCCACGCGTGAGCATTGTAGTAGGTTCTCTCGTCGGATTTCTGATCAGCGGCCATAACTGCCAAATCATATTCCTTCCAACCTACCCAAGCGGCTCCTCCGTCCATGAATGCAATATCTGCATGCCCAAATCGGAGAGCCTCTATGATGGCCCCCTCAGAATCGACATTGTACAGTTCAACATCTACGCCGAGGGTCTCCTCGAGGTAATCAGCTAACAACTGAGGATTCTCATCTATGTTCTCGTAATCAGCCTTGACCTCAAATGCGATTCTTATTTGATCAACAGTAGGAGAAACTGTCTCATTAATCGTAAACTTGTTGCTGTAATATGCGGAGATTCCCGGAATGTTGGAAACTAGTGAAGAATAGCTAGACATGTGATTCTCAGCATTCGTTGCGACTATTCCAGGAGTATTCAGTACACTTTCTAGAATCTCGCTTCCCTCGGTGTCGTCACTCATTTGAATTAGTACTTCGGTAACCTCGGAAACCACTGTGGCGTCCAGCAACTCTGGATTGTACATCACTGGATGACTGGGGGCCTTGCCAAATTCCGGAAGGGCAACATACTGGTCCCTTTCTAGACACCACTCTTCGTTGTCTGCCTCTATCACATTCGCACAGTAGGAGTCCACCGTGCTGTCCTTGGCGAAGGCGACATCTCCAGTGCCATCTGAAAGGCACTTCACTGCTCCCGAGTACCCGTAGTAGGGAGTCCCGGAATCTGGAATTGAAGCATCATCGTTGAAGAATTCATAGATTGTATTCCTCAGGGTTTCTATGTCGTTAGGATCGCCAATAACATTTGCATATCCGTGTCCAATCATATAGCCCATTGGAAGTAGCATTCCTGCGGACTTGAGCCACCCTGTATGGCATGATGTCTTGCCCTCAAGAAGAGCGAAAGGATCTGTGTATGGGTCGTCATCAAGGTGTGCTGCGGCCATCTCACTGTCTGCTCTCACCCACGCGTGAGCATTGTAGTATGTCCTGCCGTCGGATTTCTCATCTGCAGCCAAGGCATCCAATCCATATTGTTGCCAACCAACCCATGCCGCTCCTCCGTCCATGAGTGCGATATCTGCATTTCCAAATCGGAGAGCTTCAATCATTGCACCCTCAGAATCTACGCTGTATAGAGAAACATCGTAATTCAATTTCTGAGACAAGTAATCAGCAAAAATTTGTGGATTTTCGTCTATATTCTCATAATCTGCCTTAATCTCGAATGCGATAACTAATTCTGTTAAAGGTTCATTTCCTTCATCGTCGGATCCAATACAACCTGCAATAGTTGAGCATAGTAGAATTCCAATTAGTAGGCTAGCATGTGTCTTATTTCCAATCAATTTAGGTCACCCTAAAAATTCGAAATGTGTTTACCTTATCAAGTTTAGGTTGCCCTAAACTCTGATTCAAGGCGGCGATAGAATCATCATGCTCGCTTGCGCTAGAAGAATACATGACGAGGGTTCAGGCGGCATTTACCCTCTCCCTCGTCTTACTTCTAATGATGAGTTTCATTTCTCCTGACCAGAGTCGACGAGGAGAGAATCTCAAGGATGAATCTCTGCGCATGGAGCAATTCGGAGGAGGGGGTTCATTGGAAGACCAGTGCGGTTCAATCACCTTCGAGGACATGTTCGAGTACACCAAGGCTGAGTTTGTATTCGATATCAATCCGAATTGGCAGACTGCTGATGTTCGTGCTGTAGCTTGGATTAATGCATCTCTGGCCGACGACATCAGGGTGACCATGGACGAGTTCATGGCCGAGATCGACCCGAACGACGGAGGTGACGGTTGGTTGTCGACTGACGAGCGAGAGATCTTCAGAGCGTTAGCCAGCGAGTGTATCGAGCACACTCTTACTCGAATAGGTATCAGAGATGGAGATTACCACCGAGGCGGTCAAGGAGTCAGTTGGAAGAACACCAGCTGGGAAGAGGATGGAGTAGAGATACAAGAGTTCAACATCGTACCTCCTAGACACTCGCAAATCAGAGACTGCACATCAGCCTTCGGAAATGACTGCGAAGAGATTCCTGTCACTCCCGATGGGAGCCGTGATTGTGATACTGAGATTCCAGCCTCTGACGGTGCTGATGAGTGTCGTGTCCAACTATGGTTGAATGCTACCATGACAATACCTGGTGTGGCTGACGGAAATCAATTCACGATAGTCATCAACGCCTCGAACATGACTAGGTCGAGTCTGGAGTTCAATTTCCCGATTACTCAGGACCTGCGTCTGGATATGTGGGAAGAGTGTGAAGGCAGAGATGTGAGTTTCGAGGAGGAAGCCGTCGTTCCATCTCCAATCCGTGGGACCTGCTTGGGAGATGGTTCGTCTACACACACTCTCGAGGCCAAATCAGATGGTAGCCTGCGATTCACAGTAATGCCTGATGCAGAGTTGTCGGATTGGCCGTTGGGAGAGGATTTGTTCGCCGATTTCACCACAGAGCCGATTCCGGTCGATGAGGCCCCATTCTGGACTGATGAGGCCCCAATTGACGGTGCTTGGTTCCCTTCACCAAGTGGAGGTCAGCAGGTATGGGCGGACTGGGATGATATCTCTTCGTGGTTCTCCGATGAGGGTAGTGTATCCCAGTTGGATGTCCGGTGCACCGGCGCCCCCTCGCTACAGCTGTCGGAGGGAGGTGATCGCTCTTGGTGGGCCGAGATTCCCCGTGGCAGCACTGCAGAAGTGACTTGCGAAGCTGTCGACCCAGCAGGACAGAGCACAGGTAGCAGGACCTGGAACCTCGGTGTGCCGTTCTCCCTGTCGACATCCGCGCAGACACTGAGTGACCCTCACCCCGTCACCATCAGCCCGACCTCGGAATGGCCCGATTTGGATATCGAAATCGGATTGGTGCAGGACGGTTGGCTTTCTGTTGAATATGAATTTGTCACATTCACTGGAGAAGTCACTGTCGAACTCACCGACTTCTCCGGCACGCTGCCTGGCCCGGTGTATGTCTGGGTCAGAGTCCTCGGTGCCGACTCCAATGCCTGTTCCTGCGTATATTCCCTCGAACATGTGTACGACATCGGTTTGGTCAAGGAGAGTTCTCCTCCATTGCTGGCAGTGACGAGTTCTGAATGGGATGGAGCAGAATGGTCGATGCAGGGGCAGTACAGCGACCCGGATGGCGAGGAAGTCTCTTTCAGCATGTCAATCAGCGGTTCGAATACCGGAACAGTCAGTTCAACAGGAAATTCATGGGCTACACCGGCCATCGACTTCCGACTTTGGAACGAGGGCGAGCATGAGGTAGTAGTCGAGGGATGCGATTCCTCGGGTAAGTGCTCACAAGTATCTCAGAATGTAAACAACTCCCACCTGTTTGAGGTCGAGGAGGTCCAGCCGCCTCCTAGTGAGGAGAAGGAAGACAGAGGCCTACTTCCTGCCGCCGGTCTGCCAATAGTTCTGGTTGCCGTGGTCGCAGCCCTCATGTATGGAATGCGTCGCGGCTGAGGCATGAGTTTCGAAGGGAGGGTCTCGGGAGAGTCCCATGAAGGAGGCCTGTTAGTCTCTTTCGAAGGCAAGGCACCTAGGCTGGGAGCGAGGCTATGCATAGTCGGAGGAAAGCCCCTAGGCAAGGTGGAAACTGTTCTCGGCCCGGCTGATGACCCTCTTGTCCATCTTTTCCCTCTAGCTAATGGTATCGATGGCTCAAAGGCCATTGGGTCTCCAGTAGAGATAGCGCCTCGTCATAGGAGAGAAAGTTCCAATCGCAGACCTATGAATTCTCACAGAGGAAAGAAGGATTGGTCTCAAAATTCTGGAAACTCTAGGATGAAATCCGGTGATTGGGTTTGCCCGAAGTGTAAGAATCACAATTTCGCAAATAAGAAAGTCTGCAATCGTACTGGTTGTGAAGAGCCTAAACCGAGAGGCGGGGGTAGGGGAAGGGATTCTCGTGGACAAAGGAGTTTTGGTGGCTCAAATATGAAATCTGGCGACTGGAATTGTCCAAAATGCAAAAATCACAATTTCGCAAACAAGAAAGTCTGCAATCGTACTGGTTGTGAAGAGCCCAAACCGAGAGGCGGAGGTAGAGGAAGGGATTCTCGTGGACATAAATCTGGCAAGCCAAGAGGTTTTAGTGACTCAAATATGAAACCTGGTGACTGGAATTGTCCAAAATGCAAAAACCACAATTTCGCTAAGAGAGAAGTATGTAATCGCTGTGATACTAGGAAGCCAGTTGAAGGAAAGGGATCGAGGAAAACTAAGGGGAGGCAGCGTAGACCCAACCCTCGAGACAATTGGAATCCTCGCGGTCGAGGTAGAGGTCATGGAAGGGGTCGCTGATCAACCCGAGCATTCATGCATCTAGAGCCGTAGCATCTGACATGGGTGATACTGCCGAGATGGTCTGGCTCGATGCCTTGGAGGCCGAGGAGAGTGGAGACAGGGCTGAGGCCCTCGAGGCGGCCAATCGGGTCGTGGAAATAGATCCCGAGCACTCCGATGGATGGATGGGTGTGGCACGCTGGTCTCTTCCCCCCGATAGTAGGGGTCGGCAACAGATGCCCGATTTAGGTCAAGCAGCCAAGTCCATGGCCGCCCTACGTAAGGTCGTCGAACTGGAACCTGAGCCATTCGATCCATGGAAGCTGGGTGGTGTCCTGTTGGTAGATCATCTAGGTATGCTAGAACAGGGATTGGCTTGGTGGCAGCAGAGGCGCGAGTTCGCACCGTATGAGGTCGCACCTCTAATCGAGCAGATTGGTATCCTAGTTAGGATGGGCTTGTACGATGAGTGTGCGACTCTTCTTGAGCAACTCTACAGCGAGGGCATGGAGACCAGCAGCAGCGAGCAACTAGCTCAGATGGAGGCAGTCAACAGGATGGTCTCAAGGGCCGCGAAGATGGAAGAGGATGAGATTTTCAGGCCTCAAAACCCCAAGCATCCGCGATGGGGCATAGTTGAGAACATGAAGAAGCGCAAGCCGATTACTCCGACCTTCTTCCTGATTACCTTCGTTGCTCCGATAGTGTTCCTTCTCGGCACCATGGCGATGACTATGATTGGTGGTTCGACATGGGGCTTCCTGCTGGTGTTCGTATTCATTCTAGCTTGTTTCATGGTAATCACCAGACTAGCATCCGGTCTGCTGCATAAACTGAACAGGCATGCTCTGGACTTGGATAGGGCGATTGACTACGAAACCACTGCAGGAAGGGTCTGTATTCCTGAGGCCATTAGGTACAGCAAATTGTACAATGCAATGGTCTCGAATCGCATGCCTGCCTTGGCTGAGCGATTGGAGTTGATTGTCGAGTCTGGCGACAAACTGCAAATTAGATGGAAGCCGGAACTCCCAAAATTCACGCTAATGGAAAGTGTCTCCGAAGATTCTGACGAGCCTGGAGAGTGGTGGTCTGACTCTGAGTTGGAATCTTTGGAAGACTAGGTTCCAGCACTGAAGTCGGCCAAGTAGGTAATCTGATCCGGCGTCAGTTCGTCAATGGCGACTCCTGCTGTTTCCAGCTTGAGAGCAGCCAGTTTTGCATCCTGCTCAGGGCTGATATCATAGACGGTATTTTCGTAATCCTCTCCCTCAGCAGCGAGTCTGCATAGGGCTAGGAATTGGTTGGCGAAGGACATGTCCATGACCTCACTGGGATGGCCTTCGGCTGCAGCCAAATTGACCAATCTACCTCTAGCAAGGAGATGAATGGTACGTCCGTCTTGCATGTGGAAGGCCTCATTGTTATCTCTAATCAGATCTGACCCGGTCGATGCATCCTCTAATTCGGAGATATTGATCTCACAGTCATAGTGACCTGTGTTGCATACTATGGCTCCGTCCTTCATTGAATCGAAGTGTCTCCGGACAATCACATCCATCATTCCAGTGGCCGTACAGAAAATGTCGCCGAGTGTCGCGGCCTCGTCCATGCGCATAACTCTGAAACCATCCATTACGGCCCTCAATGCCGCAATTGGGTCAATCTCCGTGACGATTACATTGGCACCCATCCCACGGGCTCTAGTAGCGAGTCCTCTGCCGCAATGACCGTAGCCGGCGATGACGAAGTCCTTGCCAGCGAGGAGTACGCTGGTTGCTCGGATGATTCCGTCTATCGTCGACTGCCCGGTGCCGTGTACATTATCGAAGTCCCACTTCGTTTCAGCGTCATTTACGGCTATCACAGGATACATCAGTTCCCCAGCATCTGCCATTGCTCTCAGTCGGTGTACCCCGGTTGTCGTCTCCTCGGTCCCTCCGATGATGCCTTCGGCGAGCTCGGGGAAGGTGCTATGCACACGATAAATCAGGTCAGCGCCATCATCGAGAGTAAGGGTCGGCTTGAAGTCAAGTGTTCTATCTATGCACTTGTAGAAGTCCTCTGTGGACTGGCCGTGCCAAGCATGGACACCGTAGCTCTCACTCGCCAGCCATGCAGCAACATCATCTTGCGTGGACAGAGGATTGCATCCTGACCAACTGATCTCGGCTCCCGCCACAGATATAGTCTCAATCAGTACCGCTGTCTCCTTGGTGACATGCAGGCATCCTGCCACTCTATGTCCCTTCAAAGGTAGGTCACGCTCAGCAGATTCACGCAGAGCGGCTAGGGCAGGCATTCTGCTGCGTGCCCAAGCAACCTTCCTCTTACCTGAGTCTGAGAGGGTGGGATCGGCGACCGTACTGTGCCCGGATACATCCATGACTACCGCCCGATATGCAAGCATTTCAAGTTGCGTCTAGGTACCCTATTCAGGTCAGCCGCCGCCCTTGCGTTGCTGTTCATAGTAAGATGCGTAATACTGCTGGGCGTAGGTCCGCGCAGTCTGCTCGTCGTATCCAGAAGCGACCATCTGCTGGACATAGGCCTCAACAGGATCCATCTCCTCTACACCGCCGAACTGCTCGACAGTGTCTGTGACGGAATCGTCCTTCCCGCGACCGCGCATGGTCAAGGTGGCTATCACTACGAGTACCAGTACCAATATTCCGGCGCCAGCGAACAGGAGCATGTTTGAGCTGTCTCCCTCTTCATCCGGGTCGGTATCGGGAATTACCGGCACTAGAGTAATTGCTATCTCTTGCGAAATATCGTATCTGCTGCCGTCACCCTCAATGATTCTGACATAGACCTTAGCAGCTACACCAACCTCCTGATAGAGGTCGGATATGTCCAATGTCATAGTGAACTGCTGATTATCTGCAAGTGGTTCGGTGTTGTTGAACTTGCCAATTGACTTCTGAGTAGCCTTCTGGACAGGAGTGTAGTCCAGCACCGCTTCAGTCAGAGCGACCTCGATGACTACATCGCTGTTCTCTGCACCCGAAACGAGAGTTCCAGAGATAGTCACTAACGAATCCTTCTGATTGTCATTCGGACCCGGGTTGCTGAACTGCACAATAGGCTCGTCATCGCCGAAGTCCTCACCGACGACGATGAAGTACATTCTGTGCTTCTCACTCTGCTTACCGGCCTTATCGTAAACGATGAGTTCGACTCTGATTTCATTCTCTAGATTACCGTCGGTACTGGCCGTCAGATTACGGAACACATAGGTCCAATCCTCACCTCCGGCAGCAGCTGGAATCTGGAACACATGACCCTCCAATGTTGGATCTGAGCTATCCCATGGGTAATCGAAGAACACCTTCCACTCATAGAGCTCAATTCCCGACTCTCCTTCTGGGGCGTCCGGGTCGTAGCTCGAGCTTGCATCGAATGAGATACTCAGGTCTCCTGTATCTGACAGCCTGGCGCGATAAATCGGCCAGTCGATACCTGCGACAGTCTTGGTTCCGTCCAGAGTGACAAATTCACTGCTGGTGGCGTCGTCGACCATGATGGCGTCTGCCATCGGTCTGAATTCATCGGCGAGCGTGTCGTCGGTGACCAAGCGAATGTAGGTCATTCGTGTGTGTCCATCGTCATCATGCAGATACAGAGTGAGTAGCCATTCGGCGCCTATCCTGCAACCCTGCTCAGTGGTCGAGTCGCCAACACAGAAACCGCCCAAGGTAGGGATTGATGGGTCCAGCTGTTGGGTGTGGCTATATTCTCCAGCATCGATCACCATGCCGTCCCATCCAGTGACAGAATCATTGTTACCCGACTCTAGCGTCCAGTCTGCGACTACACCTTCGACTATGGTTTCGAAGTTGAAGTCTAGATCGGAATTGCTCTTGATGTACTTCGTCGAATAGGCCCCAGTGATGGGATCAATGGAAAGAGTCTCGCCGTTGATGGTCAATTCGAAACTCTCGCCGGCTATTCCGAAGTCCACAGGATAAGGTGTGTGGTGGTATGCTAGCATGTTGGATAGTAGAGGAATAGTCGCCCCTCCGAACTCCTCGGATACACTAGGGTTCTCCACATCAATAGTGGTAACAATCAGACCACCTGCTCCTCTGTTGCATACGGAGAGCAATGACTGGGAGTCGTAGACTGAGTCTCTGATCAAGGTGTGGAAGGTTCCAGTCGGGTCGCTGATGCGTCCTCCACAAACCTGTGGAATCTGAGTCAGTTGCACTTGAGCCGTGTCAAGTCCTGCAAGCGCCACATGGGATCCGCCGTTGATTCCGCTGAATGCAATTGGGTCAACATTGCTCAGAATTGGATGGAACTGGTCAACGATAGTGATGTTTGTATGTAGAATTCTGTTGTCTACTGTGAAGTTAACTTGGTTCCTCATTGCTATGTCCATTCCGAAAGGCAGTCTATTCGGCTGGTATTCGTTACGATATGGACCTATGTGCATCTGAACAGTTCCGCCTCCGGTCATATAATCCTCTAGAGTCTCGGTAAGGCTGAGTCCATCGCTATCTCTGGTCTGGGCTAATTTCTGATAGTACTCGCCGTAGTAGACATTGTAGTCGGTCTGCCATGGCAGTAGGACCTTGTCGTAGTGCTCTACCCAGTCAGGGGTCCCGTAGGTATCCCAATTCTCCATACGCAGTTGCGTGTATGTCTTGCCCATCGCCTCGAGATCCTTCTTGACGCTCTGTAGGCGGTTCTGGTCAGTTGGGTTAGACAGGATTGCAATGTCTATATCATCATAGAATAAAATCTCGAAGAAGCGGTCGTTTCCTGATGGTTCCATGGATCCATCCTCCTGCATTATCTCAGCGTGGAAGCTGATGTTGTAGGTGTGGCCATCGTACCAATCACTGTAAGGCGCTGTCCAGTTAGCCTGGCCCCTCTGGTGAGGTGCTAGGTCGAATGGACCATTCTCACTGGATTCCTCGTAAACGGTCTGTCCAGAAACCAAATCAACAATCTTCATCGTCAGAGTGTACTCGCCGGCAATGACACCGTTCAGTAATGGAACTGAGAAGTCGTGGGCTGAGGTTTGTTGGCGATGGTTAGTTGAGTAGACGCACTCGTAGGTGATATCGGAAACGCACTCAAGCACATCGGGCTGGAGCAAGGTGATGTCTGCACTCGCGATGCTGAAGATGATGGATGAGTGGTTATTGGCGGTGGTGACCTCAGACTCGTTATACCATGCGGTCAGTGGGTCAGAGTTGTCGAAAATCGTAGTCACATCAATTTTGTAAATCCCACTCTGGAAGTCGTGTGTACCAAGTGTGAGAACCTCCTTCTCGGCTGCGTCCAATCCGGTCACATCGACAGTGTACGAACCATCATCCTCGAAGGTGAACTGCTCTACTCTGATGTTGTCAATGCCGAAACCTGCTAGACCAGCGTTACCGTTGACGCCGTCGTCATTAGACTGGAATCTCCAGGTCAGGGTGACATCGGAACCAGATAGGGTAGTACACTCGTCTCTCCACTCAGAGGTATCGTTGCTGGTGCGGTTGAGGATGACGATGTGAGTCATGTCGACAGTGACAGACTTCAGGATGTTCTCAGAATCGAACCATACTACCGAGTTGATGTTGTCAGAGTGGTCACCAAAGTACTCCACCTCATCATATCCGTTGAGGTCGAAGTCCTCGCAACGGTGGAAGTTGGGGTCATCTGGGTTGGTGTTCTGGATGCCGTTCTCGTTTAGGTCAGTCCAGGTTCCGTACACGACCCCTTCGTAGTACTCGCCATCCTTGGTCCAAGTTATCTCCAGATTGGCGGCGTCGCGGACAGCGAGGATGTTTCCGCCGCTGTCCTTGAGATAGTCTCCCTCGGCATAGTAGTCGAAGGTGAGGTAAGTGAAATCTGCTCCTGACGCTGCTACTGGAATCGGATCAAGAGTCATGGTCTCATCCCAATTGTCACCATAGCCGTTGCTCGGATGGCCTAACCAGTAGGCATGGCTGTTGAATACGCCAACATTCTGAGGTAGCATGTCATTCGAACCGGTCGAATCATCGATTCTGCTACCATTCCCATTCCCATCATCTGTCCACAACGGATCGACTCCGGAGAAGTCCTCAATCGCAACCAAGTCCGGTTCGGCGTTCTGTATGAAAGCCTCCAGCTGGAAGTCGGTTAGGGTGTTTCCACAGTTCTGAGCCTTGACTCTGATATCACGATCGCCGGAAGCATATCGGACGCCGTTCTCTAAATCCATCCAATGCTCCTCAGCTAGGCATGGATCGAACAAATTGTTTACAGTCAACTGGAACTTGATTTCGTCATTCAAGTCGTCCATATTGGTGAATCCATTGGGGTTGGTCAGTTCAGTCTTGACATAGTAGGTCGTGTTGTCTATGAAGTCCGCTGTCAGGACGACCTCCTCAGTGGCTCCAGCAGCGAAGTTGTTGAAGTTCAGTGTCTGGCTAACAGTCTCAGAGGTTCCGAAGGTCACATCTCTCTTCCTGATGGTGATATTATCGAAGGCGAAGCCATCGAGCCCTGTGTCTTGAGAAGAGCCTGCAGGCCCTACTGAGCCCATCAATCCGCTTCGGAAGCGGAATCTGATATCGATAACCTGTCCTGCGTATGGAGTCAAGTCAATTGACTCCAACTCATTCAGATTCTCGGAAGTTCCCCCTCCCTCGGTATAGTTGGTCCAGCCGGTCGCTGTATTGGAGTAGAAGTTGCCATTGTATGTATTGTACTCCGGGTCTACTCCTTGGGCCAGTATGCGGAAGAAGCGTTCATTGTCCCAGCCACCATTGAAGAATACTGATTCCCAACCGTTTCCATCGCTCCATACTTCGATACCGCAGGAGTCCTCATAGAGCCATCTCTCGACCACGGAATACTGCTCTGCGAGATAAAGTTCGAAGAATGCTGAAGTGCACATAACAGAGATGTCCATGTAAGCCGCATCAGCGCCAGTCAGATCGACATTCTCGAGGATGAGTGCTTCGTCCATGTTGTTGTAGTAGCCCGAGTTGTTCTCATCGTCACCACCATGGTCCATTCCTGCCCAGTAGTAGTTGGTTGGGTTGTTATCCGCCTCATACCACGAGACATTCTCGGTGGAAGCCGTGGAATTGGACTCGATGTGCCATGAAGAGGCCCCGGCTCCGTACATCCCTGTGTAGGATTGCTTAGAGAAAGCGCAGTTAGAGCAGTTGCTGGTGTCCTCATTACCTTCAAAGTCGTTTGAGTAAACGACTGTGTCAGTTCCGCCGAGAACCTCCTTGACCTCCAAATCGACATCTATCGATCCGCTCAGAGGATTCAAGCCGGTGTTCTTCACTGTAACATTGACCCATCTGGTTCCTTCTCCTATCTCGGCCTGGCCGGTCGAGGGATTGTAAGCCGCAGGAGCAATAGTTACACCAGTGATTCCGACATCCTCGTTATCAAGAGTCAGCACAGAGAGGAAGTCTCCAGCCCCAGCCCATCCCTGGGTGTCCAACCACATCGCATTGTTCGCGAATCTGTATGAATAGTCCTTCTGCCCAATGATAATTTCGTATGCGCTGTCGTCTCCGCCAGCGAGCTGCCCGGGTATTGCCATCGTAGGTCTGCGTCCGACATCGAACGAAAGAGAAGACAAGTATCCGGGCCCGTTTGGATTAGCGAGAATAATCTCGACCGAGTTAATCTCTCTTAGATTGTCCAGTAACAGATAGGTCTGATTCTGAGCCGATGAGTCCTGAACACGCGTTAGTGTCAACTCGGTTGGAACGAAGAAGTCTACCTCGCCATCTTGATTCACATCGACGATGGTGATATCTGCGCCTAGGTAGTCCCCGAGTTGGACATAGTTCTGAGTGTTCCAACTGCTTCCTGATTTTGTAGCATATGAGATATTACCAGTAATTCCGTCCACCGCGGCAATCATGTCGATTTCGCCATTATCATCGGTGTCGGCGATGTCCATGCCGTAGAGTGGATAATTATGCTCTGCGTCCAGTTTGAATTCATGGATTCCCTGTGCAGTTGCATCAAGTGGATTGGGGTAGGTATTGGTGAGACAGTCGAACTCTAGGACTGTCATGTTATCGTAGTGTCCAACAGAAGTCCCTACTCCGGTATTGTAAGGAGGGGTTCTGAGAAGCCAGAGATCCAGATCTTCGCAATCACCTAGGCTACCACCCGGTATACCGCTGCCTTGTACAGTCTCCCCCCAGTGACCGAGACGAGCTTCCATGTACATCCCGTTGGTGAGAGGTACAGGGATAGATTGCTGATTAGTCAGTAGAGAAGGATCTGTTCCTCTGTAAATTTGGATGTACTGATTGGTTGCAGTTGCATCCATGGTGATTAGGATGATGTCATCATTGTCATCTTCATCTATGTCTCCAACCTCCATACCAAGATGATATGGATTGGAAACGGTAATCTCAGTATCATCCCACTGATTCACCCGCTTTGAGCAGTCTCCCCACATTGTAGTGAGGTTGCCCGGCCTCACGAAGCTCTCTCCGACGAATCTGATGTTCTCCTGATAGTACACTAGATCGTTTGCACCGTCTCCATC
>NZWD01000005.1 GCA_002698225.1 Methanobacteriota archaeon | reverse complement strand
TCACATTTGCCAATCTCTCAAACCTAGACCGCACCAAAATTCACATCGAGACACAACCCACTCCTTACGCGGTCCAAGTGAGAAGGGCAGAGATGGTCCGTTTCCAGACTCTAGTCAACGGAGAAAGAGTCGAAAACACGAATGTGCTTATCGAGGACGCATTGGGCAACGACCTGTATTCCCTTTACACTCAGTCTGACGGTTATACTCCTTGGTTCGCACTTCCTTCCGACTTTCATCTAGATATCAGAGGGTTAGGAGGAGGAGACAACCCCGACGGTTTCGCTGATGACCCATATGAGGATTCATGTAACGACGGGATTGACAATGACGGCGATCTCACAATAGATACTGATGACGAGGATTGCGATTACCTAGCAGGAACCAGAGAACTATCTCGCTATTACTACACTGCATATCGTTTCGGTTTCGGTTATGATAGAGGCAACTTCACCCTGACCGACACGACCTTACAGGACACCATCAATCTGGTCAATCAAGCACCTACAGTATTTGTAACCCAATTGGATGGCCATTCATTCCGAAAGCGTGTCAATCTGACAGGTAGCGCTCATGATGGGAATCTAGCAGGAGTCTACGGATCAGATGAGTTGGCTCAGTGGGATCAAGGAGGATATGTCCATGAGGTCCAAGTCAAGGACCCATTCACCAACCAATGGTCGAGTGCAGGCCTTGCAGTCGACACCAGTGGTATGTCCGAGGGGCAGGTGACCAAGACCAACCGGCCATTCAGTTCTTGGTACTACGAGATAGACATGAGCAACAGAGAGGAAGGGGATTATGTCTTTGAGATTAGAGCATTCGACGGTATCGACTACAGTCCAATCATCTACAGGTCAGCCAAGCTCAATGTCCAAGCCCCTACTATATCCGTGACTTCTCCAAGCTCATTCTCGACCCATTCCGAGGGAAGCGTCACCTTCGAGGGTACCGCATTCGACCACTACGGATGCCCAGTTGACTGCAGCAAGGACCTCGAAGATATCTACTTCCACATCCAGGGGCCTAACTTCGATGTGACTACTCCTGCTGAGGGAGGAGCCGATTGGTCGTGGACTTGGGACTTTAGTGGTCTGCCAAGAGAGATTGCCACCTACTCATTCACTATCTGGGCCTCCGATAGCGACTTCTGCAAGGGCTTCATTGACGAGTGCACACCTGCAGAATTGACTCTGACAATTGACAACTCAAACAGCGAGCCCTTCATCAGTCTGATTTCTCCCTACGATGGAGAGAGAGTTTCAGTCTCCACCGAGACTACATTTGAAGGAGTAGCAAGGGATAATGACGGCACAGTATCCAGAGTCGATTTCGAAATCAAGGATGTGTTCAACAATTTCCTACTAGTCAAGTCCGGTTCGATATCCGACATCGCCCCAAATGGGGCTTGGGACCTAGTATGGGACTCCACAATTCTAATTCATGACAGGCAGTACCTAGTCAGATTCAGGTCGTATGACGGCTACGATTACAGTGACTGGACCGAGGTCACGATAGTGGCTGACAACCCTCCTGATGCGGGCAACTCTCAGCCGACATTCGACTCCTCAGACTGGGATGACGAAATCATCCTCTACTGCGAGATAAACTCCCAGTCCCAAGATAGGTGCACCAAAGCCGAGATTGACCTACTACAGTTCTTCGATGATGTCGATCCAGGCCAGGAACTAATCCTATCCGTCTATGACAACGAGAACTCAGACACCGACGACCACCACAGCATAGTAGTTAATGTTGGATCGGAAGGTATGGCTGTTTACAATCCCGTGACGATGTTCTTCTACGACACAGACATGTCAACATGGACTCTGGAGGATGTTGTCTTCGTGGCTACCGACACTTTCGGTTCCAAGATTAACTCCAACCCCGTGACCATGACCGTGGAAGGAATCCTATTCACTATATCTCCACCTGAGGATTCCACCGTATCCGAGGATGGAATCGCAGTCTTTACGGGAATAGGCCTACCTGGCAAGACGGTCACTGTCACAATTGGTGGCAACACCGTGAACAACACAGTGGTCAATTCCGACTCCACCTGGTCTCTAGGCGTACCTGCGTCTAGGATTGAGGGTAGTGCCACGCCTGTATTCAAGTATGGAGGAGATCAGTTCGAAGGCTCCAAGATAACCGTCTCCGGATTCGGAGACAGTGGAATGGGGTTCGGATCGATTATCATGATTGCTATAGTAGCGCTAACAGTGCTAGGAGGGTTGGTGTACTTCTTCGTCGAATTCGAAGTAGATGAGGACGAGATGCTGGAGGGAACCGCAGAGGCCCACGAAGATGCTGATGAGTCCGAAGAAGACCCCTATGCTTGGGCGAAAGAAGCTGAGATTACCGGAGATGATACGGAGATACAATCTGAATCTAGGTTACAGAAGCATGACGACCACCCCGGCTGGCTTTGGGATCCTGATAATCAAGAGTGGGTACCAGACCCCGATCATCCCCAATCGTGAATCACTTTAGGCTCGCTTCTCACGAAACTTCTTGAGTGGATGATTACGCTCAACCAATATGACAACCATGGCCGTTCCCAGGCCCGGGGTTCAGGAGCGCATTTTGCTGCATCTGAGGGATTATGTAGATCACGCTGACAAGGTCGAGGTCCCTTTCGCCCTATCTCAGATGGGGATTGCTAATGCTGTTGCCATAGCCCGGTCTAATGTGCCCCGTGCAATAGCCGGTATGCGCGAGCAAGGGCACCTGATTGAGAGACAGGCTCATGTCTCAGGAGTTTCTCGAAAGCGCAAGGCGTACTTTTTGACTGAGGAAGGAGCCAGCATAGCCGATGATATCTGGGCTAAGGTCAGCACCCAGGCCGTCAGATTAGTTCATCCTGACGGCCGATCAGAGTCTATGGAACTGGGACATGCTCTAGATTCAACTGACCTTCCACTCAGACATGTGGATTTCCTACGATACATCGATGATACTGGAACAGTAGACCTTTCCATACTCTCACCGGAACTAATCGAGAGGGATCTCTCTAAGCATATAGAGAAGCAACTAGTATCCTCGCTGAACGACCTCCCGCGTTCTAGGAGATTCTTCGGAAGAGAAGGTGAACTGGCTAGCATGGTAGCCCTGCTAGAGGATCACTCAAGCTCAATTCTTGTCCCTGGAATAGCCGGAATAGGAAAAACCTCTCTGGCCGGAAAACTGCTAGAGCACTTCACACATCGCAGAAATCTACTATATCACAGATGTCAGGATTGGGAAGGCTCGAGGGCATTCTTCGAAGTGACATCTGAGTGGTTGTCTGCTTTAGGCCACAACGACCTGTCTGACTACCTAGCTGCAACCCCTGTCCCTCAGGCGAATCTAGCTGTTGACCTGATTGTAGAAGGCCTACAGGACACGCCAGCTCTGATTGTCGTCGATGACCTTCACAAAGTAGGTGATGAGACTCTAATTTCTGCACTCAGGTCGATGACTCTGAAAATATCGGAACTGCAAGATGTCGGTTTGGTGCTGTTCTCACGCTCCTTCAGAATGGTCGTTCCTGAGTCCGACTCTTCTGGCCGAATTGTCACACTAGTGATGCCATTGGAAGGATTAGATCAGGATTCTAGCAGGCAGATTCTCACAGCCATGCCAAATATCGATACAACTCAATTCCTTCACATCTACACCCTTTCTAGAGGCCATCCGCTGGTTTTGGAGTTGATTAACAGAGGCAATGTAGGCGAGACCTTCCACGCCACTCTAGAGGCCTTCGTCGAGCAGGAGATATTCAGTAGACTCTCCGGGCCCGAGAAGAGGTTGCTAGGTGCCATTGCCGTTTTCAGAGAGCCGATGCCTTTGGAGTCAATTAGCGCTTTAGACACAGAGACGGAACTCCTAGACAGCCTAGTGGAGAAAGGTCTGGCTAGACAGGCTGACAGCGATCACTATGATGTCCATGACTTAGTGAGAGAGTTTCTCACTCGCTCAATGGAGGAGTCTCTGCGACAGGAGTTGCACAGCAATGCCAAGGAATGGTACAGGAACCGATTGGAGGCGGCAGCCGACAGGATCGAGTATATCCATCACCTGAACGAGTCCGGCGGAACGGAGGACCTAGCTGAGGTACTATCCTCGGAGGGACACAAACTGGTGAAGGCCGGACATACCGAACTTCTAGGCATCCTTAGATCTCTCGAGAGAGAGGGCTTCGACTCCCGAAGCTGGTGTATCATCCACGAATTGAGAGGAGATATCCTCTCTATTCAAGGGCGCTGGGACGAGGCCGAGAGCGAGTATGATGCCGCTATCCCAATCGCTCGCAAGAATAGTATGGCTGAAGAGCTATCACGTCTACTTTCTGCCAGAGCAGACATCGCAGTCAAACGCGGAGCAATGGATGATGCATTAGAGATGCATCGCAAGGCCCTAGAGATTCAAATTAAACTCAGGGACTCGGTTGGGGCTGCTCGCTCGTACAACAACATGGGCTACATCTTCAGGCGAAGGAGGGACCTCAGGCACGCCCTCGAAGTCTACTCAAATGTCGAGAAGTTGCTTGAATCAGAAGACCATCCAGAGTTGTGTGAGGCGCGTATCAGGATGGCTGCAGCTTATCTCGAGATGGGAGAGTTAGACCGAGCCAGAGAGCACGCACTAAGGGCATTCGAGGACACAGAGAATAGAGAGACAGACATCTCTCATGCTAGGGCGATGGCTGTTCTCGGCAGGTACTACGCACGCGTCAAGGAGAACGAGTTGGCAATGCAGTATTACTCAGCCGCTCTAGATATTCTCTCAGATCAGACTGACCCGCACAGCGCGGTCGAAGTCTCGATGCTTCTCGGACAGGTGTTGAACGATGCAGGCCGTAAAGAAGAGGCATCAGAGCAGTACATCGATGCTCTTGTTCTCGCAGAGGCTAACGATTTCAGGATGCTACAGGGCGAGGTTCTTGCACGATTAGGAGAGGTCGAGAGCGACCGTTCGCAGAAGATGGATTACCTGCAACGCTCCCTATCGGTATTCAGGGAATTAGGGGCTGTCGACAGGATGAGAGAGGTCCAGAACTCTGTGCATAGGGCTGTGATGGGCAACTAGATTCTACTGCTAATTCGCTCAGGCTCAGACTGACCCAGCCAGTTGCTGAACTCGGGACCGCTCTGCATGGAAATACCAATCCTCCCTGAGAACCTGTCTCCCATTGCCATCAAGACCTCACTCTCTGCAAGATGGGGGGCGTTATTACTCTCTGACAGATGACACAACACAATACTCTCCAGTCGTTCACTTACGATCTCGGACAAAGCATCCCCTGTTTGTACATTGGAGAGGTGACCTCCCCTACCTGAAATCCTGCGTTTGAGGGACTCCGGATAGGGGCCACTCATCAGCCTAGAATGGTCGTAATTAGCCTCAATTGAGATATGGCTACAGCCTGAAAGGTGACGCATCAAATCAACAGTAAGCTCGCCCAAGTCAGTCACTACGGCTGCCCTGCGACCACCGCCATTACTTGCTATCACAGCGACATTGTCTGCATCATCGTGAGGAACTGGGATTGGAAGCAGACTAATGTCATCTGACACGACTATCCTCTCCAAGGCCCCAAATGTCCTGCATTCGGCCATTGGTTCCCAACCCATTCTAGTTGCAGTTTCGAGATTAGAGTGCAAGATTGCGCCCCAATTCTTCGAGGCCCTCAGGGCTGTCCTCGAATGGTCAGAGTGATGATGCGTAACTAGTATAGCATCGATTGACGACGGTTCTAAATCGACCATCCTCAGCCTTGCTTCCATCCGTTTGAGAGAGAAGCCACAGTCAATCAGAACATTCGTCTCATCCGACCTCAGCAAGGTCGAGTTCCCAGCACTCCCTGAGCCTAGATGAGTAATCTCCATACCCATATGATAGAGACGACACTGAACCTCCTTGAACCAATCCATGAGAATGACACAATCAAGCGTGTTTTCGACTCACGACGGCATCACCGTCGGCATAAGCACCTGTGAACATGTCCGAACGGCGCTCCATCAGCATGATAAGTCATCCAACGGCGCTGAGTACAACAGTAGGTGAAGCCATGCGCCGCAAGCAGACAGCCTTGCTCCTGACACTGCTCATCCTAGGTAGTATGACCTTCATCTCCCAGACCCGGCCGCAATCGTCTGTTTCGTCCACCGATCCAATTACTGCAGACAGAGGAGGGCCTCCTGTAACAGACGAGGATGGTGATCAAATACCGGATCTCCACGAGTCAATATTCGGAAGCACTAGGCTAGTTGAGAGTAGCACGGGAGTAATCTCAGTCCATGGCCTCGATCCAATGAACTCGACTGACAACATGTCGGATCACGATAGTGATGGAGCCAGTGCTCTGCTGGAGTTCTGCTGGCCCTACACACTGGATACATGCTTCGACCGCTTATCACTGACAGGAAAACCCCCTCATCTCACCGATTCTGGATTAAGAGAGTATCTCGACCCCAGAGTCGCTGACACAGATGGAGATGGACTACCTGACGGATATGAGATTCACATGTGCACAGAGGGCGGCTTGGGATACCAAAACGCCACGAACGCTTGGCAATGTCTATGGTTCGACCCATTAGATCCCTCTGATTCTTCCGAGGATATCGACAGTTGCGAGGATTTCACCTTTGGGTGTGGCGATGGCTTCGATGTCAACAGAGACGGAATCATCGACTTGGGAGAGAGATATACCAATTCGGAGGAGTACCTGTATGGGACTCCCGATGACTGGATTACTGAGAGAGATGGGCTATGGTGCGCTGGCGAGATTCCCGGACTCACCAGAGACTCATGTCAGAAGACTGTGGAGAGGGCCACCGGCGACGATGGTTGGCTCGGAAGCGACCCTACCGAACCAGATTCCGATTACTACACTTGGTCGGAGGTTCTCGCCGTTGGCCTAGCAGTCCCCGGTGATGGTATTCCGGATGGTTGGGAGGTGCACTATGGTCTCGACCCGAGGAACTCCAGTGACGCGATTGAGGACACTGATTTAGACGGATGGGACCTAGACCGAGATGGTTTCATCGTCCCGGACATTTCTACTGCCACGGTACATTGGGGCGAAGCATTCAGCAATTACGAGGAATATATGATTCATCACGATCAGGGGGCTTGGGTGACTCCGGGACTGAGGGGCAACCAGATTACCTCGGAAGACGAATCTTTCGTTTCATTCGACCAGTCCACAACTCCGGGCTTGGTTGACGGTGCCGTGCATACTGTGATTCCCGACCAATCTAGAGATAGGCTCCTAGTTGGCTCGAAATACGGAATCACCGCCATCGACCCGTTTGGCGGCACTGCAGTACTGCACACTCTGCCTTCAGGCCTTGAGATGAACACCATGCTCAGATGGTCTTCGGGAGATTCAGATTACCTACTCATCGGCAGCAATGTAGGACTCCACTTTGTATCTCTAGAGAACGGTCTCCCTGTGATGGAAACATTCTCACAATCTGAATTAGGGCCAATCGAGGAGATTGCCCAACTTGACACAGGAAGCGGAGACCTCGACTTGATTGTGTTCGGCAACTCCTCGGCTTGGACCGCGACCCTGAGCCTCAGTGAAGACTCAGCCGAACTATCTACACCTGTCCTTAATGAGGCAATGAGGGAGATTCTCACCAATGCCGATGCCAATGCTAGGGATGTCACCCATGTCCCTATGTTCGGTCGAGGGCCACTTCTACTCATAGGCACTGATGCGGGCCTGATTGCATGGAATACCACCGATGGCTCGACTTCGATAGGAAACCCCTGGTGGGTATTCGACCGTGAGAATGCCGAGGAGTTCGTACAACGGGCCGACCTTCTGAACATCTCCAAGTCTGCGATAGTCAATGCGCTCGTCAAGGCAGGCCCACTTGATGCCACGGGGCAAGTAGAGGAAGTCGCCGGAGTCTGGGTGGGAACTGCAGGAGGTTTACACCTCTTAGATTTGCAATTACTGATTCAAATGCCACGAACCGCTTTCGACACCGAGCGCATGTACAACATAGAACGCTGGCAGAACGGAGCTAATGACATCCACTCCATTCTTCCAATGGATGGCATGATCTACCTAGGCTCTAGGGACGGTACTTGGTGCTTGGAGGGAGGATATGCAGGAATCCTTGATCTGGGCCTCAATCAGACACGAATTCCAGGCCTAGTTACCTCTTTGACCACTCTAAATCAAGGGTCTAACATCTGGGTATTCGCGGGAATCTCACCCGGGCGATACATGAACATCATGCCAATCGACCCTACTTCGGTTGACTCGGACCTAGATGGGATGCCCGATGGTTGGGAGTTTGTCTATGGATTGGACCCCACAGATCCCTATGACAGGGACCGTGACGCTGATGCTGATGGGGTGTATTTCTCTTCAGCTGATGGATTCACTCTCAACCGAGATTGGACCAACCTAGATGAGTACAGATTCGTCTCTTCTACTGAGGGCGGCTTCAACGGAAGCGACCCTAGGGACACGGATACCGACGGCGATGGGCTGACGGATGGAGAGGAGTATTGGGGATGGTTCGCCGAGTCGACGAACTTCGATTGCCATTACCTCAATGATGATTATCTATGTGACGAAGATACCGGAGATTTGGCCGAACAGGTCCATCTTGAGGGCTGGTTGGGTTCAGGAGCAGGTGGCGGGACAGATGGGCCTACCGACCCCACCAATCCAGATACCGATGGTGATGGTATGCCAGACGGGTGGGAGATGGAGCATCGCAGGTGGATTGGAGATGTCTACAATGGAGGCAATCTCTGGACTCTCGACCCTCGCGACCCATCAGACAAGGACGAAGACGCAGATGGCGATGGACTCAGTAATCTATGCGAGTACTCTTGGTCGAATCTGCTGGAGACTGTGCTCAGAGAGGGCCTTCCTACTCATGGAGAGACCTCTGAGGCAGCCGCCAACTGGTCTGCTACAGATCCCAACAACATCGATTCCGATGGTGACTCTTTGCCCGACGGCTGGGAGGCTCGCTATGCCTGTTCTTGGAACAAGGACAACTCAGGAATCAACCCGCTAAACGGCTCAGACTACCTGAACAACCCGGACGGAGATGGCTACGACATCGATCGGGACGGCAACCTCTCCCTTGAGGAGAGTCTAGTGAATTGGTTGGAGTATCACCTGAAGTCGAGTATTCTGTATGGTGATCAGACCGCTGCTGGTGAGTTATATCCCGAGAACTTCACTACTTTACTGTGGAATGACACTTGGATGGATTCCGCAGAAGACTCATTCGGAGACAGAACCAGCCTCGCCTACAGCAGCCTTGTCAATGGAACCACATCCCAAGATGTTGGTTCAGCAAACCCTCTTTCTGCTGATTCAGACAGAGATGGTATGCCTGATGGTTGGGAATTCTACTTCGCCAGATGGAGTCTGTTCGATGGCGGATGGACTCTCAATCCAGTCGACGAGACGGACAGGACAGGAGACCCCGATAGAGACGGGATGAACAATTGGGAGGAGTACAATGTCATCGATTCCAATCTGAGTGAGACTGATGATTTGATTACCGTTCCTCAGTTCTATCTCTTGAGTGTAGGAGGGGAACTCCTAGCATCACCTTGGCTTTCCGCTCAGTCATCAGCCTCATTCGGTACTTTCCTAACCGATGAGCAAGTGAATAAGACTGGTAGAACTGCTGATCCCAACAACCCAGATACTGACAACGACGGCCTCTTGGACGGAATTGAATTGATATTCACCAGATGGAACGCGACCGATGAAGTCTGGACACTGAACCCGTTGGTGGCTGGAGATGGCAACTATGACTCTGATCGAGACGGACTGACTGACTTAGTTGAGCTTAATCTGACCTTCAACAACCCGGCCAACGGCGGACTCTCTCCTCCAGATGCCCCTAGAATGTGGGAGGAAGCAGAGCAGATTGATCCTGATGAGGCCGTGAATAGGGTATTCAGAATTTTATTCAACAAGGAAGGCAGAGCCGAGTTGGCGATAGCACAGTTTGAGGACTGGCAGGATGGTGGAACCGCCCAACCAGTAGTTTCGGCGCTGCTGGGTGCTTCTGACCCCAATGCTGAGGACACGGACCGCGACGGGATGAGCGACGGTTACGAGTACTGGTTCACCGAATGGAACCTTGAGGAGAACAGTTGGGAGATGAATCCGCTTACTGACAGTGACATTCACGCTGACTCCGATGGCGACTCGTTCGACTGTAACGGCGACGGTTACATCTCAGACTCCGAGTCTTTCGACAATCTGGCCGAGTACGATGCCAGAGTATATGGAAAACGCTCAGCAGTCGATACTATTCCGAACGGTACGGGACTGGTCTCATATGGTGCCGATGCTGTAACGGCGCAGATAGAGGAGAATGGCCTAGCGTATGAGGCCGCATTCGCACAGTTGTATGTTCTGTTCTCTACCAAGAGCCTAGTCTCCGCCGAGCGCGCTGGACTCATCAACGAGATTGATCCGGATACATTCAACTACAGCATCGCCGGAGTCAGCGATCCGACCGATGAGGACTCAGACAGAGACGGAATGCCTGACGGCTGGGAGTTCTGTTATTCTATCTACGGCGAGTTCCTTCCTGTCAACTCCTATCGTTGGTCGATGAATCCAATCAACCCATTGGACACCGAATACGATCCCGATGCAGATGGTTGGTATGACAGGTCATGGGAAGATATCCCAGCAGATCAGGGCACTTGGGAAGGGAGAGAATTCTCTCCAGCACCGGTTGAACAGCAGATAGGCCAGGGCTTCCAAGACCTGTACTTCAGCAACCTGATGGAGTTCGAGAACGGGACCCACCCTCTAGACTCAGACTCTGATGATGACTCCATGGTGATGAAGCCAATCATGCAGAGCGGTATCGTCATCGACTATGTACAAGATACTAATCTGTCTGATGGCAGAGAGGTATTCAAGTATGGAACCAACCCACTTGACAATGATACCGATGGCGATATGATGCCAGACTTTTATGAGTACTACAGAGGCTGGAACGAAGCTAATGACAACTGGTCATCCTATCTAAAAATCGAAGTAATTTGGCAGCAGATTTCGGCTACGAACTGGAAGCCAGTAAACATCACTGGCAGCAACATCGCTAGGCCGGAGTTGACTTGGACTTGGTTCACACACGACGCGACCGACTCCTCAGACTCCGGACAGGACGCCGATAACGACGGATCGTGGGATTGTTCCAGCGGTAGTTGCGTATATGTCCCATACAACAACTTCCAGGAGTACTATGGTCTCGTCAATGCATCACTCGCTTCCCCTTCACTCGTTCGCGGGGCAGGATTGTTCGATTGCTCGGGAGACATAGTACAGGAATGGTGGCAGTTGCGAGAATCTCTCCTAGGGACATGCTCGGGAAGTGCAGCCCTGAGTACGAACTACTTCCGGATGTACAGGTTTAACGATGCAGACATGCTCTACGCGCTCATCATCGATGACAACGACATTGACTATGAGGATGTGGATTCCAGTAACGATGTCGTCTTAGTCAATGGGGCATGGACGGATGAGTATCAGAGATTCGCAGGCGACCAGTACCACCTGCCAAACACTGGACTTGGAGAATATGTCTACGGATGGTGGTTGATTGATATTGACGGAGATCAGGTGGCTGATGGAACTGATCCGACGAACTGGGATACTGATGGCGATTGGCTCAACGATTTCTTCGAGATTGAGGATGATATGCTGGATGGTGTAAGGGGCAATAGCGGTTCGCCAATCAGATATGACGACCGGACCACTAGTTGAGTTCTTGTGCCACGACTCCCACGCTCACCCATGGAGGGAGATAGGGTGCCTTCCCCGGAAGAGCCAGTTGAGGAGAGACTTCTTTTCCTTCAGGAGAACATGGTGAGCTTCGTAAACCAATTCAGCATGCCTGTAATCGAAGTCTCACTGGTTCTGTCGAAGTACATCCGTATAATTCTAGATTCACTACTTGAGGCAGCTGAAACCGAGGACGAGTCATTACCGCAAAATCTAGTCGAAGCATGGCCAATCGATTCCAATCCCGACGCACCAACCATCGAATCATATCCTCTTGATAGGCTGCTTGGTAGCCTAGATGAGGATAGGATGGACATTCTTGATACCCTAATCAGGAGCATTCTCAATGAGAGCCAGCTACCCTTCGTACCCACGCTCACCTTGCTCAGAGAGTGGGAGAGTTTGGCTAGAACTCAACTCTCCCAAGCAGGTTCGCCCGGGCATCTATTCAGCCCAATGGAATTCCCTGAGAGTTTCTGACTAACCACTCTCAGACTTAGCCACAATCCGACTCGACACCCACCAAGCATCGGCTATAGACCAAATGAACAGCACAGGCCACATCACTACAGATAGTATCAGAGGGAGTTGAATCAGAAATGATCCTAGGGCCTTGCGGTGCTGTCGGTTGAAATGTTGGCCTAAGAATAGGAATGGAACCAGTGCGAGAACAACTGCCACCAGTGGGCGCAGTGCACCCCATGGCCCTATACCTCCACTGAGTTCGTACCAAATCACGCCCATCGCACCCAATGTGCTACCTGAATCTGGCTCCTCGTCCGAGGCTATACTGACGACATACTCGTCTGCCATCACACACTCCTTAGGTCACGGACGCATCAACCTGACGCCACTCCGAGTATAGAAAAGCCGAACAACACAGTCTCGCTCGCAGTCCCGTGTCTGAGGGTAGACTACTGATTACCGCATTCCCTCCATTCTCTAATCATTCCAAAAACATCTCTCAAGAGGTCCTGGATGAGATAGGGAGACAGGAGGTAGGCGGCATAAGGGTGGAGACCCAATTGCTAAGCGTCGATGAGAAGGGCTCGCATGTGGTCGCTGACAGGATTCGAGATGGCGAAGTTTTCAGGGGAATCATCCATCTCGGCCTAGCCGCCAATAGGAAGGAGATTAGTCTGGAAAGAGTGGCTAGGAATATGATTTCCATGACAGAGCCAGATAACTCTGGGCGTTTCTTGAATTCGGACAAGGTCGTTTCCGATGCCCCGCAAAACCTCGGGACCACAGCTCCGATACATATCCTAGACGAGGAGTTTGAGCACGACGAGTTGGTTGTCTGGAGTTCAGATGCGGGTGGCTATGTCTGTAATGAGACATTCTACAGGACACTGCATGCGCTCGATGAGGCCAACATCTCCGACATCCCCACTCTCTTCGTTCACCTCCCACCTGGGGAAGAAATCTCTGTTGAAAAACAAGTGGAGAAAGTTATGCTAATTGCATCCGCTATGATATTGAGGCCGACATACGATGTTGTTGCTGCTCTGCTATTCGATGAGCAAGGTAGGATTCTAGCATGCAAGAGGCCTAGTCAAGACGCATGGGCAGGATGGTGGGAGTTTCCCGGAGGTAAAGTGGATGAGGGAGAGTCTCCCTCGCAAGCTCTTTCGAGAGAACTCGAAGAGGAGATTGGAGTTTCTATCAGCCCGTATCACTTAGTAGAATCGTCAATATTTGATTACGACGATCGTACAGTACGGCTACAGATTTGGAACTGTGGAACGATCGATCCAAATCAAATCAGTCTAAACGAGCATGACGAATCAAGGTGGCTCACAAAGGAGGAACTGATGGAAGTGAAGTGGCTGCCGGCCGACCTTCCAATTATTTCTAGATGGTTGGTAGAAGGAATTCCGAACTAGTCTTCACCCAGAGTTCGGTTGCCTCTCTTGTCGAACCATTCGACCGGCTCTCCCTGCTCTGACATGCTCAAACCATCACCAATGCTCCTAGGGATTGAGTCTCTTCCCGGATGCCAAGTCATCCTTTGCAACCAGTCAGCTAGTTCTGCCATCTGAATGCTCACTGTGATTTCGCCCCCCAATGTCCTTTCTTCAAGAACGAAGGACAACTTTCCTGCCATTGAGGCCTGCCGTGAGATTGAGAATTCGGTGTAATCTCCCTCAAGCCGCATTGACATGGCATCTAATGCAGTGTCTAGGATTCTCTGATCGCGAGCCGATTCAAGTAGAGTTTCTATAGAATCTGATACGCCCTCTAAGACGACTGCAAGCCTCCTCTGCGGAAACGCAGAGTTTTCAGGCTCAGCATTGGGCATCCAGTCCGGAAATAACTCCCTTACCGATTCGACAACCCTAGCTGGGTCCTCGTGAGGGTACAGTACAGTTGAGATTTCTATGTCCGCCATGTGACTGCCAACCGTCTGAGGCTCATGAGCGCTACGGATAAACCTCCCAAGGGCACGAATGATTCAAAGACGCGAGGTGAGACAAAGAGTCGTGTCTGAACGCTCTCCTCTGCTAGGGGCCGCTCTGCTACTCGCCCCCACCCTATGCCTAGTCGCCCTCAGATTCGCTTCGACAGCCCTCGAAGAGGTAATCTCTGAGGATACAGTACTCATGTACTCACTACACGGAGCAACTCTAATTGCCGGTTTGATTATGTTTCTTAGATATCGAAAGGTGGAGGACCACGAGTATCACCGGTCCAAGGCGATTCGTAAACTGTCTCGGACTTATTCTAGAGAGGACAGAGGACTTTGGGAGAAGGGAGACTCTGCCATCGAGAGTCTGGAATCGAAGGCAAAGTCGCCCAAGAAAGGTCGTTCCGCTATTCGAGAGATGGCATTGAAGAAAGGAAGCATCGGTTCATTGAATCAGGAGATGAAGGAAGAGGAGATTCTCGATGAAGGAGAAGTGGAGCCTCAAATTCAGGGAATCAGTACCATCGTCGACGAACAGGCGATCACCAATCCAAAAGGACCGGGGCCAATCAGCAGACTCTCCTCTTGGATCAGCCGTAGTCTGGATGAATCAGCGAAGAAGAGAATTGAGAGAAAGTCGATTAAGTCAGCCAAGCCAAAGCCATCCAACTCCTCAGATATGTGGTCTAGCCCGGCAGACTCCAGCCTAACTCGCTCTGTCTCCTCTTGCGCGTCTTGTGGTGCATTGAACAACGCGGGAACAGCATACTGCTCATCATGTGGAAACCTCCTGTCATAGGTGGGGTTGAAAACAGTCGAGCAGGAGCCCCTGTCGTTGACCATGTCCGGAAAGAGGGACTACTACAAGGTTCTAGGTGTCTCTAGGGATGCTACGGAATCGGAGATTAAGCGGGCCTTCAGAACTCTGGCTCGCAGACATCATCCTGACAAGAACCCAGACGACACCGATGCCGAGACAAAATTCAAGGAGGTCCAAGAGGCATATGCAGTACTTTCTAACCCAGATCAGAGGAGGAAGTACGACACATTCGGACACGAACAGCCTGGTGGCTCTCCATTTGGGCCCGGAGGCTTTCAAGGAGTCAATATCACCATTGATGATCTATTCGGAGGAGGAATAGAGAGCATTTTCAGCCAGATATTCAGTGGAGGCGGAGTTCGTAGGAAGAGGCGTGGAACAGACTTACTGGTTAATCACGAGGTTTCGTTTCAAGTTGTTTTCGATGGGTCCGATGAATCTATAGAAATCGATGTACTGAAGTCATGTGAAGATTGCGAAGGGACAGGCTCTCCATCCCCCGAAGGTGCTAGGGAATGTCCTACCTGTGACGGCAGAGGGAGAATACAGAGAATAGAGAAAGCCGGTTTCTTTACCAAGCAAGTAGTATCTGAATGTACCACTTGTAGAGGAGAAGGGCGCATAGTTAGTGACCCGTGCGGAACATGTAGTGGAGAGGGAAGATCTAGGAGAACTAGAGAAGTCACATTCACGGTTCCTCCGGGAATCTCCTCCGGGACAAGACTGAGAATGAGAGGCCACGGCGAGGCCGCTCGGGGAGCTAGAGGAGAAAACGGAGATTTGTACATCCAGATTGAGGTTATTGAACATCCTTGGTTCGAAAGGGATGGGGCAGATCTCCTGATGGCACTACCCTTGGGCTTCGTGGAACTAGCTCTGGGAACTCAGGTGATTCTGCCACATCCCGACGGTTCAGATCTCAGAATCAAGGTTCCAGCTGGTTCCAATCCTGGAGACACGATTAATCTACCAGGGCGTGGCATATCGGGCGGAAGAAGGGGAAAAGGCTCCGTCACCGTGCTGTTGAAACTGGATATGCCAAAGAAAGTCTCCAGATCACTAAAGAAGTCACTCGACTCACTCAGAGAGGAGATTGGAACAGACTTCGATTCACTAGAGGACTCGATTAGGGACGAGGCAAAAAGAAGGCGTAGGGGCTAATCATCTCCTGTGCCCCAGTCCAGCGCTTTGTTGGGGACTGCAGCCAAGGGTTCCCCTCCAACTAAGCCAGACAGATGGAATCCAATCGTAGTAGGGGAGCCTTCCAGCTCGATACCAACGAATGTCTTACTGCCTGCAGGTAGAGTATCTAGGAAAACCTCGTCATCTTGATACATCCTGTTGGGAGAGACAGAGGAGATTCCCACGCCCGAACCTTCGGGCGCGTGGACTCTGATGGCTGCCAGTTCCCAAGGCATACTCTCAATCCTGATTCCGATTAGTAGACTAGATGCAGACTCAGCCACTCTCCACACGCAAATCTCAACTTTCTCTGTCAAGTGCATGATGATTGGCTCACCCCAGTCATCTACTACAGCCGACCATGGGCTATCCCCCAGTTGTCTGAGTGAATACTCAATTTCCGCTTGATCAACATCTCTCGAGATTAGTGCCTGAGATACTCTCTGTCTCAGGTTCCTGAGTCTGCGCCTCTCATGCTCCTGAATGTCTGCTGCTAGAGGCGCCCCTCTGAATATTGCATCCCGATTCCACCAGATTACCATTGCGAGCGGAGTGAGCAGCAGTAGGCCCGCTAGCATGTAGAAACCACGAGCTTTGTGAGAGAGGTCGACAAACTCAACCTCTTCGGGCACATATGGTCCGTTGTATGGTAGAGAAAACTGGTACTCGCCCGGATCATCCTCTCCCTGTCCCATACCCTGTTCCCAGTCAATTCTCAACGCATGGACACCAGAGGGTAAAATCATCATCGAGCCGTCTGTGAAATTCACCACCTCTCCGGTCTCCTGATCCAGAGTCATCAGGGTGAATAAACCGGGAGAATTGCCTATTCTCTGAACCCTGACATAGGATCCATTCTCTTCTGTCACTGAGAATGCGTAGAAATCGGTGGTGTCAGAAACATCCAGAGTTCCTGTGATTACCGTTGCCTCTAGGTTCAGAACCTGCCATCTCGTATCCATACTGCCGTGCTCCCAAATCATATTGGGAGCGTCTCCAATCAGACTTCCATCTCCTGGGCTCAGTGACCTCAGCATGACTGCCCAAGCTGCGTTGGTGCCCTGTGTCGTCAATCCAAACTCAACCGAAATAGTCTGTATTGAAGTCTCAAAGACATTCTCGCAACCACTCTCGACTGTATAACTCGTCCCATCAATCTGGTGAAGAGTGATACTCACATTGACAGGACTGGTGAAGGTACAAAACGGCTCCAATTGCATCTTGGGTCCAGATTCGATGAGCAACGAGTCCCCTAGTGAATCCGACGCTGCCAGATGACCATGGTAGATTAGTGATGATTCGCCTTGGAACGGCATTGGCTCGCCATGAGTCCAAGGATTGCTCAATTCACCTCCTCCGGGAGCCTCTATGTCGTCATCATACCGAATAATTTCAAACTCATAGGGTGAGTAACCTGACTCTGTAGAATGGACTACACGAATCCATAATTCTCCTTGAGCCGGGTACTCGAAGTAGTGAGGCATATGTGCAACCTCAATTGAATCCACTAGAGATTTCGACTCATCTGACCTGTGCCAGATTTCTATTGTGGTAGCATTCGGACCTCTATGTGAGTTTAGCAGAAGAACATCTCCTAGATCGCCTACAATCATCACAGCATCCTTGTCGCTCTGATTCTCGAGAGAACCGACAAACAACACTCCCTCTGATATGATATCCAATGCACCACAGTAGTGCAATCGGCACGGAGATGAGGTATTGATACTCACATACTCATCTTGACTACCGGGAGGAGGGACGATATCAGGAAGATCTTCGTGTTCAGTCCACTCTTCCATATGGCTGAGTATTGAATCAAAAAGTAGGTCGCCCCCTCCAATATCGTCTTCGGCAACTACCTCCCATGAAAAAATCCCTTGGACCCAACCAGACCACTCTACAAGATGCGGGTCCTGGTGCCTGTGTTCAGAGCCGTCGTACCACACTACCAGCTCCATACCTGGGCAACTAATTTGCAAGCATGATACAGATATCCATACAGGCCCATCGGTTTCGAATTCATCAGATAGCACAACCACTCTGTTCTCGTCTTCGGCAAATGCCTCAGGTGTGCCAACCGACACGATTACCAAGAGCAAAAACAGTCCTGCCCGTGCGTGCACCATGTCCGGCCGAGGCGCGCCTCCCTTAGAATCCTTCAAGCGAACCGCGTCAGTGCGACGCGTATGACGGAGCGTCCATTAGCCCGTGCAACGGTCGCAAGACAGCGTCTCGCACGGGTAATGCAACTTGGAGATCGGAACCAACCTTCATCTTGGACTCCTGGACTTGTGACGGACTCGAAAGATTCCGAATTACCCCTTGCACTCTCCCCCTTCATGTCCACTAGGGATTCGGAAAATCTACCCGCCTCAGTTACCTTGGCCACAAGAGGAAATCTATGCGTCCCATTCGATGCTGAGGATTCTTGGATTTCCACAGAGGGTCTAGTACTCCCTCCAAGCCTCTCTGAATCAGACTCTGGTGAGTTCAGCAAAGGCGACCAATTGCTAGCCGTATCCTGGCAGTCTATGCACCATGACGAGATGCTGAATGATACGAAACTCGAACCTTCTGTGGTCTGCCTAGTGGACTCGATACAACTCTCCCATCGTCCAGGGGCACTTATCACGGCATTGTACACCTTGAGGACGAGTTTCCCGAATTCATTGCTCTGGACTCCGGGAATTGGAGGTCCAGACAATTGTGCTTTACTATCATGGATGGGTGTGGATCTGTTCGACCTAGCGCGTTCACGCAGAGCGGCTTCACTAGGAGTGATACTTACCGAGGACGGCCCTAGGTATCCTGAGGAGACTTTGTCCGAATCAGCTAGTATGGGTGTCCAAATCGAAGCATGGGAACGATCCATTGCCGCTACTAGGGCCGCAATCAGAGACGGCTCACTGCGAGAGTTAGCCGAGCGCCAGAGCACCTCCAGCCCTCGTTCGGTGGAGAGGCTCCGCAGGCATGATGTGATGATGAGATCATTCGGAGGAGGCCAATCCGGCCTTGAGAGAGTAGTCGGGCATGAGCGTAAACTGAGATGTCACACCTTTCAGAGTCGAGATGACCCATTGATTCACGACTGGAGAAAGAGAGTCGCAGAATCACATATGCCGCCTGAGCATCAGAGGGATTTGCTAGTACTATTGCCATGCTCTGCTGTGAAGCCTTACAGAACATCTCAGAGTCACCGTAGATTCATCCGCTCGATTCCTACAAATGCAGCCCATCAAGTCATGGTCACTGCCCCACTGGGCTTAGTTCCTAGGGAACTGGAGGAAGTCTGGCCTGCCGCCAATTACGATATCCCGGTTACCGGGGAATGGGATAGGGATGAATTAATCGTCATCCGCGAAATGCTCGATTCCCTGTGCTCTAGAGTAGGATATTCTAGAATCATTAATCACTCAGGTATTGAACTCAGTGTCCAGGGTATTGAAGTAATTGACACTAGAGAGGGTGAGTCAGCAGGCTCAACAGAGTCGCTTGCGCGACTACATCAAGCCGTCGAGGAGGCCGATGCAGATCTAAGGTTACGCGGCCTGAAGAAATCTCAGAACAGACTTTCGCAGTTACGGGCCCTCTCTCGATTCCAGCACGGTACTGATTCCTGGCTCGAGGGGGCCTCAGTAAGGGGGCGACCACCAATCTTCACTATACTGAATGGAGTCGAGCAGATTGCAATGTGGAATCCCCGATCCGGCCGTTTCGCCTTCACCAAGGCCTGTTTACCGCTACTTCATCAAGCCGAAGCCCTGCCAAAGGTAGAGCTAGTCTCCGGACTTGATTGGAAGGGCGACCTATTTTCTAGCAATGTAATCTCGGCTGATTCCAGCATCCGAGTCGGCGACGAGGTCCTAGTTATGCAGGATGGTTCACTCATTGGTTCGGCGAGAGCCATTGCAGCGGGGTGGGAATGGCCTGAAGGGGCTGGGAGACTTGCTAAGAGCCAACACAGGCTCTGAGCAGTCCACCAGTTCTGCGTAGCGATTAAAGAGGGAGAGCAGGTCGCCCAGCCGCCGAGGTCTACGAAATGTCACGTATGCATAGTGGAGGTAAGGGGAAGAGCGGCTCTAGTAGGCCGCATTCTTCCGAAGCTCCCGCATGGTCAACTGGCGACAAGGCAGAGATTGAGGAATTGATAGTCAATCTAGCCAATGAGGGACATTCTACGGCAATGATTGGGACCATTCTACGCGACCGCCACGCGGTCCCGAATGTACGCTTAGTGACCGGGGAGAGAGTTTCTGAGACGCTAGCCAGGAATGGAATCTCTGGAAGGTACCCTGAGGATTTGATGAATTTAATGAGGAAGGCACTGAATCTGATGGACCACCTTTCATCCAACCCCAAGGACCTACACAACCGCAGACAACTAGCCCTTTGCGAATCCAAGATTAGGAGACTCTCTAGATATTACATCGGCACCGGCCGACTATCTCAGGACTGGATATACAAGCAGGACCAGCTCCGTCTGATGGTCGAGTGATTCGGCGCAGAGGATTTGTACTTCCAGTGCGTAGCGGTGTCGTGCACACGCTTCTGGGAGCAGAACCGCTATCGGGCATCGCAGACCAACTTTCTGCTGCTGCTGATTCGATTCGAAGAGACTCGTCCCCCATTCTGCTGTTAGCAGCACCTTCACTACAAGGAGCTCTGGCAGTGGCGCCAATCGAAGCAGCCTTACTGGACTCCGGTTTACCCTACAGGAGGAGATTCAGGCTTGAATCTCCTTCAGATTCTCCTTGCATCCACATCCTAGGTCCCGGAGACTACAGTGGTCCAAAATTGTCGAGTGACCCATTCAAACTCTCGATTTCTGGAACTGTGGTTGATGGCCTTTCGGGGCATCAGGGCGATCTAAGGAAGGGGCCGCTGACTGCTGTTGCACAAGCTCATGCCCTAGCCGAGGCAATCTCACCACAGGGACCCAGGACTCGTCGCCTCAGACCTTGGGCAATCTCTGGTAACTGGCTACATTCCGCTCTAGACACAACTTACGACCCAGTATTCACTGCTCTCAGAGACGCATTGGTCGAAGACGGATCTATCAGGGTGATTCCTCTGCCGGAGGTACCGCTTCCAAATGTCTCGCACAACGATTGGATAGATTCCGAAGCATTGGCTGCAGTATCGTCCAGATGGAGCGATTTAGACATGGAAGGGAGAGCCAGGGCCCTTTCTCATCTGATGCGCCCCGGCCTATCTCGCAGCATCCCCTCGACTGCAAGAATGGAAGAGATAGGATGGCACTGTGTGATGGGGCCTGGGTGGTCGACTGATCTGGCAGGACAAATAGCGGCAGCTGCGGCGTTCTGGAAGAGTGATATTGCGGCAGTTGCAGCGGCCAAGGTTACGGACTTGCTACTCAGGGGAGGAGTTATTCCTCTATCCTGAGCATGTTCTCGCAACTTGGACATTCCATCCTCAGAGGCCTCACATCTGATTCTACAGTAACTTTTGTAGAACAGACCGGACACTGGATACTCGGACCCCTGGCTTTCATAGTCATCTTCTGAACCGTCTCAGTTCTAGGCGATACCAAGGCGACTGGCATAACCAACAACACCGAAGCCAGCGATACCCCGAACACGATTGGCATAGGCATTCCTAGGACATAAATCACTAGAGCCAGACAGCCGAGAGTGACTACGGTCACCAAAGCAGGAAGACTCGTCCTACTCTTGGTCGCCGCCATCGAAATTCCGATTCCCACCGAGAGGAACAGCACCGACATCATTGCACCGAACAGCGCACTGTACAATGCGAAGCCGGACGGCTGATACTCTACTCTGAAGTCCAAGTCAGGATCTAAATCATTCTCCTCGATGGTAATCACCTCAAGCAATATCCATCTCCTGTGCTTGTATTGGATTTCGTCAGAGGCCACGGCCCCGAGGTCCTCGAACAGAGTCGACTTCAACTCTGCAGTCAATCCTATCTCGGTCCAGTAATCATCCTGAGAGGCTCTGACGAAAGTCTCCACGAGAATCTGCCTCGAAGCTTCTGATGAGTCGTAGAGGTACGAGGTGTCGATGGTGATGGTAATCGCATCGGCACTGAAGGCCCTAGTAGCGCCCATATCAACTGTGATTTCACTCGGTCCGAGTTCTATCGGATTGACCCCTAGGATGGCCTCCACCTCGAGGTAAAGACCATTCGACATAAATGATCGTAGGTTCGACGCGGAACCAGTCAAGTGACCTTGCAAGGCTAGTAACTCCGAGTCATCCACTCTTCCGTTGTGCCTGTCATCAGATGGGACCGAGTCCGAATAGGAGTTGAGGTTACGCCACCAGCTGTTTGATCCTAGACTCTGATTCCCGATGTTGTCCAGACCCCATCGCATCCACTGCGACATTGAACCATCGAATCTCAGGATGGCCTCACGCTGTACCTCATAACCATCCCATTCTGCATTTATCTCCAGATCCAAGGTAGACCCTCCTGCCCTCAAAGGCTCATTGGCAGGATACCACCCCCCGGGAGCATCATCGTCCTCGCCTATGACTATCTCATGACTCTTGGACTGTGTAATCTGTAGTCCGTCTTGAGGACTCAAGTAAAAATCGACATTAATCGATCCAGACTGGAAATCGTCAGGGGCCTCCCAGAAGAAAGTAACCTCTACCCCACCATCCACTCCTGTCGCTATCGGCATCTGGCTGACTTGGGAACCTTGCACTGAAATGCCACCGGTCGAGCCGGACCACATCCTGCCGTCGAAGCCAGATTTCAGCACTATTGGGAGATAAACGAGATTCCCCAGCACACTGGCATCTTTCATCTCAATGTCAACTAGCGGGAAGCGCATTGAGATATGGGCGTCGTGGGCTTCGGATCCCCACAGAAACCTCACTCCTGCATCATCTCCGGGTTGCGAGAACATCAGATTCCTAACGGTCAGGGAAATCTGAACCCTGTCTCCGTCATTGACCTGGCCGGAACCGATATCGACGCTGACTTGTAGGAATCCAGAACCAGATAAGAATGGATTCAGGCCACCATCACCTTCGTAGAAAGAGCCTCCGATTCTGACCTCCAGTGTTGAGTTAATGGTCAATCCAGCAGCGCCCTCGACTTCATATGGAATGGAAAAATCCCATGTTGATTCCTCATAGGAGCCCTCAGTGCCCCAAGTCACCTCCCATGTGCCGATTTTTATCTCGCTCAGAATCGAGGGAGTGACCAAAGTCGATTCAGAATCAGATGAATCACCCTCTAGATCTTCTTGGAAGGGGGTAAGAGTACCATCATCGGACTCTCCCATCAGGTATAGTCGAAAGTCGGTCGAATTGCAACAGGTTACACCGTCTTGAGCAGAGGCAACTAACGGGGCCCCACTCATCACCAATAGCACTGAAACCAGCATCAGAGCACGTAACCGCGGTCCATCCATTAGACTGCGTGGCTAGTCTGCATCCCTTCAATGCGACGCCTACATGGAGTCATGTTCTGCAATATTCGTATGACTGCAGGGAATCCACTAGGAATGCAACCATACAAGTTCGGCACCCCCTCCTTGTGCCAACCGCTCTAGTCTAGCGAACCCGACTCTCTCTAACTGATATACCTGGCCTACTTGCAATTCAAAGTCCTCTAGGAACCCCTCAACTTCCGCTATCTCCTCTCCTTGAGGCATAAACAGTACAGCCTCGCGTGCCATGCCCTCTGGTAGCCACTGGACGATGGGCCGATTATCCGACCTGTCTAGTGACTCCACATCAGCCTTAGAATCGGAGATACTGATGTCAGCGAACTCCTTCAACCTCAGGCTGCTACTTACCGAATCCGACTTCTGAATGTAGATTGCACCTCCTAAAACCCAGCCCCTGGACCCTGGTATCTCTCCATCTGGGTGCCTAGGTGAATCGACAGCAACGCTCTCGTACCCCTCAATACTCAATCTCACTGGAGATGCGACGAAACTGCGTCGCTCTGCAACCGCATCTATCGCACGAGAATTCAATGACTCAATAGTCTGCATTGACACCGAGATATCCTTCTGTGTGATTCCCAGTTCAACCCAGAAGTCTCTCAGAGCCCGTGCATCGAAGCCCCTACGTCTTAGCGATTGTATGGTGGGCAGTCGCAGATCCTCCCATCCGTCTCTATCTCCGTCTTCAATCGAAGCTCGCATAGAGGAAGTGGAGAAGCCCCCGAACTCGTGAACCTTCACTCTCCCCCAATACAGAGTCTCGGGATACTCCCATCCTAGTTTCTCATACATCAGGGTCTGCTTCCTAGTACTGTCCATCAGATCCTTACCTCGCACGATATGTGTAACTCCTTGCGCATAGTCCTCAATTGCACTCTGGAAGTCCAGCAGAGGCCAGACCCGGTATTGCTCACCGACCATCGGATGGGGTGTGTGCTGTATCCTTAGTGCGGGCCAGTCCCTCAATGCAGGATTCGGTAGTGTCATATCAGTCCTCACTCTTACTACGGCTTCTCCCTCTACGAGGACTCCATCGTTCATCGACTTCCAATCAGACAGGTTCTCAGATGCGTCCTTTGAACGGCAGGGACAATCCTCCTTAGACTCCCTGAAACTCCTGAATTCAGCTGCAGGGCACCTACAGACATAGCAATGACCATCTGCTAGCATACTGGCTGCATACTCTAGGTAGATTGGCATCCTATCGCTCGCCCTGACTACTATGTCAGCGGGCCTACCTGCGAGCCATCCGTACTCTTCTTCTATCCATTGATAAGCATCGGACAGCGGAGGTTTGACCTTAGTGTCAGTATCGTCGAAACGCAATACTACCTTACCATCATACAATTTCGCATATTCCGAGTTGATGACCACTCCTCTTGAGTGACCCAATGTGAGCGGACCGTTCGGGTTGGGGGCGAATCTCAGCACTACTGATGAAGTATCACCGGGCAATGCCTTCAACCCCTCGACCTTGCTATGCTTCTCTCTTTCCAGCGCCTCCGGAGCAGATCTTTCGAGCTCCGCCCTAACCGCATCGATTCCCTCTTCGAGGGCCAGTGTGTTAGCGGCCGCGACCTCCTCGGATACAATCCCCATCAATCGCTTAGCTTCTGTTCTGAGTTCCGGTTTTTCAGACAACAGCCTGCCAAGAACGCTCCCGGCCTGGCCCGCACCATCGTATTCCAGCGCGTTCTGCAAAGAGAATTTCCTTACTGCAGCGACCACTTCGGCACTCCAGCCATCACTATCGACCATGATAACAAACCCGACCGAGTATGTTCAGCATTTCACGCTTCGCTCGCTACCAGTCGTCAAGTATCGTTTGTCGGACGGCTACATCATCCTCGGACCTAGTGGGGACTGGATTACCGTGAACCTGTAACCAGAAGTCGGACACTGTTGACCAACTCCATCTCAAATCCTTGTGAGGAAAATCTCCTGAAACCAGTACTCTAACCGCCTCCCTAGTGATGCCATCAGAGGGGTAACCAGAACCAACCGCGAATCCCACATCTTCTGCGATTCGCTTAATCTCGGCATCCCTCATGACTTTGGCCAAAATACTTGCAGCCCCCGTGATTGGGTCTATCGAGTCCATGGCGTGCCTAGAATCAATCTCCCAATTTGTCCAACCTTGCCCCAATCTGGTCGCTATTCTTCTTGCGAATCTAGACTCATCCACATCGCAGGAGTCTACCATAATCGTGCCATCGATAGTACTCTCAGACGATTTCTCAATGGCCTCTGAGAACAAATCTACCTCAAGTCGATTCAAGTCTGAGTGCAGACTGTTGGAATCAATCCTTGAGGGCTCACATACCACAATCCCGATCCCCCAACCTCTGGATTTGGCCTCGCCGCGAATCCTAGCTGCTATTTCTTCCCTGCGTTTAGGGGACAGCTTCTTGGAATCCCTAGCCCCAAAATCGCGCAAAACGCTACGGTCAGATTCTGACACCCTTAGGGCGCATACCACTAGAGGACCTATCACTGGCCCTCTACCTGCCTCATCAACACCTATCACTGGACGATTCATATCTCTAGGTCGAAGTCGGCCGGGCTATCATCATCTCTGCGTTTCTTGGGCACAACCTTCCGAGCCTCCATCTCAGCTGGATCCAGCATGACATTGCTTGGGTGAGGTAATTCTCCCTCATTCATTTGGTCAGCCATCTCAATGGCAGAGTCAAGCGCCTCATCAGTTTGGAACTTATCTAGGGCCTGGCTCGCTTTTCCTACGACCTCTCCACTCGGCCCCTGCCTAGGCTTCTCCGACAAACCTCCTGACTTTTCGAGAAATTCTGCTGCGAATTCCCTTGAGGAGATCTTGGGGCTGTCAATCATGGCTGGAGCCTCTCCTCCGCCCTCGGTAAATTTAGACATCCACTCTTCCGCGCTCTCGATTGGTGTGCCCCCTATCTTTGTATTCGCTCGGACGGCTTCGTTCTTCCTTCTAATGGCGATAACTACGCCAATACTACCGGTGACCACGACTACCAGAATCAACACTAACTCGTGCCAAATTTCCAACCAGTCAATCACAGATTGTAGGAACGAGGTTTGGCAACAAATAGGAGGTTCTACCTCTGGCCCCTGCAGAAGAACTGAGTCCGTACCACTGAACACTATGGATGGATCCCTGATTGATCTGACCTCAACTGTGAGAATTAATTCAGAGTCAACAGGAGATTCAGTCGGAACAGTAATCCAAGCCACGAATTCGACTGTCCCTCCTGGGGGTACATCCATCATTTCGAATGAACGGGGATTGCCCGTTCCGGAATCCGTCGAAGCACCTTCAGGGACGATTAAGCCGAACTCAGTAACTAGATTGGAATCCGTACTCACGATTAACCCATCGTCCTCATTGCCCATGTTTGTCAATAGCCAAGTAGAAGTCAGATTATTGTCGGTAGACAACTCTGATGAAACAATCTCCGCTTCCCATGAGTAAATCTCACCAACTGTCATCTCTAGAGGCAGTTCATCTGGTATCCAAGCCCCCATCCATAATTGGATATAGAATTCAGCAGTTAAGTCAGCATTGGTTGCCTCAGATACAGTACAAGAAAAATGAATCCCACTCATTGACTGTCCCGGTCCAAGAGTAACAATACTCAGGCTAATCTCTACTGAGAGCCATTCAGGAACATTCGCCGAAATCAACTCAAAAGTAGAAGACACATCCCCAGTGTTCTCAATTCGGAGATAGCCATGACATGTTTCTCCAGGCTTCGTTTCTTCCAGACAATCATCTTCATTTAGTGTTAAAATTCCTCCGGTACGAGGAACAATACTCACTCTCTGGCTAACCTCTTGTAACTCTCCGGGAGCGGCGATATCCCACACAATGATATCGAACAATAGACTTCCCGGATAGCGTTCCGGAGCCTGGACTTGAATTTGCGCAGTAGCAATGCCACCAGGAGTAATTGAACCCAACTCGGACTTGCTGAGCACTATCGCCGCCCATCCGTCATATGAGATTGAGAGTCCAGAGTCACTAATCCGCGATCCGTTTTCATCTGTAGCTACAATCTCGATTAAGAGCTCTCGCACTGAGTTCCCTAAATTCCTGACATCCACTGATAGGCCAATAACCTCTCCAGGAGATATCGATGCGTTCCCGCCTCCTGATACAATTCCTGCTTCATAGTGGAATCCATAGCGTAGCGAGAAGTTATACCAGTCCTTAGAACCGTCTTGTGTGATTAATTGCATGCTGAACTGATGTAGAGAGTTGGCCAAGGGCAAACCTGCTTCAACTACAGGCGAGTTAACTGAGAACTGCACCCACTGGGGCGAGTCAGAAGGAGCTACGAAAAAGTGCCCCTCAGAAACATCCTCCGCATAGCCCCACCCAATCTCCCAGTCCTCCGGGCCAGAGATGGATACCAGTGCAGAGTCATCAACTTCAGCATGATTGGTGAAATTGAAGTTTAGGCCAATCATTGAATCTGGTTCTATGTCAAAAATTGAGCCTGATTCTGGGCCGAATCTGACCTCTGACCTATCGACCTGCCAGGGGTAGGTGTAGTTAGGAGTCTCATTGAACACCGTTGCCGCTGCAGCCTGCTGGAGCTCCAATGTTCTCTGAGGAGATATCTGACTTGGTCCCTCTCTGCCCACTGAAGATTCACCTGTTATGGTAGAGTACATCACGCAAGCTGCAAGGTATGTACCGTCAATTGATGGATGGGAACCGTCGCTCGAGTACAGTGCGGAGAATGAGGTCGATACATCGGTGGCATTCTGGCCCGATTCCTCAACTACATTGTGGATGTACATGAATGCGAGCCCCACGGGGGCGATGTATGTGGGCCGATTCGTCGTGGTAATGTTCTCATTGTACATCTCATAGCCACGCGAGACGCTCTCTTGCATACTTGTGTAATCGGGATGCAACCAATCACCCTCCATCCTCCCCCAGGTCATGAAGAGAATGGTATCTCCGCCTTCGGATTCTATTCGCTGATTGAGATAAATCAAACCCTCGAGACTATCCTGCCAGTATTCGGTGTCGATGGACAGTCCGGGGACTTGGGATTGATCTTGCAGAATCACATAGTCATACTGTTGCTGCAGACTGATGTTCCAAGAGTGCCCTGCAGTATTTGCCCTCTCAGCATGTTGACTCAGCTTCAACCCGCCACTGGTCATTGATGTGACCTGCGCGTCCTCGCCAGAATCTATCAGCATACTGTCTAGCCTGACAGATAACGAATTGCTCGATGTGTATGAATTGCCCATCATCAGAATGTCAAGTGTGCTATCCTTTGCACTGACGCCACCCTCTCCTGTCAGGGGCAATGAAACACTTGTAGAATGCAGAGGTAGTAACAATGTCGCCATGAGAATCACTACTACGATTCTACTACCCATGTTACTTCGAAATCCGAGAATGATATCATTTCTACCCTATCTCGTATAGTTTCTACGAAGTATTGATGGTCTGAGGCATAGTTGGACATTCATGGCATCGAAGTGGCCCTTCGCAAAGAAACCGGCCGAGCCACCGCAGACTGGCAAGACTGACAAGAGGAAAATAGTCGAATACGAACGCAAGCCGGATGAGAAATCTAGGGAGAAGTTAGCCGACCGCAGTCACCTGGAGAATGATTCATTCAAGGAAGCAATGGATTTGCTCGGCAAGGACTCAAGTGATTGAATCAGGGGCTAGTCGATTCAGAGACTCAACATCGAACTCGCCCGCATTTACTGGAGACCTTAGTCCGAATTCGTGCAGAACCCTGGGCGAGATCTCTCCGAATGATCCAATCTCCACACCTTCAAACATTATTTTAGCACCTCTCCCTGCAATCCATGGTCCATCAACAGTATCCTCTAGAGTAACCTCATCAATTCCAGCACCTAGGTCTCTGAGAAGTGCTTGAACCACGCCCTTAGCCGAGGAGAACCCTCCGCCGACCTCAGCGCAGGCCCAAGCCACTCTCGGCCGATTCACAGATTCTCTAACAACCTCACTAAGTTCGTAGACCCTCTGCGGTAACTCGTGATGCCTGTTTGAGGATAAAAGGACAAGCAATGAAGGTAGTATACTCTGTCTAAGGATGGTATGCTCGACTGAGATCGGATTGGATATCGTAGCTACTTCTCCCACGGGCTCCCATTCAATCCTGTCGAACTGATCCCTTTCGTTTGACAGGGTCAGCCCCTGAGTCTCTTGAATTCCCAGCGATCTTAGGCTGGACCTAATGCGCCGATGAAGATGTGAAGAATCTAGAGGAACCGCATCCAGATGCACTTCCGAGAGTCTCTCGGGCAGGTTATGATAGCCGAATCCTATGGCTATGTCTTCGACGATATCGATTGGATGCATGATATCGCTCCTCCAACGAGGCATCTCGACGATGTGTTCCTTCTCGCCAATCACGCAGTCAGCCCATTTTTCTGGCTTGTTTGAGCCATCAGTTACCGTCCTAGACTCAACTAGTCGCCCCCCCATCTTGTGAAGGGATTCTCCAATCTCATCTCGGCTTAGCTCTACTCCTAGAATCTTAGAAATCAATCTCTCAGGCACCCGGTGCGAGACTGGGTCGCCACGTGGTGTATGAATCTCATCTCCCGAATGACTCGTCATCTTGACGCTCTCCACCTTGCCTCCCCTCTCCTGCAGTGATAGGCACACCAGCATCAGACAAGCCTCACAAGCTCGCATATCCCATCCAGTGACATCAATCAAGAAGTCCTTCGTAGTGTGCGATACCGTGGTGTGATCTCCATTGATAATCGGAGGAAAAGACAGGATGTCGTCATTCGAATCAATAATCACAGGAAATGATTCGAGGCCATCCATGAGGTGTGCGTACTCTACACCCTTGGGGTGCTCAGTTAGAATCTGCTTGATACTCATGCTTTGCTCCATCATCAGGGGGACGAATGAATAGGTATCTGGCACCGTGATTACTGTGAACGGACCTTTCACGGCTTCTAGGTCGTGCACCCCTATGGAGGCCAATCCGCGTTTCCTACCAAGGGTGAGATGGAGCTTCTCCTGATGATCCATAAGTGACTGAATGAAAGCCCCTACCCCCTCCTCATTATCGCCGTTTTCAACCCCTCTAACAACTGCAGCCAAAACCACAGGCCTGACATTCTCCAGAGATGGGTCCACAACCATCTCGAGCCCACTGGGCTCTATCTCCATTCCAGCATCTATAATCTGACCATTAGAGAAACTTCTAGCCGCCCTTGCTAGAGATTCGTGACTAAGTAAATCGGGGCGATCTGGAAAGACCTCAACCTCTATCGCTACCTCATCATTACCTTCTACAGGACAACCCATTGCGGGGAGCCAATCAGACCAAGATTCGGGTGAGTGTTCTGAGTCATTGAGATTCTGGATGTATTCAAGCAGAGAGTGCTGCAGATTCAGAGTCGGCATGCTAACCTCAGTTTCCTAACCACATAGGTAACGCCCGATCATAGCCAATTAGCCTCAAGCCACTGATTGATGCCGTGTCGTAGTCCAGAGCCCTTAGATTTCGACGACTCAACTTCTCTAGTCCATCGACTCCAAGTCCAACCATCCAGCCTCTAAGGGTGGCACTAAGCCATTGCAAATTCTCCTCTAGCCCACTCTCAGGTGGTGGCGCGACAAGTACTGAGCATCCAGCCGCCACACAGATGAGAAGATCTTCCGCCCCAGGGGCTTCATCCATCTCGATTAGGAGGTGACGACCCTGCCCAGTCAGATTCATCGCTCTAGCAGCGAGACCAATCCGCGGTAATGCTGCAGCCGCCCTACTCCCTCCCGGGGATGCGGCATCGATAACGGCCCCGTCAAGATCTAAATCGACAACTAATCTGAATAGGTGATCAACCCGATCTACCCCGTCACGCAGAAGGACTAGTGAATCCTCACTCATCTTGCTAGTCAGAGAGACCAAAATCGCCTCAATCTCGGCGTCGTCCATTGGAGGGATTCCATCTAAATCTAGCACTATCCCTGCACATCCTCTAAGGTATTTAGAACACCCAACAAGCTCATCCTCACCTATTAGCAACAAATCACAATCCCTAGGTGAGTGTTTGACGAGAGCTGGCTGCTTCGAACACAACCCACCTTGCCAGGATTCAGCAGTCTCGTCCTCGACTAGCCAAGGAACTGGGAACAGCAGGCCCCCTTCCTCAGACCCCAAAGGCATCAGTAGAGTCAGAGGGTCGAGTGAGGTGTGAAGAGGAAGTCTCTCTGAGGATGCTGGAATCAGTGCTATGCTCTCAAAACCCTCGGCAACTGAAGGCTCTGGTAACTCAATCGGTAGAGATGCAGAACCATCCGCGCGTGTCAGTACCAATGCATCCTCCTCAATTGAGAGCCCCATTGGCTCTAGGTGATTCGCCATCTCTGAGAGTTCCTCGACTTCGATACCGCGCATAGCAGCCCCCTCACCGGGAGGCGGGCAACTGCCGGCGATTACTATGCGTCCGCCCGTCATTCCCAATCCCGGTTCAGTACCTACTGATCCGAGGACCACAATTGTGCCACCCGACATACTCGAACCGACCCCCTTGCCAACATGTCCGCGAATTATCAGAATCCCGTCGGACATACCGGCACCAGCATCATCTCCTGCAGATCCCTGTACGATGATTACTCCGCCCGACATTCGGTGTGCGGCTCGCTCGGCGACATCTTTTTCGACCACTATACGGCCATTTCGCTGAAATGCACCCAGCATAGATTCTGCCGAACCCTGAAGGGTGAAAGTACCGCCATCATTCATGGCTCCGGCACACTGCCCTAAATCTCCCAGCAGTAGGACTCTGGAATCTCTAGGTAAATGACTCGCTGCACCTATCTCACCATTCTTGGGTTTCTCATCACCACCTCTGCCCCAACCTATCCTGATGAGCAAATCTCTCTCGAGAGCCTCATCCAGCATACCATCTAAATCGCGTGCGAGCTTCATGCTCTTCGCCGTAACCTCTCGCATGCTCCTCCTTGGGGGACACCGTACTACCCGTCTTGACTCTGACGGGCAAGACGCCTAGCAACACCAACTTAGTCGCCATATTCGAATTTTCGGAGTGAAGGGTATATTGATAGAGGTCAGTCAATGGAGTCCAAACGCCCGAAGGGGCGTATGGGGCGCTGTTTTTGATTAGAGTAGCGATAAATGGGTTCGGAACTATCGGCAAGAGAGTAGCCGATGCAGTAGATGCACAAGACGACATGGAAGTGGCCGGTGTCACCAAGACTGGTCCTAGTTTCGGATGTGACTTGGCAGCCCGCAAGGGGTTTCCTTTGTTCTGTACTCACGATGACCCAGCCCGTATCGCAGCCTTCGCAGAAGGTGGCTATGAGTGCCATGGGGGGCTGTCCGACCTACTAGCCTCAGCCGATGTGGTGGTAGATTGCGCCCCGGGTAAGAGGGGTGCTGAAAACCTCTCTAAGTACAAGACAGCTGGAATTAAGCACATATTCCAAGGCGGAGAGAAGCACGACCTGACCGGATTGTCCTATACTTCCTGTGCCAATCATGAGGCCAATCTGAATGCAGATAGTACCAGAGTGGTGTCTTGCAATACAACTGGACTTTCTCGCACTCTAGTCCCATTGTTTGATGCCTGCGGTTCTCTGAAAGTGGAATGCACGATGATTAGACGGGCAGCCGATCCGGGAGATTCCAGTAAGGGTCCAATTAATGCAATCAAGCCGGTTCTGAAGGTGCCAAGCCATCATGGCCCCGATCTGATGACTGTAAAGCCTGAGATTGAGATAAATTCTCTTGCAGTTGCAGTTCCTACCACAATAATGCATGTTCACGCTATAATCGCTGATTTACCTAGCGGCCACGGTATGACAACTGAGTCAATTCTGGAACTCTGGAGAGGAGCTCCTAGGGTCCTGATGATGAGTGGCTCTGGAGATCGGCTGACTACGACAGCCGAGGTAATGGAAATGGCCAGGGACATAGGAAGAAAGTGGGGCGATTTACACGAGGTTTTTGTTTGGGAAGATGGAGTCAGCCTGATTGGCGACAGGCTATACTATTTCCAAGCCATCCATCAGGAGAGCGATGTCATTCCTGAGAACATCGATTGTATACGTGCTCTGACCGGCTCTGAGACTGATTGGAGAGCCTCCGTCTCAAGGACGGACGAGGCCATCTCTAGGTACTATGGGATGTAATCCCATAGTGATGCATTGGCCATGCATTGAACATCAACGGTCAAAAAGCCCCCTTAGGCTCGTCGCCACATGAATGGGTCTCGCCCAACCATTCTCATTCTCTCGGCCCTAATGCTTGCAGCATGGTCTGGGGCGATTTCTGGCGCCTCAGAGATAACGAATCAAACTCAATCCGATTTTACTCCCGACAGATACTCCGATCAAACATCATGGCTAGTAGCAGAACCAACTCAATCTCACTACGAACTGCGGCAGTCAACAGGGATGATTTACTCCCCTTACGGGCCCTTTGACCCTCTGATTGACCCGATTCCACTTGGTCCTGAGAATCTGTATGACCCTATGGCTTTAGAGCGGACCGGCTTGATAATTGTGCAGTCATCATCTTCTGACTTGACTGAGATGTTCGCAGTCCTACATCGGCTCGACCTTCCTGTCATTGACATGCTCCCGGATGACTCCGTAATAGTCAGAGTTGATGCAGTAGCCGATTCACGCATTCTTTCCGAACTGATGGATGAAAAGAGTATCAGATGGTCAGGAGGCCTACCAATAGCATGGAGGGTCTCACCCGAATTGTCGTTCCTCGCCGGCAGAGTCGGCATCCAAGTCGATATCGACATCACTCCCTCATCAGATTTGTCACAGAGGGATGTCGATTCACTCTCGTCTGATTTGAGAGCAATTTCAGGAGTAATCTCAGACCGGCCGATATGTGATGCATATCTGTGTCAGCCTAAATTAGTCGATTCCTCTTGGATTCCTATTCTTGCTATGGACGGTAGAGTGCTTAGGGTTGACATAGCATCCGAGTATGTCATTCAGAACTCTAACGCTAGTCTGATTGCAGGCATACAGGACACTCGACTAACATCAGGGCTTTCCTTGAATGGCTCCGGCGAGGTCCTGGCCATCTCTGACACAGGATTGGATGGAGATCATGGCGACTTCGGAAATCGAATTCGTGCAATTTACGACCAGTTCGGACCGGATAACTCGCACGCTGACTCAAACACCGGACACGGAACACATGTTTCTGCCACTTTGCTAGGGGATGGCTCTGGTGACTCAAATGCTATGGGTATGATTCCAGCTGCCACTTTCCACTTCTATCAACTGGAGGCTGACTCCTCAGGAATACTGGCACGCTGGGGTTCGTTGTATGAGATGTTCAGCCACTCATGGCAGAACAATGCTAGGATTCAGACCAATAGTTGGGGTAACTCGAACCTCGCTCACGACTACAGTTCTGACTCTAGGTCTGCAGACTCCTTCCTTGTGGACTACCCTAGATTTCTAGTCTTATTCTCAGCTGGAGATTTGGGTGGCGGCGGAATCACACCTCCGGGGACTGCCAAGAATGTCCTCACGGTAGGAGCATCCACAACAGGGTCGTATGGAAGTATCGAGGAGGGCTCAGTCCCCACCTTTTCTTCTAGAGGGCTGACAGCAGACGGCCGAATTAAACCAGACATCGTCGCCCCAGGTGTTGCACTATGTTCAGCTAGGGCCCAAGAGGCCCAACTTGCTTCTGGAGACTCGTGCTCTAGCACTACTCACAGCGATGGCCAGACGCCACTCTATATGACTCTCAATGGTTCGTCCATGGCCACTCCTGTGGTGGCCGGTGCAGCCGCCATGGTGAGACAATATCTCCGGGAGTCCCAGTCAATCAGCGAGCCCAGATCCGATTTGATTCGTGCTATTCTGATTAACGGGGCAGAAGATATCGGCGACTCCGATATACCCAATCCGGCAGAAGGGTGGGGACAGTTGGACTTGGAGAATAGCCTATTCCCATCCTCTTCTGGTCAGAGTCTAAATCTGTTCTACGATTACTCTAGAGAGTTGTTACCCGGCCACTCCTTTGTCTATACTTTCGATGTGGACGGTGACTACGGAATGGATGTGACCATCGTATGGAATGACGAGGAAGGTTCTGCCGTTGCGGACCAAAGCGCTTCTAGATTAGTAAATGATCTCGATCTCAGAGTGGTCGCGCCTGATGGAACCTCCTACTTAGGTAACAACTTCGCCTCGGGCTTCAGCACCCCTGGAGGTTTGGAGGACCGACTGAACAACATCGAACGAATCCGTATTCCATCCGGCTCGGCCTCTGGAACATGGTCCGTTATCGTGGGGCAAGCTGGAGGCACAATTCAGGACTACGCCATAGTGGTCACTGGACTTGCCAGTGAGACCCAAAGTCCTGATCTAACTGTCTTCGAAAACTCTCTATCGACCTCTGTTACAAGTCCATTGCAAGGCGACACTCTCCTCATTGAAGCGGCGTGGAAGAACCAAGCAGCAGCCGCTTCTGGAACCTACTCAATTGAGGTCGAGGATCTTACAGCAGGCACTATAATCCACACCTCTGCTAGGCCATCCCTATCAGGGGGGCTGCTGGACTCGGTATCTTTCCCTCATTCCTTCTCCACTACTGGAATGCACGAGTTGGAGCTTAGACTGGATTCGAACTCCGATGTATCTGAGCTGAATGACGAGACTTCAGGTGTAGACAACAACTGGATTAGGATTCAGGTGAATGTCTCGCAAATCGGAGTTAGACTGACTCCTTTGATGGAGGACGGCTCTGTTCCATCCAACCCCGCCGAATTAAGTCAAGCTATGGTCAGGACCCTTGATCCTAGGGACGCAAGTTGGATTCTGTTTGAATTGGAGATGAGGAATGAGGGAACCTCTGAGATATCAGTTGGCCTGAGCATCTCTCCGGTACAGCTCCTAGGCGATGATGGAGTACTCTATCAGCCACAAGATGAATGGTGGAAACTACTCAATGAATCAGCCCCATGGACACTCGCTCCATTCGGAGAGGAAGGGGACCGGGTTGTGGTCACGCTGAATATGTCGGATATGGACACTGATCTAAGTAGCGAATCCGATGTAATCTATGCTCTACCAGGTACATTTGTCTCTGATCTAACGCTGTTCGATAGGAATGCCCCCACTGTCTCTCATAGCATCAGATTGAGTGCCGTAGTCGAGCGGGTCGAGGGATTGTTCACAGTTGTTGCAGGTACTGAGAATCTAGGGGCAGAACCCGGTGAACTTGCCGTATTCTCTCTATCTATCAAGAACACTGGAAATGGGCCGACCCAGTACACCGTATCCTGCGAGTCCTCCGACAGGTGGACGATAAGCATCGGCAACAGCCAGTCTTCCGAGATTACGCTAGAGCCGCTGAGCAGATTGCAGTTCCTCCCTCTTCCAATCAGAGTCAGAGTCCCGAATGCAGTAGATGGTAATCCCCCAGCTGGATACACACAGGAAGTGGAGTGCACAACAACTTCAGTCATTGACCATTTGTTACAGACTACAGAGCAGGCCACCGTGACGGTTCTAGAGAGCCTGGAATTCTCTCCCGAGTTATTCGATTCGGAAGGAGATGCCCTGGGGCCAATAGCCGTGGCAGACCCAAGGCCCGTTCTTAACGGAGATACCGTAGTCACACAGTTACTAATTTCTAACGAAGGAAATGTGCCTATGGATTTCACAGTCAACGCCTTTTCTTCTCGAAATACTTGGCCTATTCAACTAACTGAGGGGACGAATATACAGACAGAGCAATTGGCACTCACAATCGCAGCGGGGGTCTCCAAGACAATCTCGATTGCTACGATAGTGCCCCTTACCGCTGAGATGGGAGACTCCAACTTGGTCACTATTAGGACTACTCTGGAGGACGGCCCGACCATTACCAACTCAACTCGTCTACTCGTCCAAGAAATCGCAACTCTCGATCTGTCATGGAATCCAGTGATGTCTGTGGCTCTAGGATTTCCCGGAACTGCCAATATCCATGCTCATAATGTTGGGAATATTGAACTCGACATCAGCCTGACCATGGGGTCCCTGCCTGAAGGCTGGTCAGGCGGATTCCTATCTGGCAGGGAATTCCCTATGGATATGAATCAAGAGGCTACCATTGAGGTCGGGCTCGACCTCCCTGGAAGCTTACCTATTGGCCTTCTAGACACGCAAGTCTCCGTCATAATAGAAGCTAGGACTCCCGGTGGCGAGACAACTGTATACACTGCAGATATGTCAATCGAAATTGTCCCTTCGATATGGCTCAAAATCACATGTGAATCTATTTCGATTGAAGGTATTGGTACTGAAGGCGAGACTCTGGAAATTACGATCTCAAATATTGGCAATACGCCCGGTGAGGCAAACCTGCAGATTCTGGAACCCGATGACTGGTCTGTCGTTGTCGATGAGACATCATATGCACTAAGTTCCGGAGAGTCAGTAATCGTATCCGTCACTATTACTCCTGACTCAGAAGCTTCTAATGGATTAACTAACATCATATTCTACGTTAACTCCACTGGTGTATCGGGCAGCGAAATAGCAGTCACAAACGGTTCATATGATCTTGGAATCAGCAAGGCTAGAGACTCTTCTAGAGGGGGCTTGGGGGGGCTCCTTGAGGCAATTGGCCTACCTGACTGGACTCTTGCTCTAATCTTCCTCACTCTCTTATCCTCGGGCGTCGTATATGGAGTCAGGATGAGAAGGTCCTCATCGGCCTTAATCAACCCGGATGAGGAACTTATTCCTGAAGGATCCGCTCTACTTTCAGGCTCACTCTCCGAGCGCAGAGATGCTGCCTTGGAAACATCTTCCTCAGGAGAGGTCCTAACAGGAGGGGTCTCTGACGACGAGATCCAAGCAGCTCTAGCTCAATCCGCAGCATCCGCTCCACCCCCTTCTCCTGATGGGGCTCCTCCCTTGCCTTTGTCTGGCTTACCCGATGGATGGACGATGGATCAATGGGCCGCATACGGACACTTGTGGTGGGAGCAGAACAGGCCCTGATGCGCTTTCCTTATGGCCCGGACCGCCTCGCCCGAGTCGTGACTGGCTCAATAGTGCTGTTCGGACCTCCTGGTGCAGGGAAGGGCACTCAAGCCGCAAGAATCTCATCCTTGACCGGCAAGCCCCAAGTGTCAACCGGAGACATGCTTAGGACTGCAGTCGCAACGAACTCAGACTTAGGAATGGAAGCTAAAGAGTACATGGATGCAGGTTTGTTAGTACCCGATGAGGTCATTATCGGACTTATCTCCCAAAGGCTGCAGCAGCCAGATGCGAAGTCAGGCCTGCTGCTTGATGGGTACCCCAGAACAATAGTCCAGGCAGAATCACTCGAGAAGATTGAGTTGGTTGTGGCAGTTATTTCGATAGAGGTTCCAGATGATGCGATAGTGCGACGTATAGTAGGACGCAGGATGGACTCTGAAACTGGACAAATCTATCATGTCGAGTTCAATCCCCCTCCCAAGGAAGTAGCGGATCGCGTTGTCCAGCGCAAGGACGACAATGAGGAAACCGTTAGGAGTAGGTTGTCTGCATATCATGAGCAGACAGCACCTCTGGCAGAATGGTACAGCGACAGAGGAGTACTACTGAGAATCGATGGTGACCGAGGTATAGATGATGTGGGAGATTCAATAGAATCAGTCCTCTTGAAACTGAGTGGTGCGGATGCCTAGACGAGGGAGACGGAACGATTCGAAGAGGAAGGCGAGGGCCTCCGAAGCAATTGATCACCTCTCTTCGATACTTCAATCCCCTGAGAATAATGACGAAGAGTCAGTCAATTCGGCTGCAAGAGATATCCTCCGAATCGGAAAGCGGCACGGCATTAGGCCCGACATCAGCACATCCAGACTCATCTGTCGCGGATGCAACTCGGCTCTAATCCCCGGCCGTACATCTAGGACGAGAATACGGTCGGGCACCGTGATTGTGACTTGCAGCAATTGTGGAAGAGTCACACGCAGAAGCACAGAATCTAGGAGAGGTGATTCGGATTAGCAAACAGGTGCCACGAGGAATTCTAAGACAGGCCAAGGATGCCTCCTTGCCAGTGACAGTCAGGATAGGAAAGGGGGGAGTCACAGAGCATGTTGTCATCGAACTCAGGGAGCAACTGAGAAAGAGAGGATTAGTCAAGCTGAAGGCTAATCGTGGCCTGCTGTCAAACTCAGAAGAGAGAGCCACTTGCTTCGAAGGGTTGGCTAAAAATTCAAATTCTGTTCTAGCACATAGTATAGGGAATGTTGCGGTGTTCTGGCTCTCTAGAAAGTAATCTGAACACCGGAACACGACATCCTCCAATGCTCACTTATTTAGAGGGGTTAAGGTTCGCAGAAAGACATGGTGACTGAGAGTCAAGTGGTATTGGCAATATTTGTGATGTCCTTCGCTCTGATTTTGTCTGAAGTTGTGCATCGAACAATAGCTGCTTGGTTCGGCTCAGTCCTCATGCTTCTATACGGTCATTACACCGGAGTATTCCATCTTCATGAGCAATACAATGCTGCTGGAGAACTCGTCAAGACCTACACCCTAGAGCACACGATGATAGGATGGATCGAGTGGGAAGTTATCGGCCTGTTACTGGGGATGATGATATTTGCATCCATCCTCGAGTTGTGCGGCTTCTTCGAGTATGTCGCCATCAAGGCTTCCAAGATGAGCAGGGGAGACCCTTGGAGACTCATCGTCCTCCTAGGCACATTCACTACTCTACTCTCTCTAGTTATTGACAATGTAACAGCAATCATCATCATCGCTCCCGTGACATTGAGAATTTGTAACAAGCTGGAGATTAATCCCGTCCCTCCACTACTGGCAGAGGCAATTCTGTCAGATACCGGTGGCGTTGCTTCGATGGTCGGCGACCCTCCTAATGTGATGATCGCCGCCGCCGCATCAGACGCAATCCCAGTTTTGGACGCCTTTTCGTTCAATGGCTTCCTATTACGACTCGGACTTCTAACCCTCTTTGCCTGGGTTGCAACATTGGGGTACTTCAGGTGGTACTACAAGGATTGGGCATCACAGAAGTCACCACATGTTGACCTACTGATGGAAGAAGACGAGTGGGATGCCATCAACGACAAGCAACTGATGTTTTCGACTCTGATTATCCTCGGACTCACAGTAGTCGCCTTCTCCGCCAAGTCTCTACTCGACCTCGAGATTGAAATTGACGGAATTGCCCTAAGTGGAGCTGGCTTAGCACTAATCGCGGCTAGACCGAAGGAGGAAGAGCTCAGAGAGGGATTCATCAATGATGTTGTCGACAAGGTCGAGTGGCAGGCTTTGCTGTTCTTCGCAGGACTCTTCTTACTTGTAGGCGGGGTTGGTGATGTCGGCTATCTCGATCAGGTCGCCAATTGGATTTTCGATAACTTTGGCGATGACGAGGTGAAGTTAGCAATCGCAATCATTTGGGTGTCAGCAATCGCCAGTGCTCTGATTGACAACATCCCCTTCACTGCAGCGATGATTCCCGTGATTTTCAGCATCACAGAAGCCAGCGGAGGGGCCCTTAGCCCAGAGCCCCTACTTTGGGCTCTCGCCATGGGTGCTGGCTTCGGTGGCAACGCGACTCCGATCGGCTCTAGTGCCAATGTAATGACAGTCGCAATCAGTGAGAGAGGCCCTTATCCCATCACTACCAAGGAATGGGTTAGGGCTGGCTTCCCTGTCATGATTATCACTTGCTGTGTCGCCACTGTGTTCATGTTCTTCTTCCACGGTGCCCTTTACTCTTGAATCGCACAAGCGATATCGTGAAGCATGAGACTCCCTACCAAGTCCATGCACGAGTGCGCCATATGCGGCTTGGTTTCTACCGATTCTCCCTGTCCAGCATGCGGTGACGAGGAGACTAATTATGGAGTCGAAACATTAGATTCACAGCCCTCTCCGAACCGAGAATCTGAGCTTCCATTCGGCTTAGATGCGGAAACCGAATTAGAATCTACAGATCTCCCATTCGGTTTGGAAGAAAATCCCGAGTCCGACGAGTCTGGTGACTTGGTGTTCGGTATCGAATCATCACCTCCGGAACAGATTACCACTCTCATTCCATTCGGACTTGAAGAATCTCCAATTTCAGAAGACTAGATTTTCGAATTATCACCGCCCCCGTAGGGGGCGTGTGGTCCCCGCTTAGTTGAAATACCAAAGGCAGGTCGGCCACCTGCATTTAGTGCGCCTTGGTACTATCAGGTATCAGGGTAAGTGGTTGAGGCCGCCCCGCCCTGCGGGGAGACGAGGTGGCCTGAGATACCTGAATTGATATGCCTGGACACCAGAGGACTCACAAAGGTGGGATTGTAGAAAATCAAGATGCTACAACCCGACTGGGGGATGGCTCGGCTCGAGAGCCGAAGAAGGTCGTGACAAGCTGCGATAAGTTGCGGGGGGAGGCATGAATCTCTTGGATCCGCAAATTGCTGAATTGGGCCTCCTGG
>NZWD01000004.1 GCA_002698225.1 Methanobacteriota archaeon | reverse complement strand
TTTCGTCTCCGCCGGTGTAATCGGTATTCTGAGCTTAATCGCATTTTTGATGATACGCAGAAATCGCAGAGTCAACCTGATTGAGCATGATACAATCGATTAACTAACGAATCAAAGGGTCTCTGCATAGGCCCATGCGATTGGGCTTCACGAATCTATGGGCTATCAGTGGACCCTTTCAGACGCTAGCGAATGAGTCACATTGAAGTTTGCGAGCCCTATCCAGATTCATGACACAATGGGAGTATAGAATTGTAGAAAATTCAGATGCAGCGTATAGCCAGATTGCTGAAATGTTGAATGATTTAGGCAGTCAGGGTTGGGAATTAGTTTCAACGAGAGGCAAAAAGCCGGGAAAACTCAAGGTGTTCTACTTCAAGAGACCCCTTTGAAACCCCAGTGATTATCACCGAGTCATAGGGTAGCGAATGAGTCGCCCCTCAGTCAGTCGGTATGAATGAGTCATATCTGAGTCAATGGGGCCTCAAAGGCTCATTAACACGAGCACCAGTGTAATGAAGAATACCAAAAACTGTCTCATCAATGTCTTTTGGAGAAGTGTACCATGTGTCGAGAGCGCGGAATTTAAACAAGACAAACTGATAATTCCGAGGATTGTGACACCACACCCGTTCCCTTCCCATATGCGAAAACGATACTCACTTGTAGCCCGATCATACATAGACAGCCCCAGAGAATCTGGCATGAATATTAGGAATATGCATAAGAAAGCGAGGACAATAAGCGCTAATCTACTCGCATCGGATTTTTGTTGGGTAGATACAAGGTCTCCTCGCTGCTTCCCGCGCTCAGGACTTGCACCAGCTTTGGCAAGAGTTGTTTGGAATAGTTCCTGTTCGTCCGATGTCAAAATACTGCTGCCGCACGAAGAACAGAACTTTGGATTTCCAAGGAGAGGAGTTCCACATTCAGAACAGAACACGAGAACTCATAGGGTCCATCAATTATGAAACTATCTTGGATGAGGCAAGGGCGAGTATAGGGGTTAGGGGGTGACCCCTATGCTACGCGGACGAGTCAGTCGGTACCCTGTGATACGCCCATGACTCAGTGGGTTAGGGGGGTGCCCCTTTGACACAGAAATGACATACATGATTCCTCTGAAGTCAAGACAATGTTTCGATTAAATCGGAGTTAATCAGAACGGATACCATAATCCATCCATAATTGAGCCCGTCGTTAGGATCATATGACATGCCACATTCTATACCAATTTGGATACCATCGAGTAGAATCTCAATGCATACATCTGGAAGACTATCTTCTTGTCCTGATGCTGTGACACGGAATAAGGCCGTAAAAGCTCTCTCATATTCAAATTCAAACTGTACTTTAGGATTGCATCCCGTGACATCTGTACATGTATCAGTCCATTGAAAATCTCCGCACAAGGCTTCCAATTTGATTAAACAACCAAGTCCTCCCATGTCTTTTCTCTCTGCAGGCTTGGTTAATTCCCATCCAAGTCGAAACTCATCATCATAACTTACTGCTGCCACACGGTATTCAAGAGTATGTTTGTCCGGTGAAAATAACCATCTCGATCCGGCTATGATTACAATCAAGATAGCAAAGACTGCAAAATAATTCAGAATCTTATTCCGTCTTCTTCCGCGCTTTCCTAGTCTGGCTTTTTTCTTTCTATTCACGGGTGGTTTAGTGGGTTTCGGGGGACGACGAGGAGGTGCTGGAATCCATTCATCTCCATTCCACATCCATTCTCCATCCTCACTATATGTCGGTGGCGCGGTCATTAGGAATCCTATCTGTTAGTAGATGCATGTCATTATTACATTTCTCCCTCTATAATTGCCCTTACCTCATAGGGTGCATGAGTGTAACCCTATGCGACGGACAGTGTTTCATTGGGCTCTGCTGAGGAACCCTATGACTCGGATATGACTCATTCATACCGATTGACTGAGGGGCACTCATTCCCTACCCTTTGACTCACCCACGAGTCAGAGGGTTCGCCCCCTAAAATGAGTGGCATCAATCAATTTCATGTCTCTTGTTTATCTTTCGATAATATGTAACTGCCAACCAATTTCCAGGTTTTTTCTCATCTTCTATGACTACGAATACCCCAAGTCCGGAAATTAGTATCTGCCAACTATCACCCTTAGGGTAGACCATTCCTTCTTTGAGGGTGATATTGATTTTCCTTTCTTTTCCTACCTGATTTAATGCGTATTGTTTAGTCCAACCCATCCTATCTCGCAATCGATCAAAAACATGGTTAGATAATCGAAACTGAAACTCCCTATTGGCTTCAACGAATTCTTCGATTTTACGAAGTTTCTTTCTCCTTTTACCCCGTTTTCCCACGGCTAAAGATTGAAGACATCATATTTCAGCCCTGTGTGTCTTAGGTGGGTCAAAGGCTACCCTATGATTTTTGATTTTCGAATGAGTCTGCGGCATGGGAGATTACGCCTAGTAACCGATGAATTTCGTCGTCCTTCGGCAAGCCTCTCATGATTACTCTGACTAGAGTCTCCTCGATACCTTTCCTTCTGTGCTCTTTAGCTGGTATGTTCTGTGTCATCCGAGTAATTTCCTCGCGTAGCCTTAGTCTGAGAACAGGATCCAATAACCTATCTTCAGCTCCGAATGGAGCGTTTCTGTCTGAAGAGAGGAACCACGAGAAGCAGATTACAGTAACCGCGTGACTTAGATTGAGAATAGGATAACCTTCCCATGTTGGAATCGTAACTAATAAATCGCATTCTGAGAGTTCTTCGTTAAGTAAGCCCCTACCTTCTGGACCGAATACTAGGGCCACTCTGCCACCTACATTAGACAGCCTAGATGGTAGCTCGTCTGGGAGCAGGAAATGTCTCATTGCTGTCTTGTCCCCCTCCTCTCTCTTCCCAGATGTCCCTACCACCACAGAGCAGTCGGAAACCGCATCCTGCAATGTATCGGCACATTGAGCACTATCCAATACTGATTGAGCGTTCTTGGCCCTGTTTCTTACCTCATCCGACCAATCCGGAGTTCGTCCGACTATGCGTAAATCGGTGAATCCGAAGTTGAGCATTGAACGAACGACAGCACCGATGTTACCATCAGTCTGGGGATTAACTAGAACGATACAGACATCTTCATTGAATACCGGTAGAGGTATCAGCCTATGGTCGCCCATGAGTGACGCAGGAGGTCATCCATCAAGAGCGTGCTCAATCTGTGCGGCGCTGCTTGTAGCGAGTAATGTAACCGGCAATCCAGTTCCTCATTCTCTTGTTATCGACATCAGTGAATTCGCTGACTAGATGCTTGTTGGTATCGAAGTTATCTGTGAACTGGTCGGGGTATATCTCTAGAAGCCTCAAGGCTCTAATCTTGATAAAGGAAGGTCTGATATTACCCATTCTAGGCCTCCAATAACTTGACTTCGATTGGAAATCCTTCTTCCCTAGTGCACACAACTCTGATTTTTCTCGGCGGATGCTGCATCCCACGTGACCAAATGGCGTGGTTGATTTTCTCGTCAATCCATAGATCTTCTTCATCGGACATCTTCATGTGTCTTGCTACATGATTTCTGATTTCACTCATGGCACGGTTTGCTCGCCTAGTACGTGGGACATTCCAAGCAGCACGCAGAGGGATGGTCATCTCCTTCACCTCTGCCATCAAATCACCTCTGTAGTTTGGATCTACGCCACATGTGGCGCTTGGGGTGGGTATTCACCTTCCGGTTAGTGCGAAGCATTACCCAAACGGGAACCCTACGATTCTGCTTGGTTACCTTAAGGAGCCTCTGCTTCTTTGCGAACGGTTTGTTTCTTGCCATCTTAACCACCTTAGTAATTTGAGAGTCCTGGATATCTCTCTTCAGCCTCTGGTCTGACAGCGTGAGCGGCTTCGTCCAACAAGCTCTGCCCCTCACTGGTTAGGATCTTGCCAAGGTTGACTGTTCCGGCAAGATTGTGCTTACTAGTGATTAGTCCACAGGAAGTTAATTGCTGCATAATTGTCCTAGCAACATTCCTTGAACCAGCTACAGCACGATTCTGTTTGACACCCCTGTCCTTGGGCCCGCCGAACTGCTGGGCCATGTGATTTGCACCGATAGGGGCTAGAATGCAAACCTTGCGCAGAATTGCAGCCGAGCGTACATGCCACCAATCTGACTGAACAGGAGGTCTTTCTCGATGAGTACCAGTCTTGGCGTATTCTGCCCAGTCTGGAGCGGAGATGTCACTGATATCACCCAAGCGGCTTGCAATCTCTGCTATTAGCAAATCAGCCGGGACATCGTGGATTGTAGTCATAGGTACACAGCGCGGTCCGGCCGTCCTAGAGTCCATATTTAATCGTGGTGACTCTGTTTGCCACTATGTGGCAGGAGAACTAGCAGCTCACAAGTATTGAAATCCACCTCACAACACGAATGGGTATGCGCAAGTCAATGTCGCGTAATCCTAACATGCTCAGGACGATGATAGGTACTGGGCTGACTCTTGTTCTAGTTCTGTCCTACGCAGTTTACTCAAACACAGTTGATACAGAGTATTATGGATACACAACCACAAACTCTGAAGTCGAGATGGATTTACAGGAAATTGAGTCGGGTAAAGCCGAATGGTTCGTCTCGACAGAATCAGCAATAACATGGACTAACCTCTCGCTATATGGGTTACAAGATGGTATGACAGTCAGAATTGAAGCATCTGGAACTGATTGGTATTACTCACCCTTATTGGGGTCGCAAGACGCTGACAACTTCAACTGTGGTGAACAAAACATAGAGGCATCACAGACATGTGAATACGCTAGTGTTCATGAGTCAAATGTAGAATCTGAATCACATAACATGAGAGGGATAGTATCTCTAGAATTGCCGATAGATGGTCTTGGATACCTACAGGGCGAAGACCAGTCAGCAGCAGAACAAGGTGCTATCGAACTTATCGACAGGGAAAACAAATCTGTAACTTGGAGGATTGCTGTTCTCCAAAGTGGATCAATCCTTGATTCTGAAGGAATTGATCCTACATTTACCATAGTCACACACGAAATAATTTCAGTTGAAGTGTTCGCTCTTGACCCCATTCAAGAATCGGTATACAGTTTCGCTACATTAGTGGGATGCTTCGCATTCCTGTTATTTCTACCACTGCTAGTGTACTTCTCGGCTAGAAGAAAGCAAGCTATTGAGGAGCAGATGAGAATAAATGCCCCTGAACCCGAGCAATAGTCACTCTTCCTCGAGTATACCGAGTGACGGATCAATGGGCGGAAGCTCTCCACTGGGATCGTGTAAGGGTGAAGTAATCCATTCATCATTGAAGGGTGATGTTCTCACGACAACCAATCCTAGAGACATCATATTCGAAATCGATGCTTCGACTCTTTCTTCAGCGGGCGCTATACGTTCATGAAAAGTCGAATCCATATACGAATTAATCTCCGATAAAGTTCTGGTTCCGTCAACCAACTCCCATAGTAGTGAATTCATGTCATCAAGGGGCCTTCTCAAATCGTTTGGGGCCTTGGTGATTCTTGCAATCAATGATTCAAATCTAGATAGATTCTTAGGATGACGAATTAGAATTAATCTGCCCGAACAACCAACCACTTCAGGATGTGGGCCTGCCGGACCCCTTCTGCCCCACCATACTGGTGCTCTCGTAGGATAGGCATCTTGTGGGATACGATTCATAACAGCACAATCCCCAGTAGAGACAGCATAGACGCCACACCCAAAAGAGCAGAAAGTCTGACGGCCGCCTCGTATTGTGTGAAATTCGAAAGATACCAGGTTGATACTCCAGAAAAAGCAACAAGCATTAGCAGGATTTCAGAACCTTCGGGTAAGCTCTCCATGGAAGCCTCATCAACGAGATTTTAGATATTCTGCAATATCCACTAGAGATTTGGCCATACCTTCAACTCTCTCGACAATCTTCTCGTCCAATAAGTTGCCATCGTCATCAAATGCCTCCTTGATATGTGGTACAGCAACCTGCTCAGGGGTTACCCATCCATGAATCCACCTTGCGGCTATTCGCATGTGATTCAGGGTATTGTTACTAGCTTGTCCCCCTAGGGTACACATTAGACTGAAGGGCTTACCTGAAGTATGCTTAGAGTATAACCAATCGAGGCTGTTCTTCATTACTCCACTCATTGTACCGTGATATTCTGGACTAGATAGAACAAATGCATCAGATGAAGTGGCCATTTCTTGGAATGCCTTGACATTCTCATCATCCCAGCAGCCCTCCGCCCCAACAAGTGGCAATGGGTGTTCGGCATTGTCCCAAATGGTGCACTCAGCACCGAGCTTTCTGCAATGATCGAATACCAGCTCCAGCATTCTACCGTTAGCAGAATCAACGCCATAGGTACCGCATATTCCCATGATTCGTATGTCTCCTGCCATGATGCTACGAAGGTGCGATAGCCCTTGAATACTGAGGTATCAATGCTAACATGTTCGGAGAATGTTTAACCATAATGCGCTAAGGCGGAAGCGTGGCTGAAGGTTCATTGATTACATTGCTGAACGACGCATCGTCCAAAGCATCATCTGGAGATCTTCTAGGAGCACTAGATGACTATGCCAAAGCCACTGAGATTGATCAGCGCAGTGCGACAGCATGGTATGGATTGGGCGTCATACATGCCAAGCGCGGAGATGTGGATATGGCCATCCCTGCATTTGAATCGGCATATGAGATTGAGCCAGGTCACGGTCCGACTACCGCTAATTTGGCAGTTTTACTAGAGAGTAGAGATGTAGTTAGAGCATCTCACTTCGCTAAAATTGCCATTGAGACAGTTGGGGATGTTCCGGAACTTCACAGGATTGCGTCTCTTGAAGTATATGAGAATCAGGATGAGATTATCGAAGAATCTCCACTGCTTGAATCACGTGTAATTGAGAGAGATGCTGAAGAGCCTCCGATGATTTCTGCATCTCCTGTACTAACTCCAATCGATGATGTGATATCTCAGGCTGAAGAGCTTCTCAAATCAGATTCATCCAGTGAAGCATTGGAGCTCATCCAACCTAGACTTGAAGGAGATCAATCAAACAATGCTGCGCTATGGTCTCTATGTGGCCTATGTCTTGCTCAATTGGGTCATGATGAAGATGCAATACACGCATTTGATTATTCTATAAAAATCGGTCTTGATGATGCTAAAACCCACTACAATATGGCCCAATTGATGCGTAAAATCGGCCAAATTGATGATGCTAAGCAATCATTGGCTAATGCCCTACTTTGCGACCCAGGGCACATTAACAGTCTGGTGGCACGTGGTGATGTATTTGCTGACGAAGGAGACACTGGGGCAGCGATTCAACATTGGAACAGGGTTGTGGCTATCGACCCTAATCATCCAGTATCACAGCGATTATTTGAGTTAGAGTCTGAAGACTCTGAAGATGATGACTCAGATGAACTATCTATGGGTGAAGAAGATATTGTGGAAGATTCGCAAGGAGATTTCATCACACCCGAAGTAGTTGAAGAGCAGGATTCAGGCCATGAAGAAGAAGCCGAAGAAATGTCCGTAGAACCTGATGATTCGGATATTGATATCACAGATACCAAGGGTTATCGTATTGCCATAGCTAGGAAGTTGACTGAATCGGGTGATTCTATTGGGGCTGTAAACGCCTGGAAGGAGGTGCTTGAAGAGGATAAGCAATCTCCTGAAGTGTGGAATGGTCTTGCTGACGCTCTTTCGGTAGCAGGGCATATTGAGAGAGCTCAGCAATGTAGACAGAGAGCTGAATTCCTACAGTCCCAAGAGATACATGAGGAAGTGGAAGCAGAGCAAGTCGCAGAGATAGATTTGATTCAAGCCGCAGCCGAAGCTCAAGAGAGAATGTCAGAATTGCCCGCTCATGAGGAAGAGGGCATTAATGTCTGCATTGAATGGTACAATAGAGGTCTCGCTCTACTTTCAGAGGAGAATGGCATCGAGGCTTTGAATTGCTTCGAGAAAGCCATTGGAGGAGCCCCTAGGGGGGAGAAGGAGCTCCGTATTAGGTCGCAGAACGGAAGAGGTCATGCTCTCTACCAACTCGGCAGATTCGCAGAGAGTATACAGGCCTATCACGCTGCAATTACAATGGACCCGTCTGGTGTTAGTGGTAGGACGCTCTACAATATGGGTTCCTCATACGCAGCAGTTGAACATTACAATGATGCTATCAAATGCTTTGAACAGGCTCTTCAAAGGGGTCTTGCATCGGATGACATCGATCTTTGTCGGACGCAAATCAATCGTTGTAGACTACTGAGTAAGGAGCAGATGAAGAGGCGCAGTCAGGCGGCTTGAGTGGCTGATCTATTCCAGAATCTCATGTTCTGACTAGTTGGAGAAACTGTTACGCAAACAGACTTACTGGTCGGTGTGTTACTACCCTCGGCGACACTATTCAGAGGGATTAGGCAGTTAGCCTCTGGGAAGTATGTGGCAATATTTCCTGCAGGGATATCATACTCTACTACTCTCCATTTAGGCGCGGAGAGTTGCTCCCCCTCAAAATGTGAAGTTAAGTCTACCATGACACCAGTCCTGATGCCTAAAGTGCTCATGTCTTGCTTACACATCAGCACTATACGACGTGATTCCTTAATCCCCCTGTACCTATCATCAAGCCCGTAAATTGTAGTGTTATACTGATCATGTGAACGTATTGTCATCATCACAAATTGGTTTGGCGCAGGAGAAATTGAAGAAATTGAATTCACCCTAAAATTGGCCTTTCCAGTATCAGTGTTGAAGGTTCTAGAGTCGCGAGGAGGGTTTGGTAAATAGAATCCGGATGATTCTCTAACTCTATCATTGTATGAATCAAATCCAGGAATAGAAGACTCGATTAAGTCGCGGATTTTATCATAGTTATCAGATAGGTCTGACCATTCGATTCCTGAAAACCCAATCTTGTTATCCAATGCACTAGCTATGCCGGACACGATTCCGGGTTCAGACATGAGATGTTTAGAAGCAGGTTTGGCAGAGCCGCGAGATGAATGTACAATCCCCATTGAGTTCTCGACTGAGACGAACTGATGTCCAATAGGAGTGACATCCTTCTCAGTCCTGCCTAGGCATGGAAGAATTAGCGCGGTCTTTCCTGTAACTAGGTGAGACCTGTTTGGTTTGGTTGAAATCTGTACCGATAAATCGCATTTCTGGATGGCCTTAGATGTTGATTCCGTATCAGACATTGCTGAAACGAAGTTGCCACCCATTGAAAGAAAGACTTTCGCCTCTCCTTCTAACATGGCCAACACAGAACTGACCGAGTCATGGCCATGAGAAATTGGCGGGTTGATTCCTGTTGTATTCCTCAAAGCGTCTAGGAATCCACGAGATGGTTTGTGATCGATTCCTACTGTTCTATCTCCTTGGACATTTGAGTGGCCTCTGACTGGGCACAATCCCGCACCAGGCCTGCCTATATGACCACCCAGAAGAAGGGAGTTGACTATTTCTTGTATGGTCGCTACTGAATTGTGATGCTGAGTTAGTCCCATAGCCCAGCAAACAATTGTCGAAGAAGAGGAACGCATGGCTGCAGCGAGATTTTCTATGTCATGTCTAGCAACTCCAGAAGTAGAAACGATGTTATCCCAACTCGTATTAGCTACTGCGTGCTCGTATTCTTCAAAGCCATGAGTGTATTCTTCTACAAAGTCATAATCAACTCCGGAGCCAGAAATAATCGACTTGGATAAGCCTCTGAACAGAGATAAATCCCCATTTACATTCACGGGAATATGCATGTCTGCAATTGTAGTTCCCTGACCCATCACTTCTAGAAAATCCTGTGGGTGCTTGAAACGCCTCATTCCGGTTTCTAACAATGGGTTAATGCTCACAACCGAAGCACCCGCAACCTTTGCAGACTTCAATGCAGAAAGCATACGTGGGTGATTAGATCCGGGATTCTGCCCGACCACTAGAATCAGGTCTGCCTTACTGAAGTCATCCAGCTTCACTGTACCTTTGCCAATTCCGATTGAATCTCCTAGTGCCACTCCTGAAGACTCATGGCACATATTCGAACAGTCAGGGAGATTGTTTGTACCGAGTCTGCGAGCAAGTAACTGCCATAGGAAGGCCGCTTCGTTGCTGGTTCTCCCTGATGTATAGAATATTGCCTCGTTTGGATTATCCAAAGCAGATAGGTGTTCTGCAATAATATTGAAGGCCGAATTCCATGACACCGGCTCGTAGTGTAGGGACTCAGGGTTGAGTACCATGGGATGAGTTAGTCTACCTTGCGAATTCAGCCAACGATCAGACTTTCGTGAAAGTTCCTCTACAGACCATTTAGACCAAAAATTTGGGTCGGCACGTGCTCTCGTTGCCTCGTCTGCGACGGCCTTAGCGCCGTTCTCACAAAATTCGAATGCAGTACGATCGTCATCGGGATCAGGCCAGGCGCACCCAGGACAGTCAAAGCCACCGAAGCTATTCACGCGAGACAGATTAGAGATTGATCTGATTGCTCCCATACGGCTGAGGCCATGTGACATGGTAGAGAATATGGCTGGAATACCGGCTGCTACTTCCTTCGGACTAGACTGCTGAAGGGGTCTATCCTTAATGGGTGTCAGGTGGTCGACATCCCTGCTCATGCTATTGCGAGAGAGTATGCTTACATCAGCATCACGGATGTATCATGACTGACTAACCCTATTGCTGCCGCTGAAAACTGTCATTCTATCTTGATTAGCGAAGGAAATTAATGTCATGCCATGCTCATTGGCCATATCAACAGCCAGACTGCTGGGAGCTCCTACTGATGCCATAACTGGAAACCCGGCCTTGAGTGCCTTCTGCACCAATTCAAATGATGCCCTGCCCGAAACTACGACAATTTCGTCACCTATCGGAGTTTGGTTGCTGAGTATTGCTGCTCCGATCAATTTGTCCATAGCATTGTGCCTACCAATGTCCTCCCTCACATCTATGATTTCCCCATCCGTACTCACTCTACCACACGCGTGTGTACCTCCTGTCAAATCGAATGTTGACTGTTGTGAACGCAGCCCAGACACGGCTCTACTGATTACTTGATGACTAATTGTGAATGCTTCACTAAGTGAAGGACCATGGATATGAAGCAGATTGGATATTGAATCCTTACCACAAATCCCGCATGATGATGTAATTGTAGTCCTACGAGTCAGTTCGGCTGGATCAAAGCGAGCATTGTCATTGAGACAAACTACAACCCTATCTTCAGTGATATTGACTGATGAGAAACATTCTACCGACTCAATGACTCCTTCAGAATGTAGGAACCCGATTACTAGTTGCTCATCCTCTCCAGGAGTCCGCATGGAGAGTCCCAACTCATGTTTCTTACCGGATTTCTCGACAGCAATGGATAGCGCTGATTCTACAGAAACTGAGTCTGGCATTCTAGACGCATCACCATTCTCGACCCTGATGCTAGGCCTACGCACGGTTCTATCCACATAACCGGCAGGGGCTGTATCGTATTGGGTTATGGCCACCAGTGCAGTTGTCCCGCAACCGTTCAAATACCCCCATCCTCAGCCTGCACCATGGGCATAATGGACGGAGATGGTTTCAGCCTACCAGTTGTAGCCCAAGTCGAGGTGGTAGATGTCGATATCTCATTCACTGATTCCGCCAAGGCCGCCATGCGGGCTGAATTCCAAGGGGATGAGGTTTCGCGGGTCCTAATCATCAGCGCTCAATCGGGTGGTTGTTCCGGATATCTCTACGACATGAGAATAGTTGAGGACCCGAAAGATGAGATATTTCAGAGACTAGATGTTGAAGGAATGGATGTTCTCGTCCACAACAAAGATAGTGCTCTCCTAAATGGCATCACAATCGACTTCAAGGACTCCTTGATGGGGGGCGGCTTCCAGATCGAGAACCCCAATGCAGACAGGGCATGTGGCTGCGGACAGTCGTTCGGATGAATCATGAATGATACGGTACACCTGCACCCATTGGCACAGGTTTTCGTCATACCTTCTTCAGTAAGCGTTATCGAAGGGGGCGCTTGTCTTGAGCACTTGAATAGGATTCTAAGTGTCGAAACACTTGAATTACCCCCACTTGCAAGAAAGGATGGGTTGATTTGTAACGCTAATGGTAGGATCTTAGACAGTGCCACGATTTGCAACTTAGGAAGTCAAGTAATCATTCTAGGCAATAACGGAACTGGTGATGAAACTCGCCAGACTATAGCATCGGGAATACCTTGGGATGAGGAATTAGTGGTGAAGGATGCTGATACGGCGATATCTCATATCATTTTGGCCGGTAAGGCACCATCACGATGCTTGGCGGGGCTAGGAATTGATACTGGGGAATTGATGGTTGAAAAATGGCTTGAATTTGGAAACAGCCTAATCTCTGTAAATTGGAGATGTGCAAACGCTATCCAGATACTCGTACCAACTAGTCATTGTGAATCTCTAGTTTCCGCACTAGTCGAAAATGGAGCTGTGACTGCCGACATGAATCAGTGGAGTCGTGTTCGTATTTTGTCTGGTTTGCTCGACGAACATGAGTTGAATCCGCTGAACTTACCCTTAGAGCTTGGGCTCGAAAATCTTGTTGCCTTAAACAAAGGATGTTATCCAGGCCAAGAGATTCACGCTAGAATGGAAAGTAGGGGTGCACTGGCTAGAAGTCTTGTCAGGCTACGGTCAAATGACCTACTACCAGAAGGTAAGAAAAAAGTAGAACATATTGGAACTGTTACCATAACAGATTCTTGCTCATATGGGGGTGAAAATATCGCATTAGCCATGATACCTAATGCTGCAGCTGAAATTGAAGAATTTACCTTCGATGATGGCTCAGTTGCCTCTGTGGAGTCAATCTGAATCAGGCGGGGCGAGTTCCATTCTCTCTCCCCTTTCTAACCACTCAGATAACGGCATTAGTGGTGAGAGTTTGAGAGAACCAAGATTCCTTGTGAACAGATAGACTACTGGATCGTATTCCTCTACCATCTGATGCTGAAACATCTGTCTCACATCATTGGCTCGATAACTGAAGAATGTAAGTTCGACAAGTATTCCAATTACAGTAGCTGTGTATAGCGCTACAAGTACACTCAGAGAGAATACTACTGGATCGGCTAAGAATTCACCAGATCGAATCTGCCCGCCATACATCAATTGCCTTGTTAGAAGAAACACCAATCCAACACCGACTAAGGGCCCGAGTGCATCCTCTACGAAAGTATCCATTGGAATTAGCCGTCGTTTTGTTGGATCGGCGAACACTAATGTATTCGCGGTAGCGGCTCTGATTACAGATGTGATTGAGACGAGGATAAGATAAACAGCGCCACTTACTACTACGATACCTCTGCCATCAAGTGGGAGATACAAAACAACAAGGTACGCGAATACACCTAGGAATACCGTAATTGGTAGCCTATGTATAGAAGCTAATACTTGATCTAACCTCTTTGCCCCGTCATCTAACTTAGGAATGCCAATTACTTCCCATCTAGTGATGCTCTGAAGAAATTTGGCGAAACGAAATAGCCCTCTCTTATCGATGAGCAACCAATCTAGGAATCTTAGTAAAGGCATCAGAGGGATAGCGAATAAGGCTGCAAATAAGCCGATTATTGGCCATATTGCTAGTATTGGAAGTAAAAGAAAGTGCTGAATTCTAAGAGGGAACAACAGATCAGATTCAATTCTCCCCTGTCTCTCTGAATCGATAAGGAATCTCCTAGCCTCAGAATCAAGTTCGGCCCTATACCTTCTCAGCGGAATGCCCGAATCTAAAACTCTCCGAACCTTCTCACGATAATGTTCGTGTTCGGGCTCAGTACCGATCCACCATCTCCATCCTAGAGATAGAGGGATAGCTAAGAACAATGGAGCTAGGAGGATTAACACTGAGGTCAGTAAACCCTCAGAGCCTGTGGCCATGTACGCTGGTCAGCACCAGCCCCAATAACAAAACGGTCAGAGAGCATTAGACAGTGCAATCAGAGGGCATCCGATAATCTGCGGGAAATCTCATTCCAATCGACGACATTCCACCATGCTTCGACATAGGTGGCTCTACCGGGCCCGTACTTCTTGTAGTAAGCATGCTCCCAAACATCAAGGCCAAGAATGGGTGAGCAGCATCCATCCATCAAGGGATTATCTTGATTGGGGCTGGAGCAAACGCACAATACGCCATCCTTGACACCGAGCCATGCCCACCCACTACCGAATTGAGTCATGCCCGCGTTCTGGAAAACGGCCTTGAATTCCTCGAAGGAGCCGAAGGCGGCGTCTATTGCTGTAGCAAGATCTCCGGAAGGGGTTCCTCCGCCATCAGGTGACATGGCCTCCCAAAACTGGCAGTGGTTCCACCACCCGCCGCCATTATTTCTGATTCCTGCTATGTCAGAGTGATTTCTGAGAAGGTCAGAGATAGGCATGTCAGGGATTCCATTTGCATCGATGGCAGCATTGAGATTGTTTGTGTATGCATTGTGATGTTTGGAATGGTGAATCTCCATAGTTAGTGCGTCAATATGGGGCTCTAGTGCATCGTAGTCGTAAGGCAGGTCGGGTAACTCGTAAGTCATGATACATCCAGTAGGCATCACGATATCAAATCTCTCACCATTCTATATTGTAGTCAGCAAGGTTGATTGAACTGAAGTGTGTCAACATGGCATGGGTCGCATTGCTGTGACTGACGGGATGGCTCCCGAGGCTATCGGCAAGTTAGAGGAATCTGGTCATGAGGTAGTGGTTAAGCATTACAGCCCTGGAGAATTGTTAGATGGTGTACTAACTGGATTCGATGCAGTGGTCGTCCGCAGTGCTACGAAGATGACTTCTAATGTGATTCAGGTCAGTTGTTCTCGAGGTGAATTTGGATTCATCGGCCGAGCAGGGGTGGGTGTGGATAATATCGACTTGGAAGCCGCCGCTATGAATGGGGTCGTTGTTTGCAACACACCTGGAGCATCGACCAAGAGTGTAGTCGAATTGACGATTGCTCATCTTCTAGCTGGTGCCAGATTCATTCCCAAGGCTGACCGTGCTCTCAGACGGTCCGAATGGGTCAAGAAGGACCTGAAAGGTAGTGAATTGGGGGGTAAGCGACTTGGACTAATTGGATTTGGCCGCATTGCTCAGGGAGTCGCAGAAGTTGCACAGACATTCGGCATGGAAGTACATACATTCGACCCTTATGTTACCGAGAAGTTAGCCTTAGAGAAGGGATGTATCTTGCACGATGATGTCGATGAACTGTTTAGCAGTTGCACACACATCTCTGTCCATTGCAATCTCACTGATGAGACTAAACATCTAGTGAATCTAGAAAGAATCTCAATGATGCCGGGCATAGGTGCAGATGAAATCCCATGTGGCAACCACATTGTCAACTGCGCTAGGGGTGGCATTGTAAACGAGGAAGCTGTGCTAGAAGCCTTAGAATTAGGAACCTTGACTAGTGCAGCCCTAGATGTATTCGAAATTGAGCCTGCTATCGGAAATCCTCTACTACAGCATGAGGGTTTCATTGGCAGCCCACATATAGGTGCCGCAACTTTGGAGGCGCAATCTAGAGTTGGTTTAGAGATGGTCAATTGCCTGTTGACATATTTTGACGGCAATAAGCCAGCCTCGGCACTCAATTAAATTCCAAGGCATGCATCTTGATGAGGGGATCAGATAATTCTGCTAATTCTGCCGGGATTTCGAAATCTGAAATTGGTGACTTCAAGGAAAGACCTGCATTCTTCTTTGCCTTCCAAACAGAGGAATTGAAGTCAGAAATATGGTTAGTCAGGGTTCTGAGACGTTCAGCATCGTTTCCGAGCAAACCATCATTCAACAATGGGAACTCCCGGACATCTATTGAAGACTCACCATACAGTTCTGTTGAGAGATAATGAGTGAAGAAAGGGCAGATTGGAGTTAATCCTGTAAGTATGTCCCGAACAATCCTGTGAAGAGTCCATGCCGCTCGGGCATCGCCATCATAGAGCCTGGACTTGGCCATCTCCAGCCAATGACTGGGAAATACGCCCGTTCCAAACCCTTTGAGCGTCTGTGCTGCAGTATAGATGTCAATACTCCTCCAAGCCGTCTCGACTCTACGCATCGAGGCATCGAACTCAGAGAGTATCCACATGTCCTCCCTTGGGAGGTCTTCTGGAGGGTTATTGAAATCCTGCGGAATATCGAACTGACTTGCGAATCGGGCGACATTGAATAGTTTGGTCAGTACACCGAAATATCTCGATTCGATCTCTTGTGGATTGATTTGGAAGTCATCGCCAACCTGAGCATCGCATGCCTTCCAAAGTCTGAAGCACTCGCTTCCTATCTTGTTCGCCCTAAGTTGCACCTGCTTTCCATCCGGGCCCTTAATCTTCCAAGAACCAGTTCTTCCAGAAGCACCACATTCGAGAACAGAATCAGCGTCGATTCCATTTCCAAGGGACTTTGACATCTTTCGCCCCCATGGGTCCATTCCGAGACCGTCTACCCAGATATTATCGAAGGCGTTCTCATCGAGGAGTAATGCGCTCTTCAGGAGAGTATAATATAGCCATGTCCTGACTATCTCCTTGCCCTGTGGCCGAATTGCTGTTGGGAAGGCGCGCTCGAATAGTTCGGGGTCACTGATGTATCCTGAAACGAAGAGGTTCGAGTTGGAAGAGTCCATCCAAGTATCAAATACCTTCTCCTCTCCAATGAGTTCGCCCAATGTATCTGATAGTTCAATGTATGAGCCTAGTCTCTGCTTTGATTCTCTGTCTAAAACATCTGATTCCGCAGGGGGGTCGTCCTTCCAGGGCTGGACATACACGCCATGCGGAGGCACCACGACCTTGGATTCGTCTTCAGAATACCAGATAGGGACTTCTGTGTGATACCATCTGCGTCTGCTGATGGGCCAATCGATAGAAATGCCATCCATCCAATCGTGGAGATACTGTCTGTTCCTCTCAGGTATAAATGTGGACCTGTTAGAAAGCTCGGCTAGTCTGTCTAGGATGTGAGTCTGGCGAACATACCATTCCTTGAGCAATATGATTTCAACAGGATTCCCTCCTCTCTCACTCACTGGGACCTCCTGCATGTGTTTCTTTGCATCGGACAGCCTTCCAGAATCACTTAATATCTCGATGGCCATCGATCTAGCGTCCTCAGCAGAATGTCCTGAAAGTGGCCCTGAAATCTCTGTCATGCATCCGTCTAATCCAATTGCCACATGAGGAGTCAGGCCCAATTCTCTGAATATTACAACATCATTCTGATCACCATAAGAACAAACCATCAGAACTCCACTTCCAAAATCCATCTTCACTGAAGGATGAGTGACTATCTCGACTTCGGTTGATCTACCTGATACTGGCATTGGTAAGGAAATCCTCTTACCGACCAAACTGGCGTATCTTTCATCGTCAGGATGTACAACGACTACTCCGCAAGCACAAATCATCTCTGGCCTAGTTGTTGATATTACCACATCTTCACCGTCCTCAGTAGACCATCGCACATCGCAAAGCAATGTCTCTCTAGTTACCCTCTGAACTTCAGCATCTGCAATAGTGGTCCCTTCAATTGGATCGTAAATATTCGGACGCAGATCCTCAACGATATCTCCGCGCTTGAATAAATCCACAAAGATGGCTTGGGAAACTCCTCTGTAATCTGGAGAGTCAGTAAGATATTCATTCTCGAAATCGCAAGAAAGGCCAACTCGCTTGGCTGTTTCTCTCATGGCTTGGGTGTAAGACTCGATGGTCTCTTCGCACAATTGTAGGAACTCTAGTCTGTCATAGGTCCTCATTTTGCGTCCGTACTTTTTCTCAACAGTGAATTCGATATTAATCCCATTACGATCAACACCCCATGGGAATCTTACTTCCTTGCCTAGTAGCCTTTGGCTCCTTGCAATTACATCAATCATACTGTACTGAGCCACGGCCCCAATGTGCCATGTTCCACTAGGATAAGGGGGAGGAGTGTCAATGACGAAAATCTCACGCTCGCTATTAGAATCGAAAGCATATCTGGCGCCGTATCCTTGCTCATAGTGCTCTTGTTGAATTCGCTTCTCCAGATCCACTGACCATCGCTTGTCAGGTATACTAGGTCCGCCCACCGAATCACTTCCCGCGCTCTTCCGTGAGATAGCCCATTCTTGACCGTTCCCGCAATTTATTGTGGGTCGGAATCGCTATCCTGTGAAATCCTAGTTGCGTGGGGTTGAAGTTCCCTCCGCGGGCACATGGCAACGAGACATGGAAGGAGACGATACCAGAGAAGGTTCTGGCGGAAGTAAGATTGGCAGATTTCGTGAGGATCTTGACTCTAGGATCGATAGTGGAAAAGTCGCCATAGAGAACATGGATGTTGAGTCGGTGACCGGCTATCTGAAGCGGATTACTAACGCCATAAGAAGGGATCTATCAAACGCTTCTGGTACCAGTTTGCTAACCCGAGCGCCGGCAATTACTGTAGCTCTCTGCCTACTTGTTACCGGATTCTTTACCCTTCATTCAGGTATTCTAGACTGTAGGGATGGTTTCGATAACCCAGATTACTGCAGTGAAGAGAGTGCACTGAATGTCAATGGGGACCTTGAGGTATATCTGCCAGAAGGTAATGATGTCACACAGCTACTCGCTAGTGTCGAAGAGGACTGGACTACAAATGTGATGGTGATCTATGTCGAATCCGAAAGCTTGAATGTCACCTCAGTCGAAATTCTGGAAGAGATCGATGCTATCGAACGGGAATTGAATTATGTTAGGGACGATCGAGGAACTGAAGACAATATCATCTATCTCCTTTCTATTTCAACAGTAATCAAAGAAGTCAATTCGAGTGCTGGGAGGGTGGCCAAGGCGACTTTTGCCGCCATCGCTGAAGCTACCGGCAATGGAGACCTAACTGATGAATTCAACGATACGATTGACCAACAGGAGGATATCATCGGGAGTTATAGCATTCCTGATCAGCAACGTGTCAATCAGATACTGGATGAGATGCCTCAGAACGCTCTCAACAAGTTAGTTCGTGATGTGGGAATCGATTCAGATGATGATGGAATTACGGATGTAGAAACTTCAGGACATGGATGGAACAGAGCGGTAATCATCATCGGAATCGAATCAGACAAAGACGGCGATGGAATTGACGATGTCGAAGTATCAGAATTAATCTCGGACACTCAGAGATCGATAGACGCCCTAGCCTTACAAAACGGGTGGGAGGATAAAAACCTGGAAATGACTCTCACTGGTCCTGTTCCAATTACCAATGCAGTGACTGAGGAATCGTTCAAACTGTTCTGGAAGGTTTTCCCGATTGGGGGGTTCTTCGTAGCACTCGGGCTCTTCCTATTCCACTGCGACCTATTGCAGACAGGCAGGATACGCTGGGTGCAGGGCCTCAAGGTGGTGATCATCTCCGGTCTGCCTACTCTGTGTTCTGTATGGATAACATTGGGCATCATCGGATTCACCAACTATGAAGTCACCATGACTGTCATTATTGTTGGACCTATTGTACTAGCCTTAGGAGTCTCATATGGATTGCATATCACTAATCGATACGCCGAAGCGAGTGGAACTCCCAGAGAGAAGATGGAAATTGCACTTAGCTCTACTGGAAAGGCTGTAATGCTCTCAGCAATAACTACGATAATTGGATTCTACTCGTTAACTTTCACTCCCATGGCACCGATTAAGACCGTTGGATATGCCTTGGCGGGTGGTATCGTGGTCGTGTACATCATGACCATGGTAATGGTACCTAATCTGACCATGATTCTAGATCTCAAGAAGCCCTCGCATCCGCCCCCGAAGTTATTCGTTGGCGCTGTGGGTGTTCCAATCAAATGGACCAAGGCAGCATTGGCGTTTTTCATCGTGGCTATGGTGATATCAGCAGGTTTCTCGAGAGATAATGTCGAGGAAAATATCGATCTTTTGGAAATGGCCCCCTCAGAAGGAGCTGATGGTAAACCTGTGATGGCGGTTGATAAGATGAATGATTATTCCAATGAATTCGAAGCCGGGCAACCCGGCTTCCTGCTCATAGATGATGCCAAACTCTCAGCTGACCCTTCTCTGCTCGACTTGACCGTAAATGACCCCTATGACAGTCTGAAAGGGATTGAAGCGCTGGAGCAGAATTGTAACCGTGTGAATCAAACTACTGCCGTATCAATAGTTTTCCTGATGAAGGCTATAGCCGTAGGTGTGAATGTCTCCGGGCAACCGATTGTCGACATTCTCGAAGAATGGCCTTTACCTCCTCAAATACAGGATGTTGTTGCTTTCATCTTCGGCCGTGAAGTTGCGGGCAACGGATCATTCTGGGAGACACTCGCGGCTTTGGATGGTGCTCCATCCGGTGATGATCAGGCTCATAATTTCCTGATTTACATCTTCTACAACAGCATGACTACAGAAATGAGAGAGTTGTTCATCTCCTCAGACTATGATCGTAGCCTGATCTACATCGATATGCCGTTCATGGATGTGAAGAACACCGAGAAAGCCACCAATGAAGTAAATCACTGGGTCGATGTAACTGAGGGGGTCAAGGCCTCGGACCTAGTCGGTGTGGCTTCGGTGACCATTGCTGTCAACAGCCTGATTGTTGATTCACAATGGACCTCTCTTGGATTTGCTCTCCTAGCTACCATCCTAGCATTGAGTCTGGTGTTCAGAGACCTTCGTTTCGCATTATTGACTACGGTACCAGTCGGTTTCACCGTGGCTATGCAATGGCTGGCGATGGATACGCTAGGAGTCCCGCTCTCACTAGTCACCGTGATGGTAGGGTCGATTCTCGTCGGAGTCGGCATAGATTTCTCCATCCACATTGCAAATCGAGTGAAGGAACAAGGAGGTACGATTGAAGCCGTTAGAGTTGCTTGTGCCAGTACCGGTATGAGTTTGTTCGAAGCGGTGACTGTCACTGCATTCGGACTATTCTCGGCGTATTTGATTCCGATTCAAGCGATTAAGCCATTCGTCACCGTGGTAATCTTGCTCCTAATTGTCGCCGCTCTCTCCGCCTTGCTGCTTCTCCCTGCAGTATTCTCGCTGCTTATTAAGGCCAATGTGAGTCTCACTGGTGGTGTCGAGACGATGGTCAGAACTGCTGGGCTCAGGCGGGCTGTGGCTAAGGACGAAGTAGACTCAATTGACGCTACTCTCCTAATTGGAACCTCCGATGATGCGTGGTGAGATATATTATGCACCATCTGTGCATCGAATGACCAATGGCATTCTGGCTGATGAAGAGTGAACCGCATGTGTATCCGTGGGAACAACTCGTAAGTGACGGAGAAACGCATTGGGATGGAGTAAGGAACTATCAGGCTAGGAATATCATGAGAGATGATATGAAAGTAGGGGATTTTGTTCTATTCTACCACTCAAACTGCAAACCACCACATGTAGCTGGAGTAGCCAGAGTGTGTCGTGAAGCATATCCAGATTTCACCGCACTCGACACTGATTCAAACTACTTCGACCCAAAGTCATCTCCCGACAATCCAAGATGGATGATGGTGGACATAGAAGCAGTTGAACAATTACCTGATACAGTCCCCCTAGGAGACATGAGAGAAAATCCGGAACTCAATGGAATGCCGCTGCTCCAGAGGGGTCAGAGATTGTCTGTACAGCCTGTTTCAGAACAGCATTTCGAGACTGTATGTGGTATGGGTGGTCTCGACCCATCTTCATTGTAGTGGGCGCGTCCTCGGTGGACGCTCGTCACCAAAGATGTAAGTCACCGATCTCCTCCGCCCCGCTATCCCAAGGCATCCAGTGTCCCCGGTCGGGTTGCTCGCTTCCGCGCCTGACCTGGTTCCCGGGCATGAGGCTGTCCTTGTTCCCCTCCGGAAACGATTCCAGCCAACCTGGATCTCTTGGGGGCGAGGCATCGACGTTAACCGGTGAGACACCAATGGCTCGTCTGCGCCGCCCTCGGACTTCAGGCCCCCTTTATCGACGATTTGAGGAAAACAGAGCACGTCAACACCCCCCCTAGCCCGTATTGACCGCTCAATCACCCCATATCAACGAATCCCTCATAGTAAACAGAAGATATCTGCTACTCTGAGTACTTAGATGGGCAACCAGTTTGAATTTCATAGGCCATAAGTATCCAGCTTCCCTCTTCATTGACTAGTTGTCCCTTTACGGCTATTGTGTTTCCCTCATCAAAGCCGTCAGGTATTGCCGCCCTAGAGAAATCGATTCTGAGAGCGTGTTCTAGTCCGATGAGTATGAATGAAGTGGAGGAGGAATTTATTGAGCCAGGCTCGACCTGCCCTCTCAAATGGACTTCCCCCTCATGACCTTCGGGCGAATCCATTACCTCATCAATATAATACTGAGTTTCTGGATCTACACTGACAAACATTAGAGTAACCAGAATGGCCATGCAGACGGCCACCAACCCTAGTCTAGACGCCCTTGTCCCTGCCATGATGCGAACTAGTGATTGGTATTGAATAGAGTTTCCATACTCATGTCACGGCATCTCATATCCAACTGCCTCTTCTAAACCTACGAAGCCGTGCTGCTTGACCTTCTTCTTGAGGCCCCTTACAATGGTGCTGACAACTGAAGGTCCTCTGAAAACTAGAGCCGAATACAGTTGGATTAGAGAAGCACCGGATGTGATTGCTTCCCAAGCAGTATCGGGCGACTCAATCCCTCCCACTCCAACTATGGGAATGGAATCTCCGACTTCTGAGTACAACAACGATATCACTTCCTTTGATCTATTTTGGAGAGGTCTTCCCGAGATTCCACCGGCCTCGGCGAATACTCCTCTCGAAGCAGCATTCCTAGGTACGGGTCTATGCATTGATGTGTTAATCGCTACTAATCCATCAGCTCCCGATCTGAGTGCAGAATGTGCTGAGGATAGAATTTCCTCATTGCTTGCATCTGGAGAGACTTTGACCAGTAATGGCTTCCCCCCTCCCTTCCTCTCAGCCATAAGTCTGCACTCAGTGACTATTGAAGAGAGGTAATCAGCATCTGCTAAATCTCTCAAACCAGGAGTATTCGGAGAAGAGATATTCAGCACGAACATGTCTGCATGATTCCATAACATCTCAAGAGTCTGTGAGTAGTCACTCGCTGCACTCTCATTTGGAGTCTTCTTCGACCGCCCAATATTAGCAGCTACTGGTGTCTTTGGCCACTTCCCGGATGCTCTTCTCTCAATCAGCCTGTCTCGAACTTCCGTTGCACCTGGGTTGTTGAATCCCATCCTATTCACGAGGGCTCCGTGTTTGTTTGATCTGAACATTCTTGGCTTAGGATTACCTTCCTGAGGGAATCTAGTTACTCCACCGTATTCTATCCAAGAGAACCCCAGGGATGGCCATGCTGATAATGCCTCGGCCCCTTTGTCAAACCCTGCTGCTAGACCCAAGGGATGGTGAAAGAGGCGTCCAAATACATGTATCGGCAACTCTGGTGAATTGTATACTGTACTGAGAATCCTCTGACCTACTCTACTCTGTCCGAAGCCACTCAATGCTCTCATTGAAATCGAGTGTGCTGTCTCTGAATCGACGAAACTCAGCATGGGCCTAACGAAGACGCTGTAGGGTAGGCCCATCGAGCGAATGCGCAGAGAGGTACACTTCAAGCGTTGCGTAGCATCGCAGGTCTGTGCGTACCACATTTGAGGCTGCAGCGATTAGCGAACTGGCTCGAAGGACCTTGCGTAGCACCCATGTAATCTACAAGGCGAGTATCGACCACGGCATTGATATCGATGATATCTCAACTTCACTTAGTGATGCGTCGGCAGCGCTGATGATTGAATTCAAATTGTTTGAATATTGTGAGGATGATATTTCTGTTTGTCTAACTGACTCACCTGGAGGAATCTTCAGTGGCTCAGAACCCTCTTCGATGGATGAAGTCTGGATTCCGGGAGATATCTCGAACATGTGGGATAGGTATCTCAGAACAATGCTGGAGCTTGCTGAGGCTGGCTATCCTGGATGCGTTGGATGTGCCGGTCCTGCCGCAGAGATTGCTTGGGATGAAGTGGCTTCAAGAGGTAGGTTAGCATAGTTCCGCTTCGCGCACGCGCGCGCTCGTGCGGGCGTTGTCGTCAATCACTCGCCACTCATGTTTATACAGGGTCGGAGTCGGCGCTGCATTCAGCCAGTTGAGTCTGCAAATGACATACTGGTGAGGATGGCGGCATGAAGTTGATGATTCTTGAATCGGGTGCGAAGGCACGAACCGTCAAGGGCTACTTGGGTAAGGGATGGATCGTCGAAGCGTGTAATGGACATGTTCAGGATCTCCCCTCTGGTAACGGCTCGAAGCAGCGCTCAAAGGCTATGTGGGCTGCTAACAAAGGAGAGTTACCTGATCCCCCATGGGACTGGACTGATGGTGCTCAGAGAGTAATCGATAAAATTCTAGCTAAGGCACGAAAATCTGATGTTGAGGAAGTCTATATTGCAACTGATCCTGACAGAGAAGGAGAGTTCATCGCTTGGAGACTAAGCATACTATTCTCCGAGTTTCCCATAGTAAATCGAGTGACTTTCAACGAGATCACCAAATCCGCTGTATCGGAATCAATATCAAACCCCAGCGGCATAAATTCTAACCTAGTTGATGCTGCCAAAGTTAGGCGGTTCATGGATAGGCTGGTTGGTTACAGATGCTCAAGATTCAGTAAGTCATGGAGACTAACCTCCATGGGTCGCGTCCAAACTCCCACTTTGGGCTTCATAGTCGAAAGAGAGATCGAAAGAGAGGCTCATGTCCCCATAGAATATCATAGCGTACATGCAAGTAGTCACGGGATTAAGTTCAATGTTAGATTTCATGAGAAGGGAGAAGCTGATGCCTGGTTCGACGACTCTGGAAAACATAGGGCCGATAGGACCTCTGACAGCGACCTAGCAACATCAACTTTTGACGCCATTACTTCTTCAGATTCTCTGGTAATTACATCTGTAAAAGAAGGGATTACTAAAAGAAATCCAAAGCCGCCCTTCACTACCGATACAATGTTACAAGCCGGTAACTCAACACTTGGGTGGTCTGTTTCCAAGACTAGTCGTATCGCTTCATCCCTGTATCAGTCTGGTTTCGTGACCTACATCAGGACTGATTCTACTAGGACTAATCCAGACGCACGTAAGGCTGTCAGGCAATTCATTAGGGACAAATATGGAGAAGAACATCTAGGTAAGGGCGTGGTCGGAAAGGATGTCAATAGTAAGGCGAATGTACAAGATGCTCACGAGGCCATCAGGCCAAGTAAGCCAGATGTCTTATCCATTAATGCCTCAGCTGATGAGAAGAGATTATACTCCCTCATTTGGGCTCGTTTCGCTGCAAGTCAAATGTCTCAGTCTATCAGAGAGAGGCGCGAGTTAGAAGCAATGGTTCCCGACTGCGTTAAATCTCTCAGAGGAACCGCCTCATGGAGAACACACAGTGGTTGGGAAACCGTATTCGATCAATTCAACTCCAATGTCCGTACAACACCTCCCGCGGGAGCATTGGAGGAACAAGCAAACTGGCCGATTGAGAAAAATGACGAAAGTCCGAAGATGGTTACAGATCATACAAAGCCACCTGGGCGGTACACAGAGAGTTCAATTGTTCAAGCCATGAAGAAAGCCGAGATTGGCCGCCCATCTACCTATGTCAGTACCATTCTGAAACTTACGGGAAGAGGATATGTAGAGTCAGATGGGGGTTCTCTGAAACCTACTAATGACGGGCGAATGTTATGGCTTGATGTAGTTCCTTTCTACAATAATCAAGATGAAGATTATGGTCTCTTCACGCCCAATTTCACTTCGAAGATGGAAGGAAACTTGGATTTAGTCGAGAACGGAACTCAGAACGGCCCTGAGATTTGGGATTCATTCGTCATCCAATTCAGAGACATGCACAATAACGCCCTAGATATCAGAAAGAAGACAGCCACGCCACGCCAGAGAGCACTGATTGAATCTCGCTTGGTTCACCTTCAGCCTGAATTGATTGATGAAGTAATGTCTTCCAAAACGGTAGACGAAATTACTGGTGATGAGGCGCGTGTAATCATTGACAGACTAAAGGAGATTGGTGATACAGTAGGCTACCCTCCAAGTGAGAAACAGAGTGCTCTCATCTTGAAATTAGCAGACCAGATTGGTATTGGATTGGATGGTGTACTTGAGATGGCAGGTGTCAGTGACATTTCCGCCCTAACTGGTGGAGGTTCGGGGACAGCAAGCGAGCTCATAGGGACCCTGATTGAGAAGTCCAAAGAACTCCCTGCGACAGAGTCGCAGGTAGACTTGATTGGGAAACTCGCCGAGCAAAATGACAAGCAAATCTCTGAGTTGTTGACAATAGTCGGTGCTAGGGACATCTCGGAATTGACAAAAAATGATGCCAGTACGATAATCTCGAAGATTAAGGGTCGTTCCCGGGGCCGTCGTAGAAAGAAGAATTCCTAATCGCTATACTGGGCAGGACTCAATAACTGATGCCTAGAGGCACATGTATGGATTACGACTTCGTGGTAATCGGTGCGGGTCCGGTAGGTGGATTACTGGCTAGACGACTATGCGAAGGCGGTTCTACAGTTCTGATAGTCGAGGAGCATGCACAGATTGGAAGGCCCTTCCAATGCGCAGGACTAGTCAATCCAAAGGCCATGGAATTAGTAGGATTGACCGACACTGTTCTCACCCCCATTTGGGGTGCTAGAATTCACAGCCCTTCCGGTGAAGAAGTATCAATCGGCTCTCCTGATTTAATCAGGACTTGGAGCGTTTGTAGAAAGATGTTTGATGAGGCAGTAATTGATTCCGCACTGGATGCGGGAGCTGATCTCTGGCTATCTAGCACTCCGTTTGCCGCCGAACAAGATGAGGCTGGAGTTAATGTTACAATCACTACTCCAACAGGAGATGTCAGTGTTCGATGTTTGATGCTTTGCGGTGCTGATGGTGCCCATTCTTGGGTCCGACGAAACTTCAGAATGGGCCGGCCTAAGGAGATGATGGTTGGATTTCAGATTGAGGTAACCGGCTATGTAGGTGAAGAGGGCAGGCTTGACATGTATACTGGCTCAGAGATTTCTCCAGGGTTCTTCGCCTGGGCCATTCCGTCTGGAGATACTACAAGGATAGGTACATGGAGCAAAGCGGACATGATGGAAGGTAGATCTCCTGAGCAACTCCTCGATACTCTAAGGAAGAGTCCTCTGTGGTCTAGGAGGTTCACTGGATGCAGAGAAGTTGGACGATTCTGTGGACCAGTACCAAGTGGCTTAGTCAGTCGCCCTGTCAAGGGCCGAGTGGTGTTATTTGGTGATGCTGCTGGCCTATGCAAGCCAACAACCGGGGGAGGGATTGGGCCCGGGTTTATCCATGTGGAAAATACAGCCCCCATCTTACTAAATAGGGTTCAGAATTTACTATCTCAGTCGGACATGGAATCAATGATGAAAAAAGTGCTTGAGCCAGTTCGTAAAGACCAACTGAGAGCCAAAGCTCTCAGAGATGCGTTCCTGACACAGATGAATGACGAGGAGTTGGATGAAGTGTTCTCAGTATGGTCCAAGCCTGAGGTTACAGAACTAATCAACGAGGTCGGAGAGATTGAGAATCCTATACCTCTGGGATTACGGATGCTTCGTGATGTGCCGGAATTCAGATCGCTTGCTAGGCGCGCGGTAAAGGCTGTATTGTGGGGCTGAGTAATGTTCCGTTCAGTTCAGAGACTCAGATATCCTCCATTCGAACATGCTAGTATGGATCCTCTAGGTGTCTCAATGATTGAGGTAGTCGTCGAGTCAGAACAGAAACCCCCTCCTGCATTCTCAATTGGACATGATGAGGATTGGAATGTCGAATGGAGGTCGTTGATGCCAAACGAAGACGATTTGCCGTCACTCACATGTGAAATCTCTAGAGAACCTTTTGAATTCATCACCAGGACTAGGAATGGATGGTACATCGAACCAGATCCACTTCATTCTCTTGCTAGAAGGGCCATTCGTCCGGCAGTCGTGATAATCATCTTCTCTTTGCTCATCCACAGTCTTGAGCCGGGGCTTGTTGCGAGTGGTCTACTCTCCGAGTCAATCGCTGGGTCCTATCGGATAGGGCCACTAGACTACCCAAAACTGCTCTTCTTCTCGTTCCCTCTATTCATTGTCCCCATCATATTCAGGATTATAGCCAATTTGCGCGATATCAGGAGACAAAACCGATACATCTCTTCACCGCTCGATGACATATTGACAACAGTTGAGATTGAAGGAAATACTCTGGACCTGCTGCTACAACAAGTCCCTGTCGATGTGATAACTCAGAAAGCTAGATTACAAGTGGGAATGATAGTTCCCGAGCGTGAAAAAATGCTTGAAGCCCTGGGACGCGAGGAAGGCAGGCAATCTGCACCTGGGATGTCCACTCGCCTTCCCGATAGAAGGATAACTGCAGGTGAGGAACTTGGGACTGGGGTAGGGGAGTCGATTCCTTTGGCTATCGAGCATCCGAGGTTGCTCCTACTAGAGCCACTCAGGGTAATGGATTGGGGAGAATGGGTTGATTTGGATATCTCCTCTGGTAGATATAGCCTACCTGGTCCTCGACAAATATGGCCTGGTTCGATATATTCTGCACTGATTGCAATTCATTGGGAGATAGTAATTGATGCTGTCAGAGACGATGGCACTAGGATGAAATGGATTAAGCCAGTCTTAGTTAATGATCGGGAGAGGCTAGATTCAATACCTGTAATGCCAGTAAGAAGCGGTCGAGTCGAGTCTAACTGATTATATCGTCTGTGAAGGAGGAGGGGCGAATTCCTGCTTAGTAGTAGAATCAGTATCTAGCAGATTGTAATCAGAATCACGCTTCCTAGGTATGAATCCGGCTCTATGTACAATCATCTGTAACTCATTCTCCGATGCTCGTGATTTAGTAGAGCCGGAAGAAGAGACAACATTCTCCTCCATCATCGTCGAACCTATGTCATCCGCTCCAGCGAAAAGCGCCATCTGAGCAACCTTAATTCCCATAGTTGGCCAAGATGCCTGAATATGATCGATATTATCTAAGAATAAACGAGATATAGCAACATGCCTGAGATATTCATTAGCGCTAGCGCCGAGAATATACTTGTTCATCCCACTCTCTCTGAGACCAAGAGAATTATTCTCAAGCATCACGGGCCAAGCGATGAATGATGTGAATCCAACATGGCCATTGCTAATCGCCACATCCTGCAAATCCCTGATTTTACTCATATGCTCTAATCTTTGCAAGATCGATTCGCCTAATCCGAATACATTTGTCGCCGAGGTAGTCAGGCCCAATTCCTGAGCCTCGCCCATCACACGCAGCCAGTTTTGAGCAGAGCCTTTCTTTGGAGAAACATCCAGTCGTACATCATCAACCAACATCTCAGCTCCGCCTCCTGGTAAACCATGCATTCCTGCAGCACGGAGTTCTTCCAGAACCTCTTTAGTTGATAATCCGCAGATATCTGAAATTCCCTCAATCTCAATCGGAGAGAAGCAATCTAATTCTATGGAAGGGTGTCTTTGACGCAATTCTCGTATCATATTTGTATACCAATCTAGAGAAAGATCAGGATGAACTCCTCCCTGCATGAGTACACGTGAACCTCCGATATTCTCCAACTCAGAGAACCTCTGACTGATTTGTTCAACAGTCTGGAGATAGGTCTCTGGATGATCAGGGGGTCGATAGAAGGAGCAAAATTGGCAGTTGATTGTACACACATTGGTGTAATTCACATTCCTATCAACTAGATATGTGACTTGATTTCCTGGGATTTTCAATCTACGGTGAATCGATGCGACATACATCAGTTCTGTCAATTCAGCGTGCTCGTACAGTATAGTGGCATCTTTTACGCTAAGCCTAGATGGGGAGTTTTCAGACTGAGCCTGTAGAATCTCCTTCCATTGTGCCAAGCGCTCAACTCCCTTGCCCGATGATGGCTTCCATATCACCAATCTCCTTCGGGCAAGAAGAGGTCAGAACTACTGGACCATCTTCCGTAATCAAAATATCATCTTCTATTCTGACTCCAATTCCCGCATACTTCTCAGGGATCTCGACATCTGTTCTCCAACTGCCAAAGTACAGGCCGGGTTCAACAGTGACAATCATCCCCGATTTGAGTATTGGGCCAGCGTCCTTGTCGCCTTGCCTCCCTCCTCCAACATCATGGACATCGAGTCCGAGGAAATGGCCGGTTCCGTGCATGAAATAGTTCCTGTATGGTCCATCGAATTCCTTTGGGTCACCTATAGCTTCTTCTAAAGTACAATCCAGTATTCCTAGATCGATCAATCCCTGTGCTATCACTCTCGATGCAGCTTGATGGAATGAAATCCAGTGAGCTCCGTGTTGACATGCCCCTATTGCTGCAAGTTGTGCATTCAGAACTAGATCGTAAATTTCTCTCTGGGCCTCGGTAAAATTCCCGTTGACCGGCCAAGTTCGGGTGATATCAGAGGCATATCCTTCAATCTCGCAGCCGGCATCAATGAGAACTAAGTCTCCATCTTCAACAGCATCACAATTAGAATTGTAATGCAGAATGGCTGCATTTTCTCCACCTCCAACTATTGACGGATAGGCCCAATGACTGCGATTCGAAGTGAAGCATGATTCGATTATTGATTGAAGATGCCATTCACCCACGCCAGGTTTTCCTGATCTCATCGCAAGTACATGAGCCCGCGAGGCTAGCTCGGCAGACTCTCTCATCAACTCAATCTCAGCCTCGGATTTGATTACTCTCAGAGAATCTAGGTGAGGTTTTGGATTCAGTACTTCCTTCTCGTAGACATCTAACATGGAGTCGATTTCTAAATTCAGGCCACGGATGGCGTACACATTGTCACAATTTCCTAGCATAGAGGAAACAATAGTATTCAGATTAAGTATAGAATGGGCCTCGTCCACAGGCCAATTCTTGGCTGCCCCTTCTGGGCCGGCCCGTCTACCTTCCCAAATCTCAGCCTTGGTGTCTTGAGGGGGGACGAACAGCGATGTTATCCAATCCCCTCCTGAGTTGGTGGCTATCCATACTGACTCAGGCTCGCCCCAACCGCACAGGTAGAGCATGTACGAGTTCGCCCTGAATGGAAAATGAGTGTCGTTAGATCTGACTGCTTGGAGATTAGTGGGTATGATTACTATTGAGTCGTCTGGTAATTGACCTAGGAAGGCTGATTGCCGATTCGAATACTCTGTTGCTGAGAAAGTTAGCACCATGTATCCCCATCATCGGTCTACTGAGGGTTGCTTATGAGGGATTCTACTTGTCTGAGTCCCAACTGGGAATGCCTGTTGAGTCATCCGAAGAACGGTATCTTAGGAAAATGGCTGAGATTAGGAATAGTGCCGAAACCAAGAGGACTATCAGCGAGTAGGGGAGGGGTTCAGTTGAATCGGGATGAATTAGTATAACCGAGATACTGGAAAAAGTCTCGTCATTATCAATTACCTCTAGAGTCAAGATACAAGAATCCGATTCAATCTCTGAAGCCCATGTCAATGATCTTTGGCAACCTTCGAAAATAGGCTCATAATCTATCTTCCAGATGCATCTGAGGCTAGAAATATCGTTTTCAGAATCACTAGAATCAGAAGCATCTAACTCCCATTCATCACTGTCACTAAGTCTGATTGTATCTCCATCAATTATTGGAATTCCGGATATTGAACCGGCTGCGTTGGGCTTCTGGTTCTCGATAACGAACTGAAATATCGAAGTTGAAGAGACCCCTCCTGAATCGGTCAGCCTGAGAGTCAGTGAATAGTCCCCTCCGCTATTTGCGGACAGCGAGTATGTGCTGCCTCCGAATTCAATATCAATTGGTGTCTGACCATTGTGTGATGGTTTGCGTAGTACCCACATGTATTCCATCTCCTCTCTGCCCCAGTATAGGTCATCTGATGCACTAGCATCGAAGGTTATCTCGCCTAGGCTCTCAATGTGATATGGTTCTCCATTGATGACAATCTCGGGAGGGGCGTTATTTACACGAATACCTACACACTGTTGAGCAAAGGCGACTCTGGAGGGATCGTAGTTCTCAACATACAACGAATACCAACCATCTTCCAGCGCTGAGATGTTTATTGTTGAAGAGTAATCTCCTTCGGAACTAATCACAGATAGCAGTTGAGTCATATCGGAGTCTCCTTCCTCCGAGCAAGACTGGACTGAGTTAGTTGCCGGATAGGTGAAGAATCTGGTCTCTGAATCCGCCCAGACTGTAGGATGGGAGCTCCAACCAGTGACAACAATTGATTCATGAGTCCAATCCCCATCAACTGGTGAGTCGATTAGAAGTCCGGAACGCAATGTATCTCCGATGAATAGTACTCTGGTTTCGCTCCAACTATATTCTCCGATGATTACTGTGATGGTGAAATAGCATGTACAATGGGACCATTCAACTTCCAAATTAGCCTGCCAAGACCATGTCATTCGGCCGCTCTGTGACTGTGTTTCCTGTAATGAATCATTAATCTGATTGTCATACAATTGTACCATAGTAGAGGGGTCTGATTCAATGCTCCAAATGACCGAATCAGGAAATGTGTCCGACTCAATTGAACCTGAAAGCGATATTGACTCGTTGATAGATAGGCCATTCTCAAAATCGAATCCGATAATGGCCGGATCTTTGGTCTCGGCACTAGTAGATGGTAGTGAAACGATTATCGAGAGTAAGAATGCTATGGTCATCACTAAGCATCTCGACCTCATGATGCGATGGCAATCTCTGCTGGTAATGAATCCAATGTATAGATGATTTCATCTGTCTGAGATTCTAAGTTGCCACGATAGTTCATCTATCCAGAGTCTCAATGTCTGTTTGTCCACAAACTCCCTACTGGCCTCAGCGGCTAGGATGCAGTCACATGCAGCTGCTGCTAAGGTGGCAGCTTCGACCATTGAGAGTCCATTTCCAAGTGCTGCAGCTAGAGCTGTGGCTGCAGCGTCGTGTAAACCGATTTGCTGGACCGCAGAAGGGGATAGGCAGGGGATGTGGGACGGTTCCTCACCGTCTCTGTACAAGGTAACTCCTTCAGTACCTCTGAGAACTAGTAGGGCACCCCAACCATACTGTGATATCAGGTTAGATGCAGTACTAGATTGGTCGGAAGAACCCTGCCTGCGAGATAGAAGATTTAGTCCACGATTCTCAAATAGAACGACATCAGCCCCAGCGCTCCGATCTAGACCTGTGAGTTTAGGGTCTACAATTACGGGAAGTCCTGCTTTCTTTGCAATAGAAATCAACATCAGTGATGTCTCTGTATCTAACACTCCCTTGTCATAATCTGACAATACAATTGCGTTGCTTTCTGAGATTTCATTAATAGCCCCTTCAGCCACCGATTTCCTAACTTCTTCAGGTAGGGGATCTCTTGGTCCACGATCTGCTTGTAACAAAATCTGGCTCTCGTCCAACAAACTCTCTCTGCTACCGTAGAACCTAATCTTGGTTAGAGTATTGCGATTAGGTACAGAATGTATTCCCTCTGTCGGTATCTCGTGCTCAGCGAGTTTGGATACTATCGTGCTACCCTCTCTGTCGTCACCGACACAGCAGTGTAAACTAACTTGCATACCTAATGATCGCAGGCCCATAGCGATGTGAGCAGCGGCTCCCGGGGTCTCTTCTGTCCTCATTATTTTGAGGACAGGTACAGGAGCGGTGGAATCAAGATTGTTAGCATAACCATGGTGGAATCTGTCAAGCATCACATCTCCGATTAGGGTTACTTTAGACTCCTCTATTGAGTCAAGCATGTCTCCTAATCTAGCAAGCACCTTTACTCTGTCTGCGTCGCCCTCCATGCTCCTGCGTGGTATGGAATGCGAATGATGTTTGCCACCGGCGCACTCAAGTCGGGAACCTTATGGCGAAGCCGTGGAGAAACACCGTGAAGGCTGGCTTTACTCCGGTCAAGCATCCGACCGACTCTGGGCCAAATCAGCCATAGGTAGGCCTATGGGACAGTCAAGACTACTATTGACTGGTGCGGAAGTAATCTTCTGTAACGAACACAGGCACCTGGATCTACCCTATCCTGAATGGCTAGTTGATGCAGTTGGAGATGATCTTTGTCTATTGGACGAAGCAGTAGTAATGGAAGCCCTAAGGGTACCTGGAAACAAAGTGGTAGTTAATGCAAACCTGAATGATTTGGATGTTGATCATTCTCTTTCTACTTGGGCGGCTAGGTGGCCTTCAGACACACATCCACGAGATGAGGGGCCCATTGCAGAGGTGAGGTGGTTCCATGCGAGTTCGGAACTGGATGCAGAGGACCTATACGAATGGTCTGAAGAAGTCTCTTCACGTGACAGAATCGCAGAGGTCATCGTAGTAGATGATGAGAGTTCAGTAGTATCCTACAGAGTCTCGACGGCCGCTCCATCGGGTGAAATGGGAAGATTGAGTAATCAAGCGGTGCAACAGATACGTCACAGGAAGTTCAAGCCTCTTGCTAATGGATCAGTAATCGTTTTCGAAGACGAGGAATGGCCGGATGAGAGGATTGGTGTACCTCATCCTCACGGAAGAATTCTAGATTCTATTGCCTCACAGATGATATTCTCTGATGAGGATAATTTATCGATGGGTTCCAGTATTCTGAGAGATCTGTTATCCAAAGGCCTCCACCCTAGACCCGGTTTCAAGTATGGTACTCGTTGGAGGTGCTATCACAAGCCACTGGGAGAAGAGCATGCGCCATGGCTTGTAGTTCACCCAGCAGAGGCTCCTAGTGACTGGGAGGGAGCTTGCCTTGCTTCCCGACTTGCAGCAGGTGTAGGTAAGATCTGGTTGCATCCTCTGCAAGTTCAAGATTCATGGGAGTACCTGTCGATCTCTAGGCCGCCAGCTGACTCTAGATGGAGTAATCCAAGCAGGAGATAGTTAATCTCGGCGTCCGCCGCTGACTATCGAAATCGATATCAATATCGAGATTACAAGCAATCCATTTGCAGGTTCAGCAAACCAGGCCAACCAGCCTCCTGTGAATGGTGATTCGGCCTCCAATAGGAGAGGGATCCGATGTTCGGAACCGTGTTCATCGGAGAGAACTATCGAACCTCTGGCCAGCATGCCAGGCTCGAGAAGACCCAGGGGGTCGACATCTAGAGTGATTGGTTCTCCCGGCCCTAATGTAGCTGGAGAGTGGGGTGTCGCAACTCTAGAAACAGCGCCCTCTAATGCAATCGAATAAGTCATCTCCCCTCCACCTTCGTAATTGGGTGTAACAGTGACTATCGAAGGGGATTCCCAAGAAACTACAGAATAGAGTTCTTTGGTCGAAATCCTATGCCCGACTATGTCGATTTCAAGTGAGATGTCAGTTTTAGACTCTGACTCACAACCAATATATCCTATCAGTGAGAATGAATCAGAGGGAATCTTGTCATGTGCTAGAATCTGTACCTCATGGGTGCCTGCAGGGATATCGATATACTGGGGTGCTGTATTGTCGGACTGACTGGTTGAGAGTGAAATCTCAAGGTTACAAGGCTCGGAAGCAAACACCTCAGCGAAGGCAGATTCTGTAGAAAGCAATTGAAGAGGAGATCTTGGAGTAAGTGCGTCTATGCTAGAATGGGGTCCGGAATCAAAAGAAACTGTAGCAGAACCATCTGACATCTGCTCTACCAAAATAGTCCAGCCTACCAATCTGCCGCGGTTATCCCTGATTTTCATCCCAGAAGACCCGAACGAGTCGTCAACATCGAATACATCTCCCGGGCTACCAGAGTCTCTACCTCTTTGCAATGCTGCATCTCCATCTGCCTCGATAATCTTGACCCAAGCATTGTCGGGGTCAGTGTTGACTAGGTTCTCGACAGGGTTACCATTGTTCTCATCAGAATGCTCGACCAAAATGCCATGACCAGGAAGTTCGGCATCAAAACCAGAATCACTCCTGTATGTGACCCAAATTGTCTCACCGGGTGCTATTGGAATAGAGAGTCCGAAACCGCCGTCTGAAATCGGTTCCAGAACATGTGTGGAATCTATTGCCAAGTCGACTTGGATGTACCTATCGGCTCCAATAAGATTCAGCGAGGCGGCCCCAGGCAAGGCAGGGATATGTCCGTCGCCATTCCAGTTTCCGCTGGCCATAATATCCCACTCTCCCAAGCCGTCCCAATTTGAAGAGGGAATTTCACTGTGAACATCATACAGATCGTACGCCCCCATCTGGTGCAGCATTTCGTGAATCACAGTACCTATGCCAGAGTCTAGAGATGCTATGGTATAGTGAGCGATGTTCCAGTCGCCAATCTCCAAGGGCTCGTTCAACCATGACATATGACTCCAAAGAGCATCTGCACCACCTCCCGACTCCTGAGCTCTTCCTGAATGTAGAACCAGAAGTCTGTCGACTACTCCGTCATCGTTGAAATCCCATCTCGAAAGATCCATTCCAGACAATAAATCGAGACAGGCGGCCTCAATCAGGCTATCAACAGACACATCCCTCTCATCATCTGAATCATACCCCCAATGACTCTCAGGGTTAGGTGATGTCCATACACGATCCGAGAGCGTGGCGTACAGTATTGAGTCAGAGCCACTCATCTGGTCGATGTAATTGCTGGCTGGACCGTTCGAATCAAACATCGAGTCTGCCTTTTGTTGAGCGAACTGGCGATCTGGAAAATCGACTCTCAGAACGAGCCATTCCTCACTCTCTTGCAAACCAACTAACTCGCTCTGAACTGATGTACTCGGGGCGGGTGAACTCAGCCAATCCTCGAGCACATCAGGGTTGACATTTGCCCAAATGCCCATCAACAGAACTAATGTTGCCAAGGCAGCCCGGACCGCATTCATAGTCCTACGTCTAAGATTTACCTCTTTCAATCCAATGCAGACTCGGTTGCTTCTTGAGTCGAATATGTGATGGATTTCATCCTCCAATGAATTGATTCTGCGCGTGTTTCGTCCAACCAACTCAGGCCCTTTGTACTACAACCACTTGAGCTAAGGCTTCGCTTGAGTTTAGATGGAATTGGCTCAGCATCACAACCAGTAATTATTAGCTCTGTAATGGAATGCTGAGAAACTAAGTCTGCCAGAGCATCCTGTTCATGCGTATTCAGACAAAGAGCAACGCATGTGGGTGAAGCTACTCCATCTGGCAAGCTCCCTGGTGGTACACTAGGGCATACTCCTTCACAGGAACAATCGATTATGGCCAATCTGAGAGGTTCTTCTGTGGATGATTGGAGATTCCTAACATCGAACTGTCGCCTTCCTAGAGCCGCTGCAGGGAGACTGGAAGAAATCCAGTCTGTAATTGCCATGGCAATTATTGCTAACAGTATCCTTAGTCCTTCGAATTGTGAGGGAAGCGAGAGAATCAGTACCCCTCCGAGAATTACGAGCAATCTGTTGCGCATTCTAGTTCGCCCCTTTTCGACCATTCCAAGGAGTCTCGCTAGAGACATGGTTACGGTAGCAAGGATAATGCATACAAGTATCCAAGAAACACCTATCGCTAGGCCGAAAATTGATGCTGCATCATATCTACTACCAACACCATCCAGAGCGTCTGCTGCAAGAGTTGCCTCAATCAAAACGGGAAATGCTATCCACCAGAGCAGAATGATCGCTATTGGTAGAACTAAGGTACAGAAGGCCAGTACAATGGAAAACCATGTACGCTCACTCGGTAAGAGTCCGGGTGAAGCGAATCTCTGTAGACGAATTGAAAGGAGGGGCATTACAGTAAGTATTGACAACAGGATAGAAATCGCCCATCTCATTTCAAGCCAATCAAAAGGAGAATAGATTGAGAGGTCTAGTGAGGAGTTGCCTAGAGGAAGTGATTCGAGCCAAGAGGTCATTAGCGAGTCACTGACATAGCCCCAGAGAAGTGATATCCCCAATATCAACAAGATTGATTGTCTGAATATAGAATACAAATCTGACAGATGCTGAGGGAATTGAATCCTGCGGGCGGTAGGGTGTTCCATACTTCTCAGAGGATGTCCTTGACATCAGGCTCGACCCTAGTAGCTAGTATTGTACGGTAAACTCCGTATGCCGCCCAAGCACTGAGGAAGAAAGCACAACCGATTAGGAATCCAGTGAGATTAGTAACGCGAGTCCCTTCTTCGACGATGCTAGCAGGAGGGAATGAGATTGCGGCGTCGGACGACAACCATCGGACCCCTATTACAAAGGACGCAATACTGAGAAGACTCCTGCGGATAGCCTGCGGATATGCCAGTTCCATGGCAAGGTACTCTGGACCATCTCCATAGCGCCTCTCCAGTACTTCCCTCTGAAATACAGCCCCGACAAGCAGGGCGACTAAACTGGTCCAGTACAGAGCGTTACCCTGTCGATAGATGCTTAGTGCCAATGCAGCCTGACGTTCGGCCTCCTTTTGGGCCGCTGACTCCTCGATCACGAACAGGGTGTCGTAATCTCCAACAGAGATGGTTCTAGTCTCAAGAGTAGCAGCATCATCACCTGAGACGATAGTTCCAGGTGGGCTGATCGAGAAGGCTAGGAGGTTCCAGTAGTCAGTCTCGTCATTCAACCCCCCTCCGTCTACGGAATTCCCGGCGAGCCAGAAGTTGACATTTCCGACATCTTCTGAAGGAGAGGTCCAAGTCAATACCCATACTCCGTCAGAATCGATTTCTGAGTGAGAAACATCTTCTGGTGCATCCTCTGCTTGCCTGAGATCTTGGTCATCAGACCATGAAAATGCACCGACACCACCAGATGAGAGTAGAAATCCTGCCTTAGTGTTACCATCTCCTCCAGAAAGAGTCAGAGAGTCGGCCACTGTGATGGTGAGTGAATAGGAAACATCTGTCTCATACATCACCGGAACTCCTGTTATCATCACGATAACTCTCTCTGATGGCGCCCCGTTATTGTGGCACGAGCACCCATACTTCACAGTAGACTCTTCATTGCCATTGAGCGCAGCGGGTCCGTTGCTCATCCCAAACGCTGGCAATGCTAGAAGGGTCAAGATTACCAAGCATACCGAAGCCTTGGACAGCGCTCCTCGCATAACTACCGGTATGACCTCGTCGGTCGGAGTCTCATAACCGTTGCTCGGACGCATCCCTTAGGGATGCGCTGCTTCACAACTCCTTCAACGCCGAGTTTAGCTCATTCATCATCTTCTTGCCATCACCGAATAGCATCATCGTCTTGTCCATGTAAAACAGGTCGTTGTCGACTCCAGCATAGCCCACAGAAAGGCTTCTCTTGATAATGACGACAACCCTAGCCTTGTCCACATCTAGAATAGGCATTCCTGCCAACGGTCCCTCTCCAGTACGAGCAGCCGGGTTGGTAGTATCGTTGGCCCCGATTACTACGGCAACATCGCACTCGGGGAATTCGGGATTAATGTCATCCATCTCGATTAACTGCTCATAAGGAACGCTGGCCTCTGCCAGCAAGACATTCATGTGGCCAGGCATTCTTCCTGCAACTGGGTGAATAGCATAGGATATTTCGCATCCTTCTGCTTCCATAAAGTCGGCAAACTCCTTGACTGCATGCTGGCTCTGGCTGACTGCCATACCATATCCGGGAATCACAATCACTCTCTGAGCTCCATCCAGAACCATAGCAACCTCCTCGGGATCACTGCCGACCTTAGTACGAGTCAACTGATCCTTCTCTGCAGAACCGCCGAATGCCTTGAACAGGACATCCGGTAGAGTTCTATTCATCGCCTTACACATAATGAAAGTCAGGATCAGTCCAGCCGCCCCTACCATCGAACCTGCGATAATCAGGACATTGTTTCCAATCACGAAGCCGGTGAATGCAGCTGCAATTCCAGATAGTGAGTTGAGTAGGCTGACTACCACAGGCATATCTGCGCCACCGATTGGCAAAACAAACAGTATTCCGAGTAGACTTGAGAATGCCACAATCATCCAGATGTAGTCCTTATTTGTCGGATCATCGATGGTCATCCAGATTAATGCAAAAGAAGCGGTAAGCAGCAGGACCTTGGCGGCATTGAGCCAAGATGGACCCCATGTTGGGAAACTAACCCACTTGGGTCGACCGCGGTCGTCTTTCTTGCTGAATGGGATATAGAAACCGCCCTTGAGTTTCATCATGGCTACAAGAGAGCCGGTCAGGGTAACCCAACCGACTATTCCTGAAAGGCCGATGGCGACCCAAACTGCATACAGTTCAATCCCTGCATCTGGAACATTTCCATGCTCCAATCTACCGAGTACCTCTGAAAGTGCCACCAAAGCCGATGCGCCGCCTCCGAAGCCATTGAAGAGCGCTACCAATTCTGGCATTCCAGTCATCTCGACCCTGGTTGCCATCAGGGCGCCAATTATTGCCCCAATGGCCAGACCTCCGACAATCAGCTCCCAGCCAATTATTCCCTCTGATTGCATCCTAACCAGAGTGATCACGACAGCAAGAAGCATTCCCATAGAACCAAGTCTATTTCCTTGCGGAGCAGTCCTAGGGCTAGATAGTCTCTTTATCCCAATGATAAACAGCGCTGCGGCAATCAGATAGCCTATATCCCAAACTGCTGCGTCAACCAATCAACCACCTCCCTTTCTCTTCTTGCCGGCAATCATCTCGAGCATCTTGTTTGTGACCATGAATCCACCAACCACATTGATGGTAGCCATAACGAGGGCCGCGAATGCAAGCCAAGCGGCTGTGCCAGGATCGCCATTGTTGAATGCAGTATTTGATAGAATGAGTGCGCCGACTATCGTAATCCCGGAAATAGCATTAGCACCCGACATCAACGGAGTGTGTAGCGTAGGAGGTACCTTGCTAATCAACTCAAAACCCAAGAATATTGCAAGGATGAATACTGTGATACTCCCTACTACGGCTGCTACGGTAAGGCTCATTCAACCACCTCCGATAATCGTGATTGCTTTGGATGGATTGCTCCCTCGGAGCAGATTAGCACGCCACCCATTCCAGGGACATGAAAGTCTGAACCCTCATCTGCACCAACTAAGACATCATCTTCCATGGACATGGTGAACTCCCCATCAATCATCAGTGAAGTGACAAAATTTGTCAGGTTGTTTGAGTAAAGCATGCTTGCAGTAGAGGCGATAGTGCCCGGTAGATTCTCGATTCCGACTATGGTGACATCATTATGCATCACTATTTGTCCGGCCTCTGTAAGTTCACAGTTACCCCCTACATCGGCGTTCATGTCGACAATGACTGCTCCTGACTTGAACGAGGATACAGCATCAGCTGGTATTGTGATTGGCGCGGGTCTGCCGAAGATTCTCGCAGTAGTGACGATGACATCAGCATCCTTGGCGACCTCGCAAACAGTATCGTTGACCTTCTGAATAAACTCCGGAGTGAGTGGTTTAGCGTAGCCTGACTCATCCTCAAAGTCATCCATGCCCTCAACTTCGATGAATCGTCCACCAACCGACTCAATCTGCTCTGCAGCAGACTTCCTCACATCGGATGCGAATACTATGGCACCCAGACGCTTGGCTGTGGCGATAGCCTGTAGACCTGCCACTCCACTTCCCATTATGACGAACTTGGCAGGCTTGACTGTGCCCGCGCTTGTAGTCATCATCGGGATTGATTTACCAATATGGGCTGCTCCCATTAACACAGCTTTGTAACCAGCCAGATTATCTTGGCTAGAATTAAAATCCATGGACTGGGCTCTTGACAGTCTGCGTGGAATCATATCCATGCTGAGAAGGGTGATTGAGGAATCTATGCATTCTCTGACTCTCTCAGGATGCCGAAACGGGTCGGCGACGCAGGCAATGACTTGCCCCCTTTTCAACTGAGAAGAATCGGGCATGTGGATAGTCACTAGGATATCCGCAGACAGAGCATCACCTCTCGAGGTCACGCTAGCACCCTTGGACTCAAACTCGGCATCTGAGTAGTTCGAAGAAGTTCCGGCTCCTGATTCGACTAGAACCTCGAAACCAACCTTGTTCAACTTGGGTATTGAATTGGGAACGATGGCGACTCTGTTTTCTCCCTCGGGCTCAGTGATGACTCCGAGTTTCATTCAAACACCTCCAGTTGAGCCATAGGCTCAGTCTCGACGACTCACTCCACCTTGAGGCACTTCTTGAAGCCGTCGCCGAAGCATTCACTCTGCTTGCTGAGGAGGACAAGTCTCCATCACTAATGCTAAGTCCGAAGCCGCCGGCGAGCAACCGAGGATAACATGTCGAGGGGTGCAGGTAAGGTTGCAGTGATTGGGGCTGGGAATGTAGGTGCGACTTGCGCTTTTGTGCTGGCCCAGAAGAACATCGGAGAGGTGGTCCTATTGGACATTTACGAGGGCTTTGCCAAAGGCAAGGCGCTCGACATGAGTCAGGGGGGGCAGATTCTGAACTATGATGGGCGAATTACTGGCACTAAGGACTACGAGGATATCGCGGACGCCGATGTTGTGGTTGTTACTTCTGGATTCCCTCGTAAGCCGGGAATGACTCGAGAAGATCTAGTGGGTAAGAATGCTGATATCATCTCACAGGTCGGAGGGGGTATCCGCGAGCATGCTCCTGACTCTGTCATAGTAATGGTCACCAACCCTCTCGATTTGATGACCTACCATATGCAGAAAGTCACTGGTTTTCCACCCGAGAGGGTAGTTGGGCAAGCCGGCATTCTAGACTCTGCGAGAATGACTCACTTCATCGCAGAGGAGCTTGGCGTATCCAATGAGGATGTCCAAGCCATGGTGCTGGGTGGTCATGGTGATACCATGGTACCCCTGCCCAGATACACAACCGTCTCTGGAATTCCCATTACTCAACTAATGGACGAGGCAACAATTGAGGCAATCTCTGAAAGGACCGCAGGAGGAGGAGGGGAGATAGTCAAGTTGCTCGAGAAGGGTAGTGCGTTCTACGCCCCCGGATCAGCGGCAGCGATTATGGCTGAATCCATACTGAAAGACAGGAAGCGTATCCTTCCTTGTAGCGCTTACTTGACTGGCCAGTACGGCCTAGATGACATCTACATCGGAGTTCCTGTGATACTAGGTAGTGAAGGAGTAGAAAAAGTCGTTGAGTTAGAACTCGAAAAATCCGAACTCGAGAGTCTGCAAGGATCAGCGGCATTTTACAAGGAGCAATTGAGTTCAATTCTAGACTACTAGCGCTGGATTCATCCGCTTCGAGGTATTGGGATGACTGTGAACAGGAACTGCGAGCATATCCACCTCGAGCATGACGGCAAGTTACTTCTTGTCGATATGCAAGGAAAAGGCCCAGCTATCCCAAGGAAGGGGCGGACAGAATGGGAAGGAGGGGATTTCCTGATTCGACTTCCATCTCCTAGTGAAGCAACAGATATGGGAATTAGTTGGAAGGAGAGGAGAGTTAACAGATTCCGTCTAGGCCAGGATGACCATGTAGTCACTGTAGCCACACCAGATGTACCATGGCCCGGGCATTGGGCTTGGAAGGATGCTGTAATCTCTGACAGCGCAGTAGACCCAGTTGCCCGCGAATCGGTCTATCGAACTCTACACAGGGTTGTGAGTAAAGTAGTGATTACCAATTCAAATGATGAAATTCTGATGGCGAAGGTTAGTCGTGGCTTCTTCACCGGATGTTGGACTCTCCCAGGGGGATTTGTCGATTATGCCGAACACCCACGCGAGGGAGCTGAGAGAGAGGCTTTGGAAGAGTTGGGAATCAGCATTAGCATACCTGACCCCAAGGGAGAGTCAGGCGAATCGTCTGAGGGGGATGATGGGGCTGTAATCCAACAGGCTATTTTCCAGCAAGATGGGATAAACTGGCTCTCGTTCACCTACCGATGCAATGCAGATATCCCTGCTGAAGATATTGTCCCTAAGGACGATGAGATTGAGGATGCGCGATGGTTCTCTAAGAATAACGCTCTAGAAAACGCCGTTTCACTATTTGATATCGAAGCTATTCGCCGCGTCGAGTAGTGGTGGGCCCGCCAGGATTTGAACCTGGGTCTATTGGTCCCAAACCAACAAGCATTGGCCAGACTAACCCACGGGCCCTGACCCCTGTCCACTGGAGATGTTGAGATGAAGGTTACTAGAGCCAAGCCCATGAAGTCGGACTGTTTCGAATTAGTACCCCATCAAGTTCTGCACCACCAATAACACGCTCTGCTGTCGGTTCATCGTAACCCTCCTTGAGCAGTTCTTGAGACAATGATTCGACAGTCAAAGTACCATCTGAAGATGTTGCCTGGCGCATTATTCTGCGGATTGCCTCGGCCCCACCTCTCGACATGTTCGCCTTAGACTCAGCCTTGGCCTGTTGAGATGCCAATCTGGATTCAACCTCCTGAGCTATGCCGTCTGGGAGATTCGATCTCGCTACTGCCTCCGAGAGTTCATCGGGGGATTCAAAGAGTTTCAATTCTGAGCCTTTGGATGACCCACAGTGAGGGCATGAGTGTGCAGAGCCCCTAGCAGAACCGTAAGTGCTACCACAGGTGCACCTGATGAGTACCCAATGCCGTTCCACGGCCAAACCGTAGTCTCAGAGTACAATAGTTTGTCCTCTGCAAATACATTTCAAAGAAAGAATATTTATGGCCATGGTGGTGTACGCAGGGCTATGTGTTTGAGTTGCGGCATCATTATCAGCGCTGACCCAAGATCCGGCCGAGTGAGGATTTTGGACATGGGTTGTATGGCATAATTATGGTGAAAATTGAATGGTCTTAAGGGCCATTTGATGAACATTGGGCCTTTAGCCTGTTTGTGCGAGTTAGAGTAATGACCGGATGGTTGCTTGCCGTTGTATTCATTTTCATGTCGGGCAGCTCTTTTGCAGAGAACGGAGAGTTAACCACAGAATCTTGGGGGTACCTCCTTCTAACTCCGATGGCACTCGTACTCGCACTTAGTACGAGTCTTCCTTGGGAGTCTCCTGATAGAGATGAGTCTGATTGGGACGAAGATGACGAAGATTCGGAAGTAGTCACAGAGACTCCGGACCCGGTTGAATCGGGCTATGATGTACCCGTACTCTAATTATGTCAACCTGAGTGTCTCTAGGTTAGCAGGGGCGTATGTCTGAACTCTGAATCTCTCTCTCAAACCCTGCCTGAAAGCATTACAGGTCTGAGGATCGCCATGATGGCAGATGATTTTTCGAGGAGTCGGATTTAGGGCGGAGACATAATCGAAGAGCTGATTTCTATCAGAATGCCCACTGAATCCGTCGATAGTAACAGTATTGCATCTAACATCGACCATCAGTGTCTGACCTCCGTCGGAGAGTGGGACTTGAGGGTGACCCTGCTGAAGTCGTCTTCCCAGTGTACCAGATGCTTGGTATCCAACGAAGCACAGAGTGTTACTGGGCTCAGGTGCCCAGTTCTTGAAGTACTCTACAATCGGACCACCAGTCATCATTCCACTGGTAGCTAGGACTATGCATGGACTAGGGTCAAGTAAAATACTCTCGCGCTGCTCTCTTGAATCAACCTGCTTGAACCAAGGTGAATTAAATGGATTTTCAGCACCGCCCTTCAGCATCTTACCTCTGAGGTCTCTGTTGAGGAAATTGGGGTGACTGGAGTGAATCGCAGTAGCCTCTGAAATCATTCCGTCGAGCCAGACTGTGACCGGTTTAATATTGCCCGATTTGAATAACTGGTCGATTGCTATCATGACCTCTTGGGAGCGGCCAACGGCGAATACAGGGCAGAATATTTTGCTACCCCTTCCCAATGAGTCTTGTATGAGATCCTGCAACTCTTGGCTGGCCTGCTGTCTAGTCGGCTGGATATCCTGAGGCCCCCCGTAAGTGGACTCGATGACCAGCGTCTCGACCTTTGGGAACCTGACAGTAGCGGCATCGAACAACCAAGATTTCTCATACTTGATATCGCCCGAGAACAACAGCTTATGCTCACCCTTGCCCTCACCTATCTGCATGTAAACGCTGGATGAACCGAGGATGTGTCCAGCATTTTCCATTGTCATCTTAATGTCAGGAGAGACATCGGTCTTATCTCCCCAGTTGACATCCACAATGTGTTTGATACATTCCTGTATGTCTGCTTTGGAATAAGGTGGCTCATTGCCTTCCGCTCTTGCCACCTTGATGTAGTCAATTTGAAGCAAAGTCATCAAATCTCTAGTTGGAGGAGTGCAGTAGACTGGCCCTCTGTAGCCGTACTTGAACAGAACAGGGAGCATACCAATGTGGTCTATGTGAGCGTGTGTGATGACTATGGCATCGAGATTGTCAAGAGGAAGTAGTTCGGGAGCGGTGAAGAAAGGTTCGACCTCGCTGCGATTAGTAGTAGGCTTCGCTCCACAGTCAACAAGTACCTTGGACTCATTAGTGGTCACAAGATGCATTGCCCTGCCGACTTCTCGGTACGATCCAAGGGCAGTGACACGAACCCATGATTCACCGGGTCTAGGAGGGCGATAGATTCTAGTCCCGAACTTTCTCAGTAAGGACTTTCTCTCATCTGCCATTTCCTTGCGGAAACGCCTGATATCATGTTGAGTCCGGCTCTCGATTGCTGGGGCTCTGACTACATCGACCAGCCACCCAATCTCATCCCTCAATGCCTTGATGTTGGATCCCTTTGGTCCGACTGCCGAAGATGGATCATCGCATTCTAGAATGACTTGGGAAATAGCAGGATCTAACCAGGTCTTGCGCAGCTTCGCCTCATCGGGGATGAATTTCAGGATAGCATCGTGAACAGCAGCCTCATCGGCCAACAAATCAGGATGTGGTCGGATAACTATGCGTCGCTTCACTGACTTAGCAATCTTGACTGTGAGATTTTCGCCCGAGCCACCGAAGGCTGCCGGCTGGTCTGTAATTATCGAAATGGAGCCTGCCTCTAGGTCGACTTCGTAATTGATATCACTGGGGACCAATTTGGATATCTTCTTCTTTAATTCACTCAGTGTTAGACGCATATTCTCACATCCATGATGAACTCACGGTAGCGCTGTACCCTAGAAGGGTGGAAGGCACTAGGCCGTGAGTCTAGATTGAGGATATGAGGTTGGAAACCTCATCCTCAGACATCTGTTGGAAACCGTCTTCGGCGGTGATGACTGCCAAATCCATTCCATTGCCACTGGCTGCATCCCTCTGAGCCGAAGCTAGTAGGGCTTTTGCAGCTACCTTGAGGGCCTCGTCTTGAGACATTCCCTCAGAGAACTGGTCCTCGAGAACACCGTACATGTACGGGCTACCCGATCCTGTGGCGCAGTATGCATCGGGAATGGAACCACCTGCAGAGTCGATACTGTATACACTGGAGCCTGAACCATCAACACCGACAATGAGGAGTTGGACATAGTGAGGTCGGCCGACCAATATGTTGGCAGTTAGGGTGGCGGCCCCCTTGACAGTCATTGGCTTACCGTGATTGAGTTCGTAAAGCCGAAGTTCAGCGGTGAGTGTGCGTGAAAGCGATTGGGCGTGCCCAACTAGGCCCGCAGTAGTCAGTGCGACTGAATTTGATATCTTGAACAGCTTCTGAACGCTCTTGTTTGCGATGAAATGGCCCATCGTAGCCCTATGGTCGGCGCCGACTACGACTCCTCCATCGAATGTGATGCCCAATGTACTGGTACCTGTCTTGACTACGTCAGCGCTCTCGTTCAAGATTTCACCTGCTGCTGAACTCCCAGCGAACATGTCTCGATTCAGGACCCTTATCAATGCGACGGGATTGAAGACTGGATAATGTGGCAAAGGCATCTAATCGTGATTTGCGATGATACAGCACCGCAGAAGTCAAGACGATGTGCAAATGCGCCCGGTCATGGCCAGAGGTGATGCTGGTGAGCCTCGGTGGATAGAGATGCCCAGTGTCAGCGATGCTCCTGGTTTCATCTTGGAGCCAGGTCAGAACTACCACGATCTTGGTGAGCGTTATCCGGATGCTCCGGTACCCCGAGGAATTAGAGATGCAATTGTCCATAGAGCAGTGCTCGATGACATTACAGGTGTCTCAAGAGTTATGGATTGGATCTCTGACGGTGATCTAGTGATAGTCGAGATGAGTAATCTGCTCACACGTCAGTTGGAGTTACAAACTGCAGTTGAGAGGATTCGTGACTTCGTCGAGGATGATATCTCGGGAGAAGTCGTCAGACTAGGCGATACTAGACTACTACTATTACCAAATGATTTCGAGAGTGTCAAGGGGCCCGAAAGAGGTCCTTCTGCGTACTACTGAGGCCAATATGGAGAGCAGGATTGAGCAACCTTGTCTGGTTTGCGACTCAGATAGTGGCCTGACCATGATTGCCCACACTACAGAGATACCCTACTTCGGTGAGCATACTCAACTTACAGTGCTCTGCGACTCGTGCGGATGGAAGCATACGGACTTCATACCTGCTGAAGGTAGGAAACCGGGAGGATGGAGTCTACTAATCGACTCAACAGAGCACATGTCTACGCGCATAGTCCGCTCAGGCTCGTGCACGGTGCGGCTTGTCGAATTGGATTTGGAGGCTTTACCGGGTGGTGCTTCAACTGGCTATGTCTCCAACATAGAGGGAGTACTATCTCGATTTGAGGAAGTTATCGTTTCCTTACAGAGGGGTGCTGAAGGAGAGGTTGCCTCTCAATGCGCTGATTTACTGGCAGTGCTGTCACGCGTTAGGTCAGGCGACTACTCTGTAGAGTTGCAATTGCTGGATCCTATGGGCCATAGCCAGATTCTGCATGATGATGCTGTTCCGCGTGAACTCTCCGAAGAGGAGATTTCATTGTTGGATTCGGGCCCAAAGGTCCCGGTTTTCGACGCGGACGACTTGTCCTAGAGTGCGTCGGGTGCTAGAAACTCATCCAATCGGTCAGACCACATGGCTCTGCGCTCTGCCAGTTCCTGTAGCCACTCCCATGCTTTGTCGATGCAGGCCTGTTTCATCTCTCCTGCAAGCATTCGACCACTTTCGTAATCTGACTTTATCTCCAGCAAAGCATTATCATCCTGCTCGAAGAAGAACTGTAGATACTGGAATGCCACATCCTTAGAGCAGTCACCACCCAATCTACGATGCTCCTCAATGGTAGGCTGACCACCGCTGAAAGACCTCTTGATTTTTCGCTCGAGATCCTCAAACGCTTCGTCCATGAAGATGGTAGTCTCGGGTTGTGATGAGGACATCTTGTCTCCAGTGAGGCCCACTGCGAAGCGGTGGTAGGTTGAGCAAGGCGGCATAAGACCCATGCCACCCATCTCTCGCTCCAGAGCGAGCAGGCACATCCGGATTCTTGGTATGTCATCTATGCTGGCACCTGGTATCTCAAGCGTTCCATGCTTTTGATTTGCAATTTGGTCGGAGTAACCCAAAGGGGAGAGGGCCGAAGATATTCGCTCGAACAAAGACTGCCTCGAATCAGTGTCTACCTTTCCTGATATGACTCCCAGAGCATCTTGATTTCCCTCCTGCACTGATAGAGCAACTGTCACGCCTCCTTTGTGACGTGGTTTGACATTGAACCAATGAGTCTTGCCGGCAATTCCACGGGTCAGTCGAATGTGAGGATCTTGGTCTATACCAACGGGGACTACAATTGGCCTTAATCCTCCGAACTCATCGAGTTGAGGGTGTATGATATCACCCACCTGGACTAGTGGAGCTTGGACATGGGCAAGATTGGTCTCACCCTCAAATCCATAGATTGCTTCAAACTCAGAAAGATTGGTTCTTCTACCGAGAGTGAAGGCTAATCGTTGCACTTCGGGACGAGAGCTTTGGAAGTACACATTGGTGTTCTCAGGATCGAGACCCATTGCAGCATAGTTGAGTACATACTCCTCAATGGCAGTTCTCCTACCAGTCTCGAGAGAGGTTCCCCGTGTGGCCAAAGCCTCTAGATCAGCGACTGTGACCGTGATATCAGCTCCCTGATCTTGGAACCACTTGACCTGATCTATTACCATGGAATGGCCCAGATGCATTCTACCACTGGGCATCAGGCCGGTCAGAACTCCGAACGGCTCGGAACGTTTCATGCAACCAAGAACTACATCGAGATCACGGTGTGCGAATACGATCCCTCTTCGATGCAACATTCCAGGATTAGGGATGCTCGGGATATCTATCGAGCCGAGACCAAACTGGTCGATTATCCTAGCATAGTCCTGCGACTGTTCGGACGACCACGGGTCTATGCGCCCTGCGCCAGCCATGCCCCTTGGCCTGCGATTCCCTCAATCAAGGCATCGCCGTTCACAGGCCTCAGAGTGCGACCGTTAGACAGAATACGAGAAACGGGCTCGTCGAACCGTGGCGGTCATACATTGTCTTGGTGCGGGGCTCGTTGGATCCTATGTTGCATGTAGGTTAGCTGATGCCGGACACGACATACATGTAATCGACATGCAGCCTAAACCCAAGGTAATTGGATACCCCGGGATTACTATCCATCATGAAGACGCACTGGACTACTGCGAAGAAATTGACCGCTCTGAAGTTGACTTAGTAGTCAACATGCTTCCCGGAGAAATAGGTAAGATTGGGATGAGAGTACTTTGTGGTAATCACGATACTTTCACTAGGATAGTTGACTTGAGTTTTAGTGATGAATCTCCTAATCGTTACCACCAGTTTGCCGAAGACTGGGGTGTGAAGGTGCTTTGGGATGTCGGAATTGCACCCGGTTTGTCGAATATGCTTCTAGCGGAGGGGTACCGAGTCCTCGGGCCTCTCTCAAAAGCCGAAATTAGAGTTGGTGGCAATCCAACTGGACCTACTCCTGGCTGGAGTTATATGGCTCCATTTTCACCAAAAGATGTCATTGCAGAGTATACCAGACCCGCTAGAGTCATCAGAGACGGAGGTGAAGTAGTTCTCCCTGCACTCTCCGAAAGACATTTTATCGAAGTTCCAGAACATGGTCAAATGGAGGCTTTTCTAACTGATGGTCTGCGCAGTCTACTGGAAACGATTCCAGCCGTAGAGATGTCTGAGTACACGATACGCTGGCCCGGCCACATTCAGCGCTTCATCGACGAAAGAGACTCAGGGGAACTCGATGAAGATGAGTTACTTCGAGAGTGGTGGTACGATCACAAGATTCCTGAGTTCACATGGATGGAGGTCATGGCTGAGGGGCACGATGGAAAGCAGATGGTTTGGAGATATGCCGATTATGCTCGTGATGATGGTTCCTCTATGGCTCGCAGTACGGGCATGGTGACTGCTTTCTGTATCGAAGAGTGGTTGCAGGACGATGGCATAGTTCCACTCGGAGTGCATCCTCCCGAAGTACTACCTCCTGAAGTCGTAGCGCGCATAGTAGAGAGGATGATTAGCGAGAAGGCGATAATTCAAGGCCCTAGAATAGGTGAATGAAATCTATTGGGCCTCGATGTCCTTCTTGACTAGATATCTGATGGTAACGGGTACCGCAATCAGTATGGTCAGAGCGAGAGCGGGTAGGAACCAGCTACGCTCGATTCCGGCAGGCCTCTCTATCAGCCATGTGAATACTAACTCAGAGTTCACAAAATCAGTAGTCCACTGGAACAGATTGGTAGTGTGGTGTCCGACGACTGTGACAGCGTGGTGATGATCGTTGAAGGTAACTACAGGGGAGCTCGTTACCGAGTCTGGCTCCCTTTCAAGCTCGATTGTGATTGAAGTCCCAGGGGCCTGGGTCAGCAAGATTCCTTCCTCAATCTGCCTCCAACCTGTTTCCAACTTTCGAGAATCAGATGAAATTACCGGATACTGCTCTCCTGACGAGTTGTAAACTCCGGATACTTCCGTATCGAACTTTAGTCTAATCGTCCCAGGAACAGACCATGTGCTAGCGGGCTGAGAGACGGAAGTAATCCGCGAGCCTTCCAGATTGGCAATAGTGGACTCTCCGGCAATGCGGTGCAGGTTCCACTCTCCCCAAGTAGTGAGCCATAGTTGCTGCTGCTCCAGCCAAGCGATTGCATCCTTGTCCTCTCTGACTCTGAGATCATCAATTCTAGCCCTCCAATAGATACTGACAAGCGTATCTTCCTCTGCAGATTGAATCAGAGAGGTGTCGGCCACTCCCTTCTCAAGGCTGGCTCCGTTTCTGGTGACTGAAATTAGCCCCTCTGGAACATCACTCAGCATATCGCCGACAATCATGAAACCGGACACAGTCAACTGTTCAGCCGTCTCCTCATCGAGATTTTGTCCGGATATGCCGAAAGACACGGGAGCAATGCCCCACCTAGATGCGTTGGTGCTTTCCAAAAGATAGTCCCTGCAAGCCTCGATGACCCAGTTCTCTTCGGTTGTAGAAATTCCCTCGTAGCCTTGACATCCGAACTCATCCCCATTGGCTATCCTCTCGGGACCGATTATATTCTCTAGCCAAGTATCATCAGACCACTCTCCGGCTACCGCGGGTGCACTAATGGATGTGAGTAGAAGAACAAGTATCAATGTCGCCCGAAAAGACCTGTTGCCCATGGGCATTGGCAATGGTACGCAGACATAAACTACTGCTTGCGAGTAACACAATAAGCGTCCGTGAAGCTGGAGAAACATGGGTGGGCTGAGTTCTGAGTCTTTGGTATCGATCTCCAGTGCAGTTAAGATGGAGGGGACTGGTACTCCATTTCGCTCTCCTGCGGTCTATCAATTTGTTATCGCCGTTCTAGCGACCTCTATTCGCAGTTTCACAGATGTCAGATTCCACGGCCTCTCTAGGATTCCTCGTAATGGACCTGTAATAGTTGTCAGCAATCACATCTCCAACCTCGATCCTATATTCATGGTTCAAGCGGCTCGTCGGCCAATTCACTTTCTGTCGAAGAAAGAGAACTTCGAGAATCCACTAAAGCGCCTTGTAATGACCAGTACTGGTCAGATAGAGACATTCAGAGAGACTGGTGCAAGAGATGCTCTAGCCAGAGCAGTTGATGTTCTCGATGCGGGGCTTGCGTTAGGAATCTATCCAGAAGGTACTCGCAGCCGCAAGCGCGATCCGCCTTATCTACAGAGAGGTAAGACTGGGGTCGCTCGACTCGCCGCACGCTTTCCTGATGTGCCAGTAGTCCCAATGGTGATGGTTGGTACACAGAATATGATGAGTCCTGGTTCCAAGATGATCAGACTATGGGAGAGGGTCGAAGTCAGAATTGATGAGCCAATCAATTTCGCCCAATGGGCTGCATCTGAGCAAGGAGGAGGTTTGTCGGATGGTGACATCGGACGATTATCTGATTCCGAAGATGAGATGAGTAGTATGTACCGTAGGTTCACAGATCAATTGATTGAGACTATGCGGCAGATGGGCGCACCCTAGTGGAACTCAAGCCGCATCCTTGATGGACTACCGGTGCACAGCGCAGTAGGCATATGCAGCAGTATCTCGATTTCCTGCGTCGCATTCTCGCTGAGGGCGAGCAAAAAGGTGACCGTACGGGAACTGGTACAATCTCGGTATTCGGCCACCAGATGAGGTTTGATCTGTCTGATGGTTTTCCTGCGGTGACCACCAAGAAGGTACACTGGCCGAGCATCATCCATGAGTTACTCTGGTTCCTATCAGGAGATACCAATGTTAGTTACCTACAAGAGAATAAGGTTAGAATCTGGAACGAGTGGGCAGACGAAGACGGTAACCTAGGTCCAGTATATGGAAAGCAATGGAGGAAGTGGGAGGCCGATGACGGCACTGTGGTCGATCAGATTGAGAATGCTATAGATCTAATCAAGAACAATCCGAATAGCCGACGAATCATTGTCTCGGCATGGAATGTTGGAGAACTCGACGAGATGGCACTAATGCCATGCCATGCCTTCTTCCAGTTCTATGTCAACGATGGTAAGTTGTCATGCCAACTATACCAGAGAAGTGCAGATGCTTTTCTCGGAGTACCCTTCAACATCTCTTCGTACAGTCTGCTAACTTGCATGATGGCTCAAGTTTGTGACCTCGAGCCTGGCGAATTCGTCTGGACTGGTGGGGATTGTCATCTGTACCTCAACCACCTAGACCAAGCCCGCGAGCAGATTGGTCGCGTACCACTTGAGCTTCCGGCTCTGAGGCTTGACCCGGATGTGAAGTCGATAGACGACTTCTCCTACGAGAAAATCGAGATATTGGACTACAACCACCATCCACATATCTCGGCCCCGATTTCTGTTTGAGGTGAGCCAATGAAGATGGCGATGATAGTAGCCATGGACGAGGAAGGTTTCATCGGAAGAGGCAACCAACTCCCTTGGAGACTGGCGAGTGACATGACCCGCTTCAAGAGTCTGACAGAGGGAGATGGATTCAATTCGGTAATTATGGGCAGGAAGACCTGGGATTCCCTGCCAGATACCTTCAGACCACTACCTGAGCGAGTCAACATTGTGATGTCGCGTGACACGAACTGGCAAGCCAAGGGTGCTGAGACTGCTCTGTATGTCGGCCGAGCAATCGAGTTGGCTTATGCTGAAGGAAGTGACGAGTGTTGGGTGATTGGGGGAGCGCAGGTCTACGAAATGTTTCTAGATAGGGTTGAGGAGATTCACGCGACCATTGTGCACACAGATAGCAGTGGTGAGGTTAGGTTCCCTGATTGGGACAGGAAAGAATGGTCTGAGAAAGTGGTAGAGAGAGTCACGGCGGATGAGAATAACGAGTTCGCCTCCACATATTCTATCTGGACCCGGGGATGACATGGATCTGCGTTGGCTGTTTGCCCTAGCCGGTGGCCTGTTCTTCACCTACGCAGGAGTACTGCACTTCACAGATACGAGTTGGTTTGAGCCAATTGTCCCTCCAATAATGGGGTCTGCGACCTTCTGGGTACTGGCTAGTGGAGTTGTTGAGATAGCGGTTGGAATCTGTTTGATTCTACCAAGGACGAGGAAAATTGGCGGATATGCCAGCGCAGCTCTTCTAGTGGCGCTGTATCCGGCCAATCTCTACATGTGGGTCTATGATGTGGAACTCGGAGATGGAGCTTCTCTTTCCCCTACTGGACATGTAATCAGAATGTTTGCCCAGATAGGAGGGATATTGCTCAGCCTATGGATTGCAGATTGGAGACCCGGGGTGCGGCCTTCACTCGATGATCTGTTAAGGGCAAAAACATAGTTTCCCGACTTAGGGCCACCAATATTCTAGAGTGATTCCATCTGGCAAATCGGCGTCGAATGAGCTAACGGAATGCACTATAGCCGTGTATTCGCCACCAATAACAGTACTGACATCCCACTTCGCTCTTAGTACGCCCCTTCTGCGATAGAGTCCTACGAACGAGCTGGCGTGACTTGGAAACTTGGCAAACATCGCACCAATATGCCCTCGAGTTTTGGGCTTAATTACAGTAAAATGTTCATTGTATGCTTCGTGAAAACCAGTTTTATCTGTCGAAGCAATTGACGGTTCAATAACTAGTTCTAATTGTTTACCGACTGTAGCTTTCAAACAGCGCATCGAACGAGTATCACGAGAGTATTCAGATGTTGGCAATACAAGGACTGCATGATAGTTTGTATTTGGGTTCTGATTTGAATCAACAGCAGTAAGTAAAGTTGCTCCGAGAAAGCCACGGATTGTCTGCCACCCTCCAGAATTTTCACTCGGCAGGACTTTATTTTCAATTGCATGTTGAGGAAAATCTGAATCATTAGGCCCAAATCCAACATCATAACTTCGACCTGAAAACAATCCATGGTGAGTACCCACCTTAGTCGCAGGTTTCATTGATTTTGCAGACAGATTTGTGTATATCTTTTCATATCTTTTGCACAATGCCAAACTGCACTCTTTGTTTACTACTCCCTCGTTGGGCGGAACTAGCTTTGGATTGTTACCTCCATGATTTGTTTTAGGGCTAGTGGGTGCTGGTAATCCCGCCAATGCTTCTTCCAACGCCCGGAACATAAATAGGTGAGGGTTGTGTACAATATAAGTAGTTCTAATAGTGTCTCAGTACATCGTTTATAGATAGAAGAATATTGTATAATTGTAGATTTGAGAATGGCCTTATACTTCTATGATTTTTCCCCCGTGTACTCTGTGACGCGAATACCTAGTCTACCTCTGCGCGCATCTCTAGTCATAATCCGATCCATCTTCTTGTGGAACTCGGTCTCAAGATCGATTTTCATTGCAAGTGAGTGGCCCAGAACCAGTATCAGTAAATCCGCCAGTTCTTCGGCGGCCTCCTCGTCGGGCTTACCCTTAGTTATCGCAGCTGCGAACTCACCCAGTTCCTCGACAGTCAATGCCACCCTGTAGCCCATATCGTGACCGTGGTTCTCCTTTGATGCGAAATCGTGCTTGTGATGGAAAGCAGCGACTCTAGACATCATCGTATACCATGAGCCGTCAGGGCTATCCTGAGCTTCAATCTGAATCCAATCGTCTACATTCACCGGTCTTGCCATGTCAGTCGCTAGAAGTCGCGACCCATCAACGTAGTTGTCCGCCCATCGGTGGTTGCCTACGGCCGTTGTCGCCTTGCGGCAGTACTAACGCAATGCCGCAAAGTCCCGATAGTACGAAAATTACCATTGATCCGATGAAGTAGACCAGCCTTTTCGACATCTCATCCTCTAACTCTTCGCACTGTGCTGCGTCGATAGGATCGTTGTTGTCTAGAATCAGGATTCTGTAATTAATATCACACTCTCGCTCATACTCGTCAGAAGCATCATCGTGATACTGCATTAGATCCATCATCACAGGGAGCATTATCAATGACACAGCGATAAGTAGGAGTCCGTTCCTAGTGTCACTCTCCAAGTAATCACCCGCTGGATAACAGGGCCTTCACGCACTCATCCACCCTCTCTCGCATCGATGCTGCCATCTCATCCACCGCCTCGTGATCAATTTCGGCTTTCGGCGAGCCAGGCGTTCTGCCAGCAGCCCAGTTTGAAGAACATGATAGTGCTACATGAGGAATGCCTGTCTCTGCTACGAGTCTTGACTCAGGGCCTAGAGTCATTCCCACTACATCAGCCCCTAGTCTCTCTAGAGCATCTATCTCTGAGGGAGACTCAAATTGAGGTCCGACACACTGCGCCACCACTAGGTCATAGGTGACTTGTCCTTGGGCGGAGTGGAGAGTATTGGCACAGGTTTGACTAGCATGCGAATCAAAGCAAGATGTTCTGTCGGCGTGTGTTGCATGCTTGTCATGGAATGTCCATGGCTTCTCTGCTAGATCTAGGACATCGGCTGCAACACCTATGGTTCCCGGGGGTAGGTCTTCTCGCATGCTACCTACAGAGTTGATACTGAGAATCAAATTGGGCTGGAAGCTCGCTGCTGCATGCACATTGGCACGATGTTCAATCTGATGAGGAGGAGTTCTTGAGTCGGAATCAGAGTGGTGTCTGTCGATTATCATGACCTCTCCGTCTCTAGTATCAACCAGAGTAGCGGGAACTTGGCCCCACTCAGAATCAACCCTCAGGGTACTTGATTTGGCGCCCTTAGTAGAGGATAGGTGTGAAGCAAAGGCACTCATGCCAGTTCCGCAAAGCACCGCAATGCGGGCCATTGAATCACTCCTTGAGGCGCTCAATCAGCTCGGCCTTCTTGCCCGAGACCGGTTTGCCGGCGTCCTTCAGTAGAACCTTCAATTCGGCGACCGTCATCGACTCGTAGTCAGTATCTGAGTCTCCGCTGATAGTCTCGGAGACTTCCTCTTTCACAGCCTCAGCGACTTCTTTTACGGATTCGACCACTTCTTCGGCTATCTCAATTGTACCTTCGACGGCCGCATCAACTGCTGTCGTGCCCGAACCTATGGCTAGTTCGCCGGCTACCTCTGTAGCAGCCTCCTTAATTTCGTCGACCACATCATCCACAGCATCCGAAATAGTCTCTAAGATTCCCTCTGAGTCTTCTTCAACAGTCTCGGCCTGCTTGACCTCTTCCTCCTGGGAGATTATCTCCTCGAGAGTAGGTCCGTCACCGACTTCAACGCCAGATTGGATTAGTTGCACTCTCCTAATCATGACATCCCTAACGGGTTGGATCTTGGATGCAATCTCTCGAATCTGCGTCTCGAGAGTTCCATCGAGAGTTGCTTTTTGCATGTCGACCCATGTGGTGGTGGCACCGAACTTGATTATCAAATCTCTAGCCTGAGATCTAATCTCTTGTTTCTGGCTAGCCTTGATTTTGTTGCGTGTAATCATCATCGGCTTGACTCTGATATAATAGCCGTCCTTGGTAACTAGATCAACAGTATCGTCAATCTTGCCTCGGTCTCTACGGACCTGTCTGCGGATATGATCCTTCAGAAGCTCGTGCCCGATATACTCAGTTAGTGCATCTGAGCCTATGACATCGTGGATTCTGAATTGGACCTTGACATTCATCTTGGAGAAATCGCCGTCCAACTCGTACTGTAGAATCTCATAATGTCGCCCGAGGAGCATCTCTTCTTCTTCGGCCATGGTCTCGCCGATGATCTTGAATGCCCAGGGGTTCCTAGGGGCTCTGATGCTGTACCAACGCTTCGACTTCCACTTGTCGCGCTGCCTGCGTGCCGCTGCCCTGGCTGCTGCTCCCTTTGCCATGACATTGGACTCCTGCCGAGGGCTACCTCGTATGCGGGCCGTGCCACCTACCCCGAGTATATGAACCAAAGCCTCGAAGGAATGTGGATGCTGCGGCAGGAGAGCATTAAGTCGAGGGCTTTTCTGCTCCAACCATGGGACTGCATAGCGCACGCTGGAGAGTGCATGCCAGCGCTGTCGATGATGTCTCCCTTATTGAGCAGGGTTTGCGCTGGCTGACTGGTGAAGGATGTGAAGTCAACATGGAGAAAGGCAAATCTTGGCATGGTTCAGAGCAGACTATCATTGAGGCTAGCATCTCAGGTAGGAAGGCATCTGCGTATTCGCTTTCCAGATTGGGAGGAGAAGGGTTACGGAACCTACTAGAAAATGGAATCTCAAACAGACTAGACGAAGACAAGGTTCTGCACATCAGAATCTCTCTAGCAGAATTGGTCTGTGGGGAAGTCACAATAGTGAGCGATGATAGCTCAGAGGCTACTGCGAAAGGATGTTTCAAGGTAGAGTCCTATCCCGGTCAAGAAGTAGAGTCGGTAGCTACCGGATTGATTCATGAACTAATAGAAAAAGCATGATTCATACAAGCGTTGATATGCAATCTGTATTCACCAGAGTTCGATAGACATGACTCATGTAGTGACCAGTGCTTGTGTAAAGTGCAAATATCAGGATTGTGTTGCGGTTTGTCCCGTAGAGTGTTTCAGAGAAGCTGATGATTACTTAGTAATCGACGCTGACGAGTGCATTGACTGCGCTGCTTGCGTCCCCGAATGTCCAGTCGAAGCGATTTACGCTGACACCGATCTTCCGGATGAGGAGCTCAGTTGGTTGGACAAGAATGAGGATGAGGCCCCCAACCTGCCTATTGCAGAAGGTGACTCTCCTGTGCTGGCTGATTCCTGAATCGGGCCTGCACAAGGGTTCTTGAGGTACTGGCCCGAGGCTATGATGTGGCCAGACTGGTAGACCTCAACAAGATGAGACATGGCACTGAGTTGCTAAAGAGAGGTTTCGCCAAGATGCAGGAGGGTGGCGTCATAATGGATGTCGTCACTCCTGAGCAAGCTCACATCGCTGAAGATGCAGGTGCAACAGCAGTAATGGCCCTCGAAAGGGTACCTGCAGACATCAGGTCTGATGGAGGCGTGGCTAGAATGAGCCACCCAAAACTAATCAGAGGAATTATTGAGACCACCAGTATCCCTGTAATGGCAAAGGCTAGGATTGGACATGACGAAGAGGCTCGTGTCCTCCAAGAACTCGGTGTCGACATGGTGGATGAGAGCGAAGTACTAACTCCGGCAGATCCTTTCTATCACATAACCAAGAATGAATTCACCATTCCATTTGTTTGTGGATGTACTAGCCTAGGCGAGGCATGCAGAAGAATCATGGAAGGTGCAGCGATGATTCGCACCAAGGGGGAAGCCGGAACGGGAAATGTCGTCAGTGCTATCCAACACGCTAGGTTGGTATCTCAGGAGATTGCTCTTCTACAGAGTGCAAACGATGTTGAGTTTGAGGTCATGGCTCGCAAGATGTCCGACGGCTTCCGTAGAATAGAGCAAGCCAGTGAGCATGAACTCATTGTCGAAAACACGCCCTTTGGAAGCATGGATGCTTGTCACGATGCCATCGTGGAAGTTCTGGGAGAAGTGAAGGAGATGGGGAGATTACCTGTCGTGACATTTTCTGCAGGAGGAATAGCTACACCAGCCGATGCAGCCCTGTTGATGCGTCACGGGATGGACGGTGTATTTGTAGGATCAGGAATTTTCAAGTCCGAGGATCCAGCCACGACTGCTTCAGCAATAGTAATGTCAACTCATCACTTTAATGATCCCAGTAAGGTCACCGAGGCTTCTGCTATGATGGCAGGGAAACCAATGGATGGTTTGGAGATAGACAAACTCGAAGTCCGAATGGAAGAGCGTGGTTGGTAATCAGTCCCGCTTGCCCCTAGTTGTTCCCAGTCTGCGTGACTTCTTCCTTTTGCGGGGAGATTCTCTCTCGGAGATTTCTGCCCTGGTACCACCCAGAGTGATGGAGCCACTCTCTAGTAGTTGCTCAGTTAGTGAGTCGGCTAACTCTTCGTCTTCATCCGGAGTCTTGGTAGCCATTCTCACAGATTCGTTATGTTCCCTGATAATCCGCTCTCTCTCCTCTCTCTGAGCCTTCAGTTCATCACGAATCTCATTGACCTGATCTAACAATTCCTTAATGCCAGAGTGGACATTGTCTGCAGATTCTCTAGATGAGACAAATGCAGCGTGGAGCCTATCGCCCTCCGCTCTGAGGAAATCACGTTCCTCGAGCATTGGCTTGACTTCTTCCCATATCTCATCAGCCTCCTTGTTGGCTTCAAGCATCGCTTTGTGCTCAGCGTCAGCCTCAGAACGGAGAAGTTGGATTGAGCCCTCCATATCGCCTAGATCGATTTCAATGACTTGTAGTTCCTGAACCTCGGGCATTAACTCGTCCCTCTTCGAAATCAGAGTTTTTAGTTTCTTCAGTAAGCGGTTTTCCTTCTTGAGAGATAGGTTTCCATCAGTCATAATCTGGTTCTCTATTCGATCAATCTCTCCAATGGTCTCTGATAGTTGAATCACGACTGACTTGGTCCCGCCATCTCTCTTCCTACCTCTCTTCTGGGAGATTAATTCACCAATCTGCTTCTGAATCTCGTCACGCTTGGCCTGATGTGTTTTGGCCCTAGTTCTGACTTCCTTCTGGGCCTCTAATCTCTCTCCGATTCGTTCCCTTAGCTCCTTGCCCTGGTTCTGCACAGAGTCTCTCGAATCCGCAGCCCTCTTGGCGTTCTCGTTGTGATTGCCCCTCTGCTCACGCATCCTACGCAATTTAGTCTCCATTGCGTGCAGCCTGGTCCTGAGGTCATCACTCTGGATAGAGCCGTCTTCAGACACAGTTGCACCACAAGGGCATCACCTTTGAATGGACCTGAATCAAAGTCCTACTAGATTGATCAGGAATGGTACAAATGGTGAGATGACTACGATTGCTGCTCCGAACATGAACAATCCTCCAAGAGACATTCTAACCCGGGTCAGCAAATCAGGGCGTACCTGAACAGCCAATACTCTCCCCGAAATTAGGTTCCCAGCCTCGTCCTCGAGTCGTAGTGTAACTGTAGCCTCACCCATGGCAGAAGGCAGCAAGCTCTGCCAGATTATCCGAGTAGAGGACATCAGCGCGGGTAAAGCCGAGTAGAGTTCATCTCCGACAGGTTCGGAGTCAACCCTCATTGGTTCTGCATTCAACCGATAAACACATTCCTGGGGTCTGAAATCTGGAGTCTGGACTCTAAGTACCAAATCCAGTGGAGATTCTCCTTGATTTAATACAAATGCGAATAGGTTGGCCTGACCGACTACTAAGTTCTCCATGTCCACATCCAGCCAGACTTCGCCGGTAGATTCGGTAGCCGACCTGCTCATCCTCAAGCGATCATGGATACGGAAGAAAGGCGCGCATTGAGAGCGTGCTCTTGATAGAAGTCTATCCCATGTCTCTTCGCCTAGTTCTGGATGGTTGAACAGGCGCTCAATGGCTGGGGGATCGAGCATGGGCTCTAGAGCAGATCTGAACAGATCCTCATCGATTAGTGAAGATCTTCGGAGATACAGTAGATGTAGAAGAGTCTCTTGCAACTCCCTCACACTGCTGCCTTCCTTAATCGAGGGTTCTATGGAAGAGAGGTACTCTGACATCCTGACTGCTAACAGAGGGTCGACATGTGCGCGAATTACATCGGTGAATGGGCGGTTCAGCAGAGCGGGATGAATTGGCGGTGAGAAGGCTTGCAGCATACCCCACGGCTCGCTAGTGTTGAATCTAGAGCGTTCTGAGACCATGTGCACACCGTGGCCGCTGAGCAAGGCTCCAGTTGAGAGTGCGAGCATGAATGGCGTTCCTGCGCTGTCCTCAGGGAGCCACATTGAGATTCCGAGCAATATCGCAGCAAGAGAAATTAGGGCCGTTGTGATACCCAGTTGTCTGATGGCGCCATCAATCGTGGCCCTCATCTCAGCGTACCCATGTGAGCTCTTGAAGGTCAGGCCCAGCCTAGTCAATTCACTCGATTCCATTGAGAAGATTGATCGAGTAATTGACATGAGCCAGAACAGCAAGAGTAGCATTGCTGAATCTGCAATCAGCATCAGCATTGAAAGCCCGTATATTGCAGTGGAGATATCTGAGCCCCAAGCCACAGATTCCAAGTGGTTTGTCCACCATTCTGGGTCACCTTGCGAGAACGCCTGTGCAAGCCCGTATAGAATAATCACGACTAGGGGCAGGAAGAGGACTAATCTCGCTCCGCTGCTGATTAGCATTCTGTCGATTCTCAGTAGCATCTCCTCTCTGGAGCGAAGTAGTTTGATTCTGTCCTTGCTTCTATCATTCTCAACGGAAACAATCGGGGCTTGATTTTGAATTTCCGGCGCTGGCAGAACTACATCACCGATTGAATCGGCCAGAGAATCAAGATCTTCTTGGTTCTCCATTACATCACCTGCTCGGTCCTAGCGAGGATTCTCAGGGACATTGATTTTGACATCTCCAACTTTTGATTTGAGGAGTAGATTCCATCGCTCTTTGACTCAACCTCAGTCCCAACCCCAAGTCCGGCTAACTCGACTGTACGTGAATCGGTTGGTCGCATGACAATCAGCTCAATGGTAGCCTTGCTACCTATCGGTAGCGCACTGAGAGGAATTAGTAGCCCAGTTCGCATAGGTTCAATTTGTCTCTCTATGACTGGTATTCTGTCGCCGCTAGGGGTCTTCTCAGGGTAACCGAGCATGCGATCTAGGGCAATTTCTAACTCCTCATCGATTGCATGCTCAATTTTACAGGCAGCCTCATTGACACTTCCCTCATATCCGATTACCTCAGTAAGAAGTATCTCTATCAGCCCTTCTCTGCGCTTAATCATCGCAGCCTGCTGAAAGCCTTCTGGAGTCAGTCTACAGCCTTTGTAGGGTACGTGGGTGACTAGATTACGCTTGGCGAGCCTCTGAATCATCTCAGTGGTTGAAGCCGGACTCACATCCATCATTTCGGCCAGTTTAGTCGTCTTCACAATCATTGCGGGGTCGTCTGCATGGGCCTCGAAGAGTCTTTTCAGATACATCTCCTCGAACTCGCTCAACTCAATCATAATATCACCCTACTTCAGCCAGGAATTCGGTCCTGCACGCCGGGCACCTAGAGTGCACTGGTCTCCTATCTATTGGTATTCTGAGCATCTGCTGGCACTCGGGACATGGGAGCTCATCCTCTGAAGATACCACGGTGGCAATCGAAGAAGCGGTATCGGATTGAGTTGCCGGCTCGGGACCAGATTGACTGGGAGGGTTTGATTGAGATTTCTCCGTTTCTTCAGGAGGAGAAGTATGGAATTGACTGTTGCAGGCTGGGCATTTGACCATCCCCGAGTGAGAAAATGGAATCTTGAGTCTCTGCTGGCAACTCGGGCATGGAACCTCAATTTTCTCTGACGACGACTCCTGTCTCATAGATATGCGCGATTCTCTAAGCACACTATCCTCAGACTCAGTGCTAGGGGTGCGCTCAGAGACTGCCCTTAGTACGATTAATCCAACTAGGACCACGGCAAAACCGACTATGGCACCATAGATTGCAGCCATGACATCGAAGGGTAGCTCTAGGCCCGTATCTGTAGGCATGTCAGAGGAGATTGAGAGGGGGCTGATGGCCGAAGAACCAGCCATAGACCAGATTAATTCTGCCTCGACCACCCGAGAGTCTGGCCACGGACCTATGCTTATTGTGCCAGATGAAGATCCTCCTGCCGAGATTGCTGAGACTGGTATCTGAGCTAGAATCATCCCTCCATCAGAGTTGCTGATGAAACTCAGCGTACCTGGTAGAGTTGAGGAGTCGCCCGAATTTGCAAGGGTATAATCCATTGATATGGTGTCTCCGGGCTTAGGAGACTCGGGCTGATAGGGGCCAATTGAAACTGAGGGCGATACTACGGGGGGAGATACAGGATTGTCCCATGAGAGGTTAGCAGGAGAATTGGCGATTCCCCATCCCTTGGCAGACACGGTGATTGAAATCCCAGTAATATCTGGTTGCCCCAGGGATGCTTCCAAAGAACGGACGCCGGGGTTCAGTAAGATTTCGAAATTCTGCACTATCGTAGATTCTCCTGATCCAAGTAACGAGATGGATACCTCAATTAGACGGGATTTGCCTTCAGAAAGGGTGATTGTGAAATCGCATTCAAGACCGTCGGACAGAGTCCATACTGTCGATTCAAATGTGAGAGATATAGACTGGCTCTCTATTACTTGGAGTTCAAATGTTCCTTTGAGTTCTGATGAGACTCCTCCATCATCGCTGGTCACTTCCCAATTGACATCCATCAGTCCTGCAATCGAGGGAGTGAATTCAGCAATGACCTCCCTGCTAGAGCCGGGGTTGATTTCAGTCTCTGTTCCTACTGATAGATTTTCACCGCCGGAGCCAGTGAGCTCCAACCTCACAGATCCTGACTCAGAGCCCTGATTATGGACCAAAATTGATACTAATACAGCATCTCCAACATGAATCGGCTCTCCAGAGATGGCTACATCTGAAGAGCCAGCCGGCGTGAACATCTTCTCCCCATCTGCGGATACAGGAGATGCTAGCAAAGATAGAGAAAACAGGATTGCGAGTAGCGCCCTGCTGGCTGGTGCCCGGTAAACCATCGTACACCTAGTAGTTATTCGATGTATGAAGGAAACCCCTTTCCAAGGTCACATAGTGACCTTTAATGCAGATTCTCCTGTGCCCCGGACGCCATGGAGGTCGACGAGCTGTTAGCGATAGGTCCGGAGCAGTTAGCGCAGGCCCTACTAGTAAGGCGCGAAGTGCTCAAACAAGAGCTCCCCAACGTCATCAGAAATCTCGAAGCTGAGGAGGAATCTCTAGAGCCACGAGTCAAAAGGGCTGTTGAGTCTCATCGCAAGGCTAACGGCATGGTCGCCAAGTACAAAGAAGAGAGGAATCTATCGCAGAGTAAGGCAACGAAATTACTCAGAGATGTCAAGGATTCCAGAGACAGTCTGATTAAGACAGGAGGCATGGTCAACCTAGATCCTAATTGGAAGAAGGAGAAGTTGCTTGATGAACTCGAGGAAATCGAAGATAAGATTCAGACTTCGGCACTGGATCACCGATCGGAGAGAAAGCTTCTGGACCGTAGGAAGAAGCTCCTTGGGGAGAACGAAAAATGGCTCAAATCGAGGAGGGATGCTAATCCGGAAATGTCTAGATTCATAGACTCCAGAAGGGATATGGTATCGTCATATCGTAAAGCAGATGGGGCTCACAGTAAGATGCTAGAAGCGGTATCAAAGGCTCAACCACTGCATGATAAGAAGGTCTTGCTGACCGCAGAATTACGCGAGATTCGCAGACAGATGGACCGGGCACGAGAGCTCTTTGAGCAGTCTGATGCGGCCATCGAGCACTGGCAAAAGAGAATGGAAAGTGGATTCGGCGAGTTGGGAGGCGGATTCCGTGATCTAATGGCGGCCAGCAACAGGGTTTCCTCAGGAGGAAGGTCATCTTTCGCCCGTAGTCGGAAGACTGGATCGGCCCAGGTACGGGAAGGTGAAGAGGAATGAGTAAATCTCCTGACTCTAGACACTTCGAAGATTTGGAGGAAATGGATCATTTTGAAATCGAGGGAATGAGAAAGGACTTAGATCGAAATCTAAAATCCGTTGAGAGGCAGCATTCAGACTTGCGTGGCGAGCGTCGCAATCAAGTCAGCCTAGTTCGCTCAATTCGTACCGCTGTTGGCGAGATGGAGCAGGTGAGTGGTGCAAGGAGGGTCTTGCTGGGGAAATTCCATTCTGTCAGGAAGGCTGCGGATAAAGCCCGTAGAGGGAGAGATGAGGTGAATAGTAGAATTCCCCCTCCTATCGAGGTACTATGCGAATGGTTGAGCGATACTCATAGTAGACTGACTACCCTAGATAATGACCTCACTACTGTTCCAACTCTCGCCAGGGAATTGGATTCCTTCTCACGATTCTTTGAGTTGCAGTCTGCAATTGCAATGAAAGGTGAATCTGAGAGTTTTCACAAGGAATATGTCAAGCAGATAAAGCGAATGCGTGAAATCACTTCACAACTCGACGAGACGAAGAAATCTGCAACAAACTCCGAACAAGGAGAATCTGATGAGTCTGATAGTCAATCCGGAATATCTAGATCGGAAATCAGGAAAATCAGCAAGAGAATAAGCAAGATAGACAAGCAACTAGATCGCCTCAAGTCCGAAAGAAAGCAGATAAGGAGCAGTCTGGGAAGAGTCAAGACCTACCAGAAGGCAACCACCATAGGTGGCCGACCAATCAAGCTATCAGACATCAAGGAGAGAGCTCAAACTGGCGGTACTCTGGATGTCAGTGAACTAGAGACACTTCTGGGCTCTGCCAAGTTGAGTGAACTAACTGAGTCGAAAGATGAGTCATCGTCATCCAAGGTCGAGTCTGAACATAAGAGGACGAAGCGTAAGGGTATGCGTCTAGGTGTCACTAGAGGTGGTGCTCGCAGAGGTTCTCTCGCCGCTAAGAGGGAGGTTGATGAGTAGCATCGACGCTTCCATCACGCCTAAATGAGGAATCCTGTTCGAGGGCGATGAGGTGAGATAGTGGAATTTGACGAAGTCCGGCTTATTCTCCAGCCACTATCTGAGACTATGGTCCAGAAGTCCGAATTGAACAAGGACGAGAGAGACCATTGGAATGCAGAGGTAAGACAACACCTAGACGAGAGAAATGAGGTTAATCGTCAAGTAAAGGAGCTCATCAATGAGGTCCAGTCACAGAAGTCCGTTAGGGATGAAATCAATAGCAGAGTCAAGGAACTGAAGGAAATTCGTGCTGAAAAATCTAAGCATCTCAAGTTGGTTCGTGATGAACTCAGGGAAAAACTCGCTGAGCAAGGAGATTCTGGAGCCAACTCTAAGCGTTCAAGAGGCCCCCCTCCAGGCAAGATAAGGTCGGACATGGAGAGGCTAGAAAAACAGTATATGACCGGCCAGTTCCTAGGCAAGAGAGAGCGCGATTATCACAAGAAAATGAAGCAACTCTCAGAGGCGCTAAAAAGCGCGGAGAAAGAGAGAGGCGGTGGCGGAATGAGGGAACTGAAGGATGCTGTCAGAGTTGCCGAGGCCTCACAGGAGGAAGCTCACAAATCCGTTGAGATTTCAGTTGGAAGAGCGCAGGAGTCTCATGACCTAATGGTGGAATTGTCTGAAGAGGTTGATAGGCTCAGGGAGAAGGCAAACTCAGCACATGGAGAGTTGAACAAATCCAAAAGAGAGGCGGATGCATTGCACTCACAATATATCGTCTCTCTGAGGTGTATTCATTCCATCGTGGACATGATGAGAGCCATGGATTCCAGAGATAAGAAGTCAGAAGACGCGGGCGATGAGGAGAAGCTCGAAGTCACGGATCTGATGTCCAGGCTGATGTCGGGAGACACACTGTCTACTGACGAACTGATGGCTTTGCGCAGGAATTGACTAATCGAACTCGTACAGTCTACCGTTTCTACCATGTAGCAACTTCGACTCATTGCCCTCGAGATAAATGATCCATCCAGGAATTGTTAACTGAGAGAATTCGGCCTGGACAGAAGATTGGTCTAGCCTCCACCACTCAAGCATGATACTGCTAACCTCGTCATCATTGGTCTCAGGCTCTCCCTGTCTGCGCTGATCTGCCAGTTTGAGCATTTCCGAAGGCAAACTATCGCGCTCAGCCATCCAGCCAGAGGAGGGCTTCATTATCCTGAGAGCTGGAGATTTCCCCAACACCTGCTCAGCCTCGTGTATCTGGTATGTTGAAGCCCACGGGTCCTCAATTATTTGCCAATTCCCAGACTCTGGCTGGTCATCCGGACCCGTAAGGGTGCCCGTAATATCCCATAAACGTGCAGATAGGAGCACGGGTGAGGTTCTAGCGCCATCCCAGCCTCTCTGCTCCAACCAATTGTTGAGTTCGACGAGTGGTCTGAGCGTTCGCACAGTTTGGTTCTCAGAAGAGGCATTCTCAATATTAATTACAGGAGATTCGATCTCTTCCTCTGTTTGAAGAAATGTCCCCAGTTCACCTGATAGTACTGACTCTCCAATCCAACTCGCCATCCTCTCTGGCCCCCAAACTACTACTTCCAGAGAATTTGACTGTTCAATGAGTGATGAGTCGAATTCCCTCTCACTCAAAATCCAGTGCTTACCAGGGGGGGCATCTACCATCCACCTCTCAACCTCTGAGGGGGTCACTGGGTAAAGGTCGTCAGTGATGTGCCAAACATGCACCTGTGAGGACGAGGTTAGAGATAGATCGGGGATCTTCTCGGCGATTCCTATGCAATTAAAACCGTGAATCCTCTGTATTTCTGACGGCGAGAGCACTACATCTCGGGCCGCTAACAGGTCTCTGACAGTGCCATCCACATTGTTAGCCGATGGTAAGACGGACTTGAATAGAGCGCTTGGCGCAAGTGCAGGGAAGTCAATCCCAAGGGTTTGATGATCAAACGTTGGATGATAGTGATAACAGGTCACTCTGGCCGGGGTCAATAATGCAAAGCGCACTGACTGGGAAGGGTTTTGCGCAGGCTGCGCCTAACTGGCCATTAACCAAAGGCACCTGGTGAACAGGGACATCAGGATGGCTCTCAGAAAGAGTTGTGATGTAGTCAGGGGGGCAGTTTGCTGCGACGACGACCAATCTGGCGTCGCCATTTGCACAAGCGCTTCTAGTCTGGCGTTGCCCGAAGACAATCCTACCTGTACTCATTCCCTGCTTCAAATGTCTTGCAATGTCCATAGAAATACCTCACACATTCTGTGGAATGTAGAACAAATCAACGCTGCCAGTACCGAGAGATACCGGCTGTCCTACTATGATATTCTCAGTAACTCCACTCAACTCGTCACGCTCGCCGATTACGCCGGCTTGCAGTAGATGAGTAACTGTAACCTCGAAGGCGGAACGAGCCAAGATACTGTGCTTAGTTCCGCTGACTCCGTGCCTGCCTATTGCGCGGTAGTTGCCCTCACTGGTCATTACATCTGCGACGGTTAGCAAGTGGCGTATGTCGACCTCAAGGCCTGCTCCCTCAAGGGTGTCCGACATCTCGTTGATGACTGCCTGCCTGGCAGCTTCGATACCTAGGAACTTGTTGATTTCTTCGATATTGTTGGTGTAGGTCTTAGATCTGTCTACGCCCGCGAACTCGCTGACCACGGCTAGGTTGGATCCTATAGTGGAAATGTAGTACTCACCGGTGTCTCTGCTTGGGCCTTGGATATTAGCTCGGGAGATGCCTGCAAGTCCCTTCAATCTCAACTTCTTGATTTTCTCCTCTAACTGTAGAAGTGCAGTGTAAGTGGGCGGATCTGAGGTTAGAGAAGCAAGATCATCCTCCTTCGTTACACCCGGAATGATGGTTAGTACCTTGGGGCGGTCTTCGTCGTCGGCTTGGATGTACAGCCTTAGGGCACGAGAGAGTTTGTCTCTGACCTCTGCACCGTTCATCGCCTTGATTCTTAGATTCTTATTGATCAATTTCATCGTGATGTGGCGCTGGGTCACATCAACATCAAGCTGAGCTATGTCTAGAGTGGTCGTCATCTCAAGAGCTGCTGCAATCTTACGCACAGCCTTCTCGTCAGTGTTCAACGGCTTGCCCTTGGAATTAGTTTCGTCGAGATAAATCAGCATGGTCGGAGTCTTCGGTACCTTTCGGGCATCGACTATCTCGATGACTCTAGGCAGACCCTGAGTGACGTTGACAGTGGCCACGCCGGCATAGTGGAATGTTCGCATCGTCATCTGAGTTCCCGGCTCACCAATGGACTGGGCAGTGGTAATCCCCACCGCCTCATAGGGGTCGGCTCTTGAAACCGCCAACAAGGCCATCGAGGATTCAATCACCTTCTTCGCTTCCGACTTACTCAGTTTGGTCTTACCCCTAGCACGAAGGCCCTCCATCAAATCCCCTAGAACTCTAGGCGTGATAGGTGCATCCATCTCTATCGAAACATCACGGAGTTGCTGGTAAATTGGATCATCTACATCAATATCTCTGAGTATTTCTTTCATCTTAGACTCTGAGTCATACTGCTGCAGCGGCAGAGTCTTCTTCTTCCTCCGCCTAGATGCAGGCCTCCTCCTGACTATCGTCTTCTCGGTCTTGGTGGCGGCCCGGGAGCGCTTGCCAGAAGCAGCCATGACATTGAATATCTCTTGCGAGGTACCTGAGTCTATACCGCAAATCTGAGCTATCTGGCCTGATGTCAGTATCTTCACATCGTCCCACTTGCGATCATCGGCGAGTTTGTGAGCGTACTCCTCAGAGACGCCGAGGTCCATGAGCTTCTTCTTAGTGGCACTCTTGACTACCATCAGTTCTCACCTCCAAGCGCGTCGTCGAGTGCTTGGGTCACATCGATAGGAGAGCCCTTACGGCTGCGGGCGGGGTCGACCCCATCCTCTCCATATTCGAACTGGATGATTCGCTTTGCCGTATTACGCACCGAGTTCATCCCATCGTCAGCTACCTTCAGATCGTCCATGGCATTGATGAGTCGTCTCTGCATGTAACCAGACTTGCTAGTCCTTACTGCAGTGTCAACGAGTGATTCCCTTCCAGAAACTGAGAGCATGAAGAACTCAGTGGGCTCGAGGCCGCGCTTGAACGAAGATGATACGAATCCCTTCTCTCGGGCCCCCTTGACGCCCCTCTGGAAGTGAGACAGTACACGGTCTTGATAGCCTCTCTCAAGTCGCTTTCCGCGAACCTTTGGCTGACCAATAGAACCGGCCATCATAGCCAGATTGTCCATTGATCCTCTAGCACCCGATACAGCCATCATAACAGCTGGATTGTCTGAGCCAAGATGGTCTTTCGCGACCTCTCCGGACTCTGCCTTACCCTTGTCTAGAATTTGTAGAATGTTTTCCTCTAGAGTTTCTAATGGAGTGCGGCCTGGTCTAGACTCATATCTGCGGCCGTCCTTGCCGAACTTCTCCAACTCATCGTCCACCTCTTGGCTGGCTCTCTCGTTGATTTGAATGATTTCGGCCTTTGCCTCGGGCGGTAGGTCCTCGTCATCTATGCCAGTCGTGAAGCCCATGGCAGTACAAATCGCGATTGTCATCTTGGTCATACGGTTGAGGAACTCTGCTCCTGCATCCGAGCCGTGAGTCTGGACCACCGCATCGAGCAGGCGTCCGTCCTCAGCGCCGATTCCCCTCTTGTCTATGGTACCAGAGACATCTCCTTCCGTGACCGTTACTTCGTCGCCTACTCTGCTGGTATAGTTGAGCTTGAATCCTGAAGGTACGATTAGGCCAAGGACATCCGTGCCACGGTATCCTATCATGCCATTGCTCTCGACCTCCTCAGGAAGATCTCCTGCCCAACCGATTGCACCGAGAATCTCGAGTACGAGACTCTTGGGCAGAATGCGGTTACCGTTGGTCAAGAGATATGCGCCTGAGATGTGATCGTGGATTCCACCGATTACGCTCCCGCCGTATCTCGGCGTGATGATGTGCTCCTGCACTCGCATCAGAATCTTGGCCTCTGCTCTGGCCTCCTCGCTCTGAATTACATGCAGATTCATCTCGTCACCGTCGAAGTCGGCGTTGTATGGCGTGCAATCTGCCAGATTGAATCTGAATGTCTTGCCGGCCATGACTCTGATTTCGTGTACCATCATAGACATCCTGTGGAGTGATGGTTGTCGATTGAAAATCGCGACATCGCCATCAATCAGGTGTCTCTCAACAATCACTCCTGGCTTGGGGTTGCCATCTCTATCGACGGTGCTAAGTCTATCTTCTATCTCAGTGCGATATGAGCCGCCATACTCGTCTTCAATCTCAGGACTGCCACAGTGAGGGCAGTGGACCTCGAGGTGGTCGGGGAAGAAATCATCAGGGTTGGAATGTTCCCACTTCCACCTGTTATGGATGATAGCCTTGGAATCGTCATCTGCTAATGATGCGCCTCTTGAGTCCTCGCCCCTGAGGTTGTTCAAGGTGCCATCGAGGTCGACTCCCCACTCTTCTTCGAGATCTCCTATAGCATTCCGACTCTTCTGCCTCATTAGTTCAAGGCCAGGTAGGAAATTGGGTGCTGGCAATACCTCATTGAGATCTGGTCTGAAACCGGTATATGGCTCATCCTCACTACCAGAGTCACACTCAGGGTTGAGGCACCTGAATCCAGCCCATATGTACTTGGTCCGGTCAGTTATTCTGACTCTGAAACTGTCTCCACGCATGATGTAGTTAACGCCAGGGTGGACATCTGGCCCTCGGAGAATCATCTGACGCAGCTGCTCTCTATTGCGACCAGTAACACGAATAGGTACTGTAAGCTCCTTGGCAGTCTTCTCAGGTACCCCTACCTCATTGATGCCAAGGTTCGGATCGGGGCTTATGACTGTTCTAGCGCAGAAGTTAACACGCTTACCGGACAAGTTACTACGGAAGCGTCCTTCCTTGCCCTTCAGACGCTGTGCAAGCGTCTTCAGGGGGCGGCCTGAGCGGTGTCTTGCAGGAGGAATTCCACTAGTCTGGTTGTCGAAGTAGGTGGTGCAGTGGTACTGCAGGAGTTCCCACAAATCCTCTACAATCAACTGTGGCGCGCCGGCGTCACGGTTCTCACGTAGGCGTTGATTAATCCTCAGGACATCCACGAGTTTGTGAGTTAGGTCATCCTCGGAGCGGTCGCCGCTATCCAAGGTGATTGAAGGTCGGACGGTAATCGGAGGGACGGGGAGGACCTTCATGATGGTCCACTCTGGACGGCTGGAGTCCTTGTCCATGCCTAGGAAGATTAGGTGCTCGTCGGGGATTCTCTCAAGCCACTCTCTGATGTCTCTAGCGTTGAGCTTATGTTCGCCCTTGTCTGCCTTCTTCTCCTTGAAGGTGGAAGGTTTGTCGAGGATAATCTTGCCCTGCTCAGACCCGCAATGCATGCAGATAGTTCTCTTCTTACTGGAGCATTCCTTCTCTATCTCCTTGATTATGGTCTTGAATTCTCTGGACCCAACTCCGTGCTTAATCATGATATCATGCACGCGGTCCCTATAGTAATCCTGCTCAGATTTCTCAGGATCTAGAGGATGAGTCTCAGGTGAACTGTGCAGAAGCACATTGCTACAAGTATTACAGGTAGACTTCAATGATGTCTTGATTAGGTTGGTGAAGCCGATATGGAGGATTGGTAGTTCAAGCGCTATGTGTCCGAAGTGACTGGGGCACTCATCGTGCTTGTTGCCACAGGTCTCACAGCGAATTCCTGGATCAATTACTCCCATCTTGGGATCCATCAGACCCTGTTTGAAGGCGTGTCCATCATCCTTGTAGGTGTCAGCAGTCTTGATCTCTACTGACGACATCTTGCGAATCTCATTGGGATCCATCAAACTGAACTTGATTGACTCAATCCTCTTAGGAATCTTGGCTGCATCACGGGCGCTCATCTTCGGTCCTCCAATTCTAATCGCATGGCTACTCCGAGACTCTTCATCTCGTCGAGTAGTAGTTTGAACGCGTACGAAGTCTGTACTTTGTGGACATCAGACCTTTCTCCGCAATTAGGGCAGACCGTTGTCCTTCGCTTCCAGTCATAGTAGGCTATGTGGCCACAGCCCGAAGTGTTGCAGACCATCATTTCCCATCCATCAGACTCGTCCAAGAGCCTGTCCTTGATTACCATCGAGGCTCCGTGAGAAATCAGGCAATCTCTCTCCATCTCTCCGAATCTTAGGCCACCTTGGCGTGCGCGGCCCTCGGTGGGCTGACGGGTCAGAATCTGTACCCTTCCACGGCTGCGTGCGTGTAGTTTGCTGCTTACTAGGTGGTGCAGCCTCTGATAGTAGATGACTCCGGCGAAAACTTCGGCAATGTATCCTTCTCCGGTCTCTCCATTTATCATCGACTCACGGCCAGTATGGTTGAATCCATTCCTCAGCAGACCAGCTCTAAGCGAATCTTCCTTCTCACCGGTGAACGCAGTGCCGTCGATCTTTCTTCCTTCCATCGAACCAACCTTGCCTCCAATCATCTCTAGAACGTGAGCCACGGTCATACGAGATGGAATTGCGTGAGGGTTGATGAGGAGGTCGGGAATAACTCCATCTTCAGTGAAGGGCATATCTTTCTCATCGACAAGTCGGCCAATCACACCTTTCTGGCCGTGGCGACTAGCAAACTTGTCGCCCAACTCTGGAATCTTGTTAGTTCTCATGGTGATTCGAACCAGGCGACCAGAATCTAGCGACTCGGTAACGAATACATTGTCGACCCATCCCTCTTCGCCATGCCTGATGAGCATCGATGATTCCCTTCGCTCTTGGGCTTGGAGGAATGCGCCATGAGCTTCCTCGAGGAATCTCGGAGGGCTGGTCTTACCCACTAGGACCGAATTCTCCGACTTATCGAGAGTCGAGAGGAATTCCTCAGGGATAGGTAGTCCGTCTCGCTCTAAGTGAGAGTAGCTGTCGAATGACTTCAGGCCCTTGACTTCATCGAGACCGGTGCCGGGAACTTCAATACGCTCCTCTTGGCCTCCTGGGAATCTCTTGTTCTCGGCATTGTAAGTACGGATGAAGGCCGAACGTCCGAGTGCACGCTCCACTGAAGCGCGATTCATGATTACAGCGTCTTGCATATTGTAACCATGCTGGCTCATAATCGCGACGACGAAGTTCTGCCCTCCCGGCCGTGTGTTGAAATTGGTCGAATCCATTGCACGAGTGCCTACGATAGATTGCTGCGGATAATGCATTACATGCGCCCTTGTATCTGGCCGCAGACGGTAGTTTGAGCTTGGTAGTCCTAGGCTCTGTTTGACCATTGCAGTACCGCCAGTGACTCTTGGTGTAGAGTTGTGCTCAGGGTAGGGGACAAGGGAAGCGCATACACCGAGAATTAGTTGCGGATCTATCTCCACATGAGTAAATATCAGTATCGTATTGTCCTTCTTCTCCTTCTTCTTCAATAAATCAACATCTTCCTGATAGTAGTTGAGAGGTTGGTTAAACTCCTCAAAGACAGTTGTTCCGTTAGAGAGTTGTACCTCGACCCTCAGCTTGGCTTCGGAAATCTCCTCTTCTCCTAGGTTTAGCCATTCGACTTTAGCCGGATTGATTGGTCTGCCGTGCTCGGGAGACATCAGAGGTAGGTCGAATGGGCGTGGAGCTACAAGTAGGTCTTCTTCCTCTTCAGCATCGACCCATTCGACAACACCCGAAGATACCAAGTCGGAGAATGTAAGTTCGCCTGAGCGTAGGCCTTCGAGGTGGAACTTGTTGAGGTTTAGGCTACCATGCTCGATGACTAGCAACGGCCTTAGGACTCTTCCCCTATCGGTATTAATGAATACATCTCTGTTGGCAGTGTCGTGCCTGATACTGACTTCAGGCCTGAGTCTACCAGAGCGTCTGCTCCTCTTGATTCTCTCAACGAGTTTTAATGGCCTCTTATGCAGGCCAAATATATCGCCGTTGACGTGGATTCTCGATCCGTCTGCCCACTGTTCTGGGGACGAATTTACATTCGCCTCTTCGAGAAGTTCCTTCACATCGTCCTCAGGCACTTCTTCTGACACATCAATCATCTGAGAAGCGTTCTTCACCAAACCACAGTTCTGGCCTTCGGGGGTCTCGTTCGGGCAAAGTCTACCCCATTGTGTAGGGTGAAGATCACGAGCCTCGAAATGAGGCTGACTGCGAACCAAGGGGCTGGTTACTCTACGCATATGAGATAGAGCTGCGATGTACGTGGTCCTGTCGAGGAGTTGGCTTACTCCCGAACGACCCCCAACCCAGTTCCCGGTAGCTAGAGCGTGCATAATCTTGGATGTGAGTACATCCGGCCTGAGGCAGGAGTTAATCTTCAACTCGCGCTTGCGGTTGTGGTGCCTCTCTAACTGGTATTTGAGGTCCCTAGAAAGTTGCTGCATACTGACCCTGAATAGATCTTCCATCAGATCGCCAGCCAGTCTGACTCGCTTGTTGGCGTAGTGATCCTTGTCATTCGGATCGCGGTCTGAGATCGCCATCTCGAGCACCTGCCTGACTATTCGGCCGAGGAAAATGGACTTCTTCTGGCGGTGCTCATCTGAATCTCCTAGATGAGGAAGTAGTTCCTTGTCCAGCAAGTTCTGAATTCGAGTCTCTCTGTACTCCTTCTGTTGGCCGGCAGCGAACTTCTTCTCCAACCACAATATCGCTTCCTCCTCAGTCTCAACTCCATACTCTTCGTTGTCCTTGACGTCATTGAGATTCGCCACGGTGTACTTCATCGCCTCTACGGGTCCGGCAATCGAAGCGAAAATCTCGCGATCGTTGCTCATCCCAAGAGCACGCATCAAGAGTACTACTGGTATTGGAGTGGTTCCAGCACTGGGAATCTTCACCATCAGCATACCGTCTCTGCGCTTCTCGATGTTGATTGGCTTACGTACTCCGTCTCTCTGGGAGAAAATCTTCGCCACCTCGGTTTCGTGGGCGTACTTCTTGTTCTTCTCTACGGTGACTCTGTTAGGCGCTAGGTCCTCCATCGAGATTAGGACTCTCTCAGTCCCATTGATGATGAAGTACCCTCCGGGATCCAAGGGATCTTCGCCCGCCTTCCGCAGAAGTTGAGTCAGGTGCTCAGCATCCTCAGCAGAGGTCTGAGGGGAGAGTTTTCTGTTCTCGTCAATGTGATCAGCGTGAACATTACACCTAGCTGAGCGAACCATGATAGGAAGGTTTCCGATGTGGACTCCCTCTTCCTCGATGTAACCGAGGTCTCCATCTGGGCTAGCAGAGGGGATGTCGTCGCGGTATATTCGGAAGTCCATGTATACGGGCGAGAAGTAGGTTAGTTTCCTTATCCTGCACTCTAGAGGAGTTGCAGGGTGTTCTGCCCCATTTGCCTCTCTGATTGTTGGTCTACCGAGACGGATACTCTTCAGCCTGACAATGATCTCCTTGTCAAGTACATCGAGCTTGATGCAGCCTCCTGCGCTCTCGCCGCCAGGGAGTTCCTCTACAGGTTCATCTGTACCGATACGGATAGATCTGACTATCTTCTCCATCCTGCTGAGTCTTCCATCTCCAGAAGGGATACAATCGTTGTAAGACATCAACTGGTGATTGACTAGGCTTCTCTGTCTGAAATAACTCTCAACTATCTCCTTCATCTTCTCACCTCATGCACTCTCAACAATCAACCTGAAAGCAGTGCTGGAACCTGCTGATCGACTGTATCTGACAATCCTGACAATCCTGTTTGTTAGCCAGCCAGCCGGTAGTTCGTCGTCCTCTGCCTCAACGGATTCCTTGATTGCTTGAATAGCTGGATCTGTAATCAGAATCTTTGGTAGGAACTCCTTAGCCAGCCTCTTGGTTCCATCTGAGTTGCTTACCATCATGTCCCAAGGTGCCAAAGAAGATTCCTCATCTTCTGACTCCACCAACTCATGATGAGGGACTAGGATGTGATTCAGCACATTGAACCGATCATCGCCTGTCGGGATATCTGCATCAAGAATGGCTTTTCTAGAAAGTGTGATCCTTCCAGTTCTAGTCCTCTTTCTCGAGTTAATCTGCTCCCTGATAACAGCCATCACATTCTCGAGATCCTGGCTCTCAATTTCCAGCTCGAGTTTCTTTGCGACCTGTTCGACTGTCATTCTCTTGATTGCGTCCATGTTGGCGTCATCGGCGAGACGGTGAGCATGAGTCTCTGAGATGCCCAGTTCCATTAGGCGCTTTTTGGTTGAACTTTTTACTGCCATATGCGCGCCCCTCTCGGCCCAGAAAGTGTGGTCCTGAAGCCATATCAGGCGGGCCTGAGGGGATTTGAACCCCCGGCCACCGGGTTAAAAGCCCGGCGCTCTACCTGACTAAGCTACAGGCCCATAGCATATGCTGGGCCCTCCTGCGACCATAGGTCGCTTCTAAAACCTTACCATCTGACACAAGCAAGGCTACGCAAGGCACGATTCCCTCTAGAGGGGCAGAGGGACAGTGAAACCTTGTAGGCTCGCCCGAATAAAGGTTTTCAGATTCGTCGGGTGCTAGCAGGGCTATGCATGAGGGCCCGGACCCCCCTGAGCGTGATTTAACCGGCCCTACAAAACGAATCTCATTCGGCTTAGAAGGAGTCGGGGACTGGGAACTCTTAGTGCCCCAAACAGTCTATCCTCCACGGGAGGATACTCTACTCCTAGCACAGGCCTTGAGTACTATACAGCGAGAATCAGGACTTGCTCTTGAAATCGGATGTGGAAGTGGTGCAATTTCGATTGTGCTCGCATCTCTGGGTTGGAATGTAGAGGCGTGTGATGTTAATCCAATCGCAGTAGCTGCCGCACGAGGTAACGCCCATACAACTGGCCTGTCTGATATGATTTCAATTAGCGAGGGAGGAGTGGGTGAACCAGGGTGGAATTTGCCTGAAGGCACGGATTTGGTAGTGTGGAACTTACCGTATCTCGACCCTGAAGAAGACGGAAGGAGACTAGAGCCGATTGAAGATGCTTCGATGCTAGACATCCTAGGTGGGTGGTCTGATATTCTACTGAAGAAAATATTGGATTCCAAGATTTCGGAAGATTGTCTAGTAGTAATGCTGCAGCGTACTGATCCTCCCAGTCAGAGTAATTCTGAATCTTGGCTCAAGGCAGGTTGGGCATGCAGGACTCTAGGGAGCCTCAGAATGGGTGATGAAAGGTTAGAGGCGGTTTGTTATTGGAAGCCTGTAAATGGTAACGGGCCGCTAATCCTAGATGAGTGCGAGTCGACGATGGATGAAGCGAAGAAATTGGATACATTAGTCTGGGGCAGAGTATTATCCTTGAGTCAGGCTACAGGACGCGGACGAGGAGGTTCGAGATGGAGGACTACACCTGGCAGTTTGGCTTGTACCTGGGTAATACCGATTTCAGATTCTGAGTTATTGAATCCCGGCACCATACAGACCTCGATTGGTTCAGTTCTGAGTTCAGCCCTAGGCTGCCAATGCAAATGGCCAAATGACCTGATAGACGAAAGTGGAGTTAAACTTGGAGGAATCCTAGTTGAGAGTTCTACTTCGGAATCTGCGGTGAGAGTAGGAGTCGGAATCAATAGAGATTCCACTATAGTCGATGGAGCCAGTGTTTCGGGTTGGAAAGAAGTGACTGGAAAAATCAGTTTGATGGAAGTTTTCGCTCTCTTAGATTCTGCATTAGCATCTCTTTTCGAACGCCCTCCAGGAGTCCCCAGAATCTCCACGGAGGAGTTAGTGGAAATCTCTTGGAGGGGTCTGGCAAACAGCCTTTCTAGAGGAGTATTGATTGATGTCGAGAATGGTAATACACGCGTAGTCGGCTTAGATAGTGGAGGGAGATTGGAAATCGAGAATTCAGGAGTGGAGAGAATTACTGATGAGGTCGGAAGACTTGATTGGATTATTCTGAGTGATTGATTCCCATTCTCTGACGCACTAGCCTGATTTTTCCTGAACGAGTTAGTGTGGAGATATTCTGTGAATTGTTCAACCTAGTAGTGACTTCTTCACAATCCCCCAAGGAGACTCTGATTATTGCCAGAGTCCCTGATTCATCTGTCCTGCAGTCGTACATCTTCCACTTAATTCCACCCAATGGAACTGCGATGGCTTTCTCACAGGAATCTCTAGAGTCGGCTGGAGGAGATATGTGGATTCCAACCCAGCGCCTCTTTCCTCTAGCCACCTTGCCTAGTCGGGCCATGACACTCGGAGGGGGTTGTTGTTAATCGTCTTGGTCAAAGGCCGCTGACTACAGCAACCAATCGGATTTTACCAATCATCTCGTCACTCGCCCTTGCCCCCATTATCACCTGGCAATCGGGGTCGAGCGAAGATACGAATGCCTCAGTCACCTCGTTGAGGTGAGATAATGTCATGTCTGGGCCACCTTCAACTTGTATCATACAACCCTTAGCACCTTCAACACCGAGATCGGATAGTGGTGAGTTCTGAGCCTCGTGAACAACCCTGCCAGGCCGGTCAGTAGTCCCTGTACCAACTATGAGTGTAGCATTTCCTGGTCGGTTGATTATTGTCCGAAGATCCATCAGATCCAAGTTTATCTTGCCGACCCTAGCCAATGTTGTGACCAGCCCTTCTACAAGTTCCTCTATCCATCCCGAGCCAGTCCTCCAGTCTGTTCCCCTGTAGCGTGCCTGCCAAGCGAGTCGTTCCATGCTGACTCTGATGCAGAGGTTGGAGTTAGCCTGCACAGAAGGTAGAGTGGATTCAGCTATCGAGTAGCGAAGAGGTTGCTCGGCGAAGGGGAGGCCCACGATCGAGATTACCAAACTGTCCGACTCTCTGGCTAAGGAGGCCAACTCTGCCGTGGCGCCGGAACCCATTCCCCCTCCCAACCCGGACAAAATTATCACTAGCTCAGCCCTATCAAGGAGCTGAGATATCGAAGAATGTCCATCTCTAATACGATGCGCAGCCAAAGCTGTCAATGATGCTGTGCCTCTACCGTCTCCACCGGCATCTAGGTGCAAGCAGTGTGCAGTGGCTGCTCCGGCAAACGACTCTTCGTCGGCATCAATCAATAGGAGGTCTGAGAGTTCTGGGCACTTGGAATGAGCTCTCTCAGCCCAAATGCAGCCAATCCCTCCCACTCCTGCGATGAGTATCGCGCCTTCGTCCACGGCGTGCGGTCGCTGGATAAGTCGTTAAATCTGCTCAGTCATAGGTGAGGTAGCGGGCATATCTACGCCTCTCATCGCGTGCCCAAGCATTGTCAGGTTCCAACTCGAGTACTCTCTCGTAATATTCGACTGCTTTCTCAAAGTCCGATAGATAGCGTCCATGCATATGTCCTAAGTTATTCAGCACAGGGACACAATCTGAGTTCTCATCTAGCATCTCAAGAAGAATTCCTTCTGCCTTGTCGATATCGAGCATTTCCATGCATTCTTCTGCCTCTTCCAATCGATTGAGTTGCTCCTGAGAGAGTTGGTAGGAATTCCTCCACTGCCGTTCTGACACGGTCTGACGCCCGGAGTTATGTCGTTTGAGTTTTCTTGAATGCTGATGAATTCGAAATGTCGTTAGGCTTCCCTACGGGAAGGAAGTAAACTGGAACGTTAATATCCCTATCCTAGGTGGCTTGTAGCACTCCTAGAGGTATCATCATGGGAAGCATTGCAAGGGACTACCGAAGGGGGCTCGTCCTAGGTGCGATTTTGCTGCTTCTAGCCGGCGGTTCGCAGGCTTCACACCTAGGTATCGGAGGAGATGCTAACGGCGATGGAGATGTCGCCATTGCAGGATGTACCTGCCACAATGAAAATCCAGACAACTCAGTCACAGTGATTCTAGATGGATTGCCATATCGCTACGAAGTCGGTTCTCAGTATCTCCTAACTATCCAGTTGGTTGGCGGACCTGACATAGATGCATCATCCAACACCGGCGGATTCTCCATGAGGGTAAGTGCCGGAACCCTCAGTGCGGCTGAAGGATTTGAGAGTTATGTGCAGAACTGGGAGGATGACGAGACGAGACTCACACATACCAATTCGGGATCTCAGACTGAGGACCGTACTTGGGAGATAGTCTGGACGGCGCCCTCAGACAACGAGGAGGTAGTGGCCCTGTGGTTGGTCGGAAACTCAGTGAATGGGGATCAGATTCCCAGCGAATTAGACAAGTGGAATCGCCTCAGTGTTTCTGTTGATGAGGGAGATGACGATGGCAGGACTAGAACTGTCTTCTCCGGTAATGGAGAAATTGAACCGCCTGCACCGGCAGATCACGGAATGGAAATTCATGATATGGGGGCCGGTTTGAGGGCTCATTGGCTTGGTCTTCTTGGCTTCGCAGCAGTAATCATAGTGATTCTGTTCTGCGGCCTCTTCTTGCGCTACGGATTCTCTAGACATTATGTTGGGAGAAGCAATCTATTGCGGCTACGGATTAAACATCTAAGGAGAGGTGATCAGATATGAAAGAGGACATCGTGATGGATTTACTGAGACAAGTCCAAGCTGGTGAGGTCAGTGTCGATGATGCCCGTGCTGCGCTTGAGGGCGCTGCCTTGACTCGCGAACAGGTAGAAGCGGCTGTAGATCACGGAGTCTTCAATGAGCCTGAGCCCGGCACGGTAGTCAGGGCCTCTATGTCGCCTCATGGAGACTCGATTCTCATACTACTATTCGCTTTGTGGGGAGTTCTATGGACTCTATTCTGGGCTGGTGCACTAGCCTATGGTTTGTTGAAGAATTGGGATCAGCAGCTACTCTCCTTTAGCCTCGGCATGGTCATGCTGACTCTGATTCTCATGGGTATAGTCTACCTGAAGTATGTGCTGCCGGATGTTGTCATTGTCAAGCACAGAGGGGGCAAGTACATCACGCCCAATGACCCAGATAAGTGGAAACAGTACGAGGTGTGATATGGCTAGAAGATTCAAACTGAGGCCCCTGCCTGGAGATCAGGCTTCAGATTCGGAGGCACCTAAGTTGATTGATCGGCGTGAATTCATGCGGCATTCATTCAACACTGCGGCTGGCGTAATCACGATGGCCAGTCTTGGCACTGTAGGCTTTGCTTCTCTTCTGATGGGGCAGTCAGGTGCAGATGGGGGGGACTCGACGGTTAGATACTGGGTGCCTACAGGGGCAGAGGATTCGGCTTGGTATGGAGACAGGCACCTAGAGCCGATGAGTTACCAGACTTTCGTCGATGCTGCTGCTCAGTCCTCTACCGGAATGGCGGGAGCATCCGGTATCTGGTCTGGTCTACCGATTATTGTCATCTATGTGCCTCACAACGAAAATGTTCAGTCGGCTCCTGTCCAGGGCAGTCCGAGATTCCAATTCATGGATGGCTACAACGAGAGCGGTGCTTATGTCGGATCGGGGTACGAGATTGACGAAGACCCCACATATGAATCGCTCTCGATTCACGACAATATGGTGATTATATTCGCTAAATGCACACATCTGTGTTGTATCCCTGGGTGGCAACTGGTCAGTAACGACTTCACAGCCGACCAGTGGGTTCCCGGTGGCGTTGACTCCGGTGGTAACAAGTTGTTCTGCATCTGTCATTCAAGCAGATTTGACCCCACTGTGATAGAAAAGAACGCAAATCGGAACAGGAACAACGGCGAAGACTTCGAGTTCATTGGTATCAAGAGAGTTGGCGGTCCCGCACCGGTAGGTATTCCCCTAATTCCATTCAAAGTCAATGGCGACATTATTGAAGCCCTTGATGACTTCAAGGACTGGTACACATACTGCGATTAGTGATATTATGATTCAATTCTGGTTCCTGTGGTTGTTCATCGCTATTGTGGTGGTTCTAGTAGCCTTCACCCTTCGTAAAGAGAGAGATGACATGCCACGCACTGATATTCTACGGGCAGTAGAGACAAGCGCTGGCAGCATGGGCCTAGCTGAGAAGATATTTCTTTGGGCGTTCTCGTGGCTAGATACTCGATTCCGAATACAGGACTACTGGGGCATGAGCAAGGATGCTTACCACCACATACACAGGCAGATGCCGTTGACTCATGCAGAGAAGTACAAGCTCAGAATCATCTGGTACTGGTATCCTCTGTACTGCTTAGGTGGAATCTCCTTCCTAGCCTTCGTGATTCTGGTAATTACCGGAACAGTACTTGGCCTGTACTATGTCCCAGGGGGAGAAGGTACCCCGTCTCCGGCTTACCTCAGCATGGAGTTCATCATGACCGAGTTGCCCTTCGGCTATATCATCAGGTCAATACACCACTGGACGACGCACTTCATGGTCGCCGCAGTGTTTCTGCACATGTGCAGGGTCTACTTCACCGGTGCCTACAGGAATCCTCGGGAGCTCAATTGGCTCATCGGTGTCGCCCTGATGTTCTTCACCATATTCTTTGGCTTCTCGGGTTATATCCTACCTTGGGACAGTCTAGCCTTTGGAGCGGCCACTATCGGAATCAGCATGGCCAGTTCCACACCTCTAATCGGAGGGTGGATGGCCAAGGCACTGTTTGCTGGCACCACACTGAGTGGGCAGACAGTCACTAGGATGTATTTCCTGCATGTGTTCATACTGCCAGTCCTAGTTACGGGATTGATACTGGCCCATCTCTTCATCGTCTGGGTACAGGGAATTGCGGAGCCGCATTGAGGAGGTGTGTGAATGAGTATTTTGGATAGATTTGGCAGAATTGCTGATACATACATGAGTGAGAAGGATCGCTTGCTCGAGGCTGACCCTGAGAGGAGGAGGGTCTTCGTCGGTCATTCCGTCTGGCCGACTGAAATTATTCGAGACAGTATCATTCTGGCCGCCATGGTGGCTGTAATCGCGTTCTACTCTTGGATTATCCCCCCTCCACTACACAGCGCCGCTGATCCGTTCGCTCAGGCGGGGTTCGTGTTCCCTGATTGGTATGTTCTGTTCTCGTACGGATATCTCAGGTGGGGTGAATACCTACCTCAGTACATCATCCCTGCAGGACCTATTGGTGAGTTCTTCGGTTCTCCTGTGATAGCTTGGAATGCGGGCTGGTGGGGGGCGGCACTGACTGGAATCCCGGTTGGCATACTGGCCCTCCCTCCATTCATTATCGGTAGAAGGGAGAAGAGAGGTGTTGAAGACCCTTGGTTCGCTACTGCTGGTGCGATTTATCTCGCTCATGTCTGGTTCATCTCGGTGTTCTCAATCAATATCTTCCTAGAGTTATACTCAAAGGATCTGACCAATTACTGCTGGTCTGATTCTCACAACTACCTATTCTGTGGAAGACAGCCCCCCTGGACGGCTGAGTTGTTCAATGCCTTACCGTGGGTGTTGACTGGGATCTTCTTATTCGCTGTAATTTACTTCGCAGTCAGATGGTTCGCACTGAAATCTATGGGTGCTAGAGTCAATCCAACCATGGGGCGGCAGATTGCGATTGGAACTCTCGTAGCCACGGTACTAATCTCAGTAGTGACATGGCCCGTTTACGACGGGGGATTCTGGGATTATGGGGGCTTAGGTGCGATGGATGAGGTCGAAGATATTGACGCATTGAGAACACAGCCTTCGGATACTCTCGTGCATGAAGGCAAGGGAAATGTGTGGGCGGATTGGGAAGATGATTGTCTACCCTATTCTGAAACACAGAGTCTAGCAGTATGGGATGATTTCGACTTCGATAACGAGGATGTAACCGACTGGTGCGTAATAGCCGCTGTACATTGGTCAGACTGGGGAATTTACCAACCGACAAAGGAGATCATTCTCGACTTTGCTGGAGATAACGGACACGCTGACAAAGATACCGGACGCAATGCCGGCGGCATGGACATGACATACGATGGCAACTCTGATGGTTCTGCGTTCGAAGTTACCGAGAGTCGTTCCTTTGAGGTAGAAGATCTTGGTGTTTCCAGCGTTCCCGCCGATATCGGCTGCAGTTTTAGGACAAGTGTACGAAACGCTGGCACGCATTCGGTTGAAGTAACGCTACACGATTCTGCCGGGAATCTCCTATGGCAGAACGCCGATGGGACCTGTGAGAGTACCACAATGTACCTAGATTCAGGTAACACCTACACAATCGCATTCTCTGCTAACTCCGAAGGAGTCAATGATTCAGTGACAATGATTGCTGGATTCTCCGCTGTCTCGTACCAGCCGCTAATGCTCGCCGAGGACGGTACTGCATTAGTGAGGTCAGATTCCTCATTAAGTTTGGATGAGTTGGTGGCACTGTCACTGGATAATCCAACCTACCACAAAAATCCAAAGAGCTTGGATGCTAAGCTAATCTACAGCCTCTTCGTCCCATGCCTCGGTGTTGGTGCAATTGTGTTCATGGTCATGCGCAGCATGGCTAGAGGATACGAGTGGGAGATGAACAAGTGCTACGGCTGCGACCTGTGCGACGATGCCTGTCCGGTCAGGCTGTTCAACGCTGGTGACAAGCTCAACATCATCTACAACACTTGGAACAATGAGGATGATGGAGTACCTCTGTACTCCTGTCTGACCTGCACGGCTTGCACAAATGCATGCCCCCAACTTGTTGACTATGATTCCTATGTTGACATCAGAAGGAATCTGATTGTCGGAGGACCACCGGCAACTGAGATCCCTCACACATTGTTGCAGGCTGTTCTAGCTGCCGAAGCTGAGGAAGGGGCCGACGAAGCCTTCGTCTCCGTAGAAGACTACCCAATTGACTCCAATGTCGGCTACTACCCTGGCTGCGTCGACTACATCGACCAAGAGATGATTTTCAGCCATGTAAACGAAGGTGAGATGAATCTTGGCGAGACCACTACTGCTGCCTTTACCATCTTCGATGAGATGAGTGATGATGTTACTTACCTTGGTCGAGACTTCCTGAAGTGCTGTGGTCACGATCAAAAGTGGCAAGGCCTTTCGGAGGTCTTTGAGAAGCTCAAGGTATACAACCAGAAGAAGTTAGGAGAGAGTGGAATAGATACGCTAGTGACATCTTGTGCCGAGTGCTTCAGGACATTTGCTCTCGACTATGAACTCGAGGGCATGAAGGTCATGCATACCACCGAGTATCTAGTTGAGAACGGTTTCGATATGGATCTAGCTGTGGATGACGATGTTACTGTGACCTATCACGACCCTTGCAGACTCGGAAGGCAGATGGACTTGTATGATAAGCCCAGAGACCTAGTTCAGTCAGTAGATGGAGTTAATCTAGTCGAGATGGAACACCACGGAGAGGATGCTCTGTGCTGTGGAGTGTCGAGCATGATGTCCTGCAATGAAAATAGTAGGGCACTCAGACTGCAGCGCTTCGATGAGGTAAACGCGACTGGTGCAGATGTAATGCTGACTACCTGTCCCAAGTGTGTTGCCCACTTCGAGTGTCTGAAATTTGAAGGTGACCCTAGACATGACTTCGAAATACTAGATGTTGTCAGTTTCCTCGCCCGCCAGATTGAAAGTAAGAATCAGTGAGTCTCGATTGGCATCTGCTGGAAAGCATACATTGAGAATGTGAAGCCTGAGTTGACAATCATGACTGAGATACCCGATCTTCTCACGCGGCGTGCCGCTGAGCAGAAGAGAATTCGGATGCTCCTCGATTCAATGCGAGCCGAGGAGGAGGCCAAATTGAAGGGTGGCGAGGACGCCGTAGCTTGGGTCAAGGAAGAGCTCTGTATCGGATGCGACCAATGTACCATAGTCTGTGATGATGATGCAATTGAATTGTATGACACTCCAATGGCCAGCCCCATAATGGATGTCGAAGTTAACCGTAAGGCGAAGATTCTACGAGACGAATGCACGGGCTGTAGATTGTGTGCTCTTGGCTGCCCGACTGATGCGATAATCATGATTGATAGGTAGGTATAGAATGGCAGAAGAAGATCCGCTTAGATTTGGGGCTGAGTTTGGGCCGAAGAGAACCAAGGGCTCCACGGGAGTATCCCTATCTACCTTCAAAACGCTAGTCTGGGTCTCCAACCTTGGAGGATTACTTCTCTTCGTGATAGGGCTTGAATTGATGACAGTACAACAAAGATTCTACCTCGGTCTAGGTTGTATTGTGGCTGGAATAGTGATTGCTCTCTTTCCTTCGAACTATGAGATTGTCGGAATGGAGGAGTTTGTACCCGATGAGGCCGAGCAGGATGATTGATCCCGATCAATTAGATGGCACTGAATTTCAGAAATCAGTATGGAAGCAATTGCTCGCAATACCGTATGGCGAGACTAGGACCTACAAGCAGATTGCTGAGGCTATCTGTCGGCCTAAGTCATCGAGAGCTGTTGCCAACGCTTGCGGGGCCAATCCCTTTCCCATCACAATTCCTTGTCACCGTGCCGTGAGGTCTGATGGGGCTTTAGGAGGATACAGTGGCGAGGGAGGGATTGAAACGAAGCTCAAGTTACTCATACACGAGGGTGCAATCTAGTTTTCTGGCCATGGACTAACATCATCTAGCAAATCCATCATCGGCTTTGTGCGTCTAGTCCCGGGATCGTCGGTAAAATGAATTGAATGAAATAGCCGGATCCCAATCGCCATATCTGGCTGATCCATCAGCATGGGGGCCAATCTCCCATAGTCGGCCGACCATTCCATGGCGTGAGGGGTTAATTCTTCTATTAGCGAGGTGACCAATTCGGGAGCGGTAGCAGTACCTGCAGGAAGCTTTGGTCGTTGGACTATAGATTCTGGAAGTCCGGTCTGTACTGAAGCTTGGCGGAGGGCTAACTTCTCGGTAGACTCGGAAATAAGCATTGAGGTTGGGAGGTCGTTGCTAGCACTAACATGCTGCTTGCCTAGGAACGGCACTCTGACCTCTAGGCCCTGTGCCATCCCATGCCTATCTGCAAGTCGCAATTGGAAATTTGACAATTGTCCCCTTTGCAACTCAAAATCTAAAGTTCCGTGGATATCTTTGAAGTGGTGGCTTGGGTGAACTTTCTGATCTGCCCATGGCATTCCATCTCCTGAACTCAATAGCGATGTATCGAGATTGAACCTTGAGAGTCGCTTAGCTATCATATTCGAGTGCCCTGCTAAGTCCTTGTATCTGGGATATCCGCCATGCAACTCGTCAGCACCTTGTCCGCACAGTCCTACCTTTACCTTGCTGGACATTTCTTCAAACAGGGGTTGCCAAAACAGAACTGTGATGTCAATATCCTCGCCGTCATGTACGAACTTTGGTAGTCTATTCCAGAATGCCTGTTCCTCGATTACCTTGGTGTGGTGATTGAGGTCCAAATGCCCCGCAACCAGTTCGGATGCAACGAAATCAGGATTCTCTTCACTGCTGGCCACTGTCCAACAACCTGGGGTTTGGCCGCCCGAATCAAGCGCGTAATCTCTGGCGAGTGCTGCAATCAGACTGGAGTCCAAGCCCCCTGAGAGAACTACTCCAATTGGTACATCTGAGAGCATTCTGGATTCGACCGAGTGTTGTAGGCTAGACAGTAATAATCTGGGGCCTGAAATCGGATTCCAATTCGAAGTTGTTCGGGACTGTGTATAGTGATGCTGAACAGATTTCAGAAATGCACGCCCTTCTTCATCCAAGGTCCATGTCTCGATTGTACCGGGGCCAACTTGAGTGACGCCCGAGAACAATGTGGTCATATCCAGAGGGTACTCGTATGCTAGTCTAACCGCCAAAGCTTCTATGTCCGGAGATGCAGAGAATTCGGGATGTGCTTGCAAGGCCTTGATTTCGGAAGAAAATATCAGAGTGCCGTCCGGAAGAAGTGCCCTAACTAGTGGTTTGACACCCAAAGGATCTCTGCACAGCATCAGTTCCTGCCTAGTATGGTTCCAAAGTGCGAAACCCCAGATGCCATCCAATCTAGATATCCATTGACTATGGTCTGCTTCATCCGTATGATTATCCGCATACTGCTTATGTAAAGCCAAAATTGTTTCACTATCGCCAGATGTTCTCCAAGGGTAAGACCTGAGTTCATCCCTCAGTTCGGCATAGTTGTAAATCTCTCCATTCTGGATTAGAACAGAACCGTGGTCCGAGTGAATCGGCTGGGATGATCCATCTAAATCAACAATAGATAGGCGAGAGTGGCCGAAAGCTACGGAGCCTCCTGTCAACTCTTCGAGGAACCGTCCACTGCCGTCGGGACCCCTGTGCCCTAGGCAGGCTGCCATCGATGAAGCAGTAGTAGCATCCGCATTCCCAAGTATCCCGGTGATGCCGCACACAACCGATGGACCTGAATCGGGTTCATCATTTTGGCGTTCAGAAATAAATGAAGAATATAGCAAAGGAAACCAGCGACGCCACAGTCCAAACCACAACATAGCCTGACTGCGAAACCGATGATTCTACGATACTACCTGTAGATTCTTCTTCACCCATTACTTCGTCCAAGCGAAGCCGGATTGTAAAGATGACGGGGGCGTTGGCTCAAAGGAAGGGGAGCAGCAGCATCAGACCGGCGAGTGGGAATAGAATCATTGTGGCATTGTCATCAATGTCCTTGGTTTTGGGCAACTCTCCCAATACTGTCAATGGAGCAAGGAGAATTGCCGCCCTAATGTCGGTCCCGAGCCAAAAGTAGCAAGTCAGCCAGACTGCATAAGACATCAAGAGGCCAAAGTAAATGGCGAGTTTGAGGTCCTTCTTGATCCTCTTTATCTCCCCCATCAGAGGGTCGACTAGAGTCAATCCTACGATGAGAGGAATGCCATAGATTCCTGCTTCCAATCCCTCTCCTTCACCTGGTGCTAGCAATAGTGCTAGTGAGACGGCCAAGCCGCCCCATGCTAGGGCTGAGATCTGGTCTGCCTCATACTCCCTTTGTCCAAAGATTACAATCCCCAAGCGGATTCGAATGGCCTCTGCAAACAGTATCAGTATGCATACGACACTGACCAGTTGTTGGGCCTCTAGTGAGACGATGTCTGCAACATCTTGCCCGTAAAGGTAGTATACAAATGGGATTGCAGTCATTGATACATGAGTGAAGCGTCTGAAAGCATGGCCTCCGAACCCCCCCACAGAGTGATCCACATGATCTGCTAAAACATGAGATTCTTCCGACAAGGCTCATTCCTCCGACTTACTAAGAGATTTGACGGCTTCTTCTACTGTTATACTTCCGGTCTCCAATAGATCGAGAACTCGATTTAGCTCTGGGTGTCTTAGAAGTCGGAAGTCCCAAGCTGAAATCAGCCGTTCTCTAGCCCTCAGTCTACATCTGGCCTCATAAATACAGTTCTCGATATCCTTCATCATCGCATCGACGCCCGAGCCATCATGAGAGCATACTAAGTGAACAGTAGGCGGATTCTCATCCATAGACAGCGAGGAGCGGATGGTCTCAGCCGCCTGCTCAGAACCTTCCATATCAGACTTATTTACCGCAATGATGTCTGCAAGCTCGATTATGCCGGCCTTCTCGGCTTGGACGATATCACCCCTGTCCGGGCCGTCGACGAGAAGTATTCTGTCTGCGAAGGCAGCGATTCGATAGTCTGACTGGCCTGAGCCCACAGTCTCGATGACTATCCTATCCCAGCCACAGGCTGCCAAGCAATCGATCATGATAGAGATGTACGCAGATAGGCCTCCAGGATGATTTCTCGTCGCTAGAGATCTGACGAATACGGAGTCGCCGGAATCAGCAGAGGTCATTCTCATCCTATCGCCTAGCAGAGCTCCTCCGCTTTTTGGCGACGATGGGTCTACTGCGAGAACTGCAACCTTGTCTCCTCTGCTGGACCAATAGTTGACAAAATTTCCAATCAGAGATGACTTACCTACTCCAGGAGGCCCTGTGACTCCAAGTGTCCAAGATTTTTGACTAGGGATAGTTATCTCGTGTCCGGACTCGATTAGGGAGAGTAGTCGTGAGAGGTCTCTGCGACTACCTTGCAATGCCGAGCGGAGAATCTGCTCTTCATTCACTCCCATCGCCATTGCGAACTCTCCCCGACACCGACAGGCTCCCCTGAATCCTTCCTCGAGGACACTTCATTGAGGAAGTCGAGAATCTCCGATGTTTTCGTTCCCGGTCCGAAGATTGCTCTGATTCCCAGATCATGTAGTGCACTTCGATCAGAAGCGGGTATGATGCCTCCAGCGAATACCAAGATTCCACTCAGGCCCTCATCGAGCAACCCCTGGCAAATGGCTGGAATCAGCACATCGTGAGCACCTGAAAGAGTGGATAAACCCAATGCAGCGGCATCCTCATCCATGGTGGCACGGACTATTTCCGCTGGGGTTTTCCTCAGTCCGGTGTATACTACCTCATGGCCCCCATCTCTGAGCGCGCGAGCGATTACTTTGGCACCCCTGTCATGGCCGTCAAGTCCCGGTTTAGCGATAATGACCTTCATTTCGACGATGCTGGCAGACAGGCGTGAGCCTTCAAGCAACCGATTGGGCGGTTGGGGCAACATTCCCGAAGGGAATGCTCATTGGCGGGGTTCTGCTGACTTGAGTGCTTATGAGTGTGAATAACGACCGGGTCGAGGATTTGCGGCGCAGGAAGTCTCAGGCTGCAGGGGGTGGCGGACAGGCCAGAGTCTCAGCCCAGCATGCCAAGGGGAAGATGACAGCCCGTGAGAGGATTGAGTCCCTTCTAGATGATGGTTCGTTCATGGAAGTCGATACCTTGGTTGAGCATAGATGCAGGGACTTTGAGATGGACAGGAATGTTATCCCTGGTGATGGAGTGGTATGCGGGCATGGTACCATCGAAGGTAGAGTAGTCTACTGCTTTGCTCAGGACTTCACAGTATATGGCGGCTCGCTTGGTGAAATGCATGGACTGAAGATTTGTAAGATTCTCGATATGGCTCTCAAGACAGGAGCCCCTGTAATTGGTTTGAACGATAGTGGTGGTGCCAGAATACAGGAGGGTGTTGCTAGCCTAGGTTCGTACGCCGAGATATTCTTCCGCAATGTCAGGGCGAGTGGAGTTATTCCTCAGATCTCAGTAATTATGGGACCTTGTGCCGGTGGAGCAGTATATTCTCCCGCAATTACAGACTTCGTCGTGATGGTCGACAAGACTGCTCACATGTTCATCACCGGCCCCGAAGTCATCAAGACTGTGACTAACGAGGAGGTCTCCTTCGAGGATTTAGGAGGGGCTTCTACTCACGCCACGAAGTCTGGGGTGACTCATTTCACCGCACAGGATGATGATGAGGCTCTGTCCATCGTGCGAGAACTCGTCGGATTCATGCCTTCCAACAATTTGGAGAAACCACCCGTATCTGGGACTTCGGACCCTCTCGATAGAGTCTGCGAGAGTTTAGATGGGCTCGTTCCTGCCGATCCCAGTCAGCCTTACGACATCATCGCTGTGATTGAGGAGGTACTCGACGATGGTGCTTTCCTTGAGGTTCAAGCCGGCTATGCGGGTAACATTGTCGTTGGTTTCGGCAGACTAGGTGGGCACACCATAGGAGTTGTTGGCAACCAACCAAGTGTGCTAGCGGGATGTCTCGACATAGATGCTTCAATCAAGGCGGCTCGCTTTGTACGATTTTGCGATGCGTTCAACATCCCTCTGCTTACCTTCGTAGATGTCCCAGGATTCCTACCTGGGGCTAGTCAGGAATGGGGAGGAATAATCAGACACGGGGCCAAATTACTGTACGCATATGCCGAAGCCACTGTCCCGAAGATGACTGTGATAACTAGGAAGGCGTATGGGGGGGCTTACGATGTAATGTCATCTAAGCACATCCGAGGAGATTACAATATCGCTTGGCCTACAGCACAACTTGCAGTGATGGGGGCCGAAGGCGCGGTTCAGATTATCCATCGTAGGAGGATAGAAAACTCTGGTAATCCAGTTCAGGAGAGAGATAGGCTGGTGGACGATTACGAGGAGACTTTTGCCAATCCATACCGAGCAGCGGCTCTAGGATATCTAGACGATGTGATTCAGCCAAGTCAAACTAGAGAGGTATTGACTCGGGCACTAGGTGCGCTCTTGGATAAGGAAGAGATTCGTCCTGCTCGCAAGCATGGGAACATCCCATTGTGAGGAACTACCATGGTAAAAGACACAGATACTAATCCAAGACTGGTGGCCGCTGCAGTAGTCGCAGTTCTACTGGAGATTTCTGAGAGAGGGAGCTTGGCACCATCCGGTCAACGGGACCCGGGAGGAGCTTGGTCCAAGGATCATAGGAGAGTACAAATCGGAAGGAGGAATCTATTCCGTGCACGCACGCGCAGGAGTACGACGAGGTGAATAGATGGGCATCAAAAGGAAGGTCACCGTTGATGGGGAAGTCTTTGAAGTCGAATTGGATAAGGATGAGGAAGGCTGGAGAGTAAGTATTGATGGAACCGAATTTGAGATTCAAGTGGAGCAGGGGCGTGAGCTCGCACCCAAGAGGGGATCAAAGTCCCGTTCAGGTTCAATTAGATCAGGGACTATCGCCTCTCCCATTCCCGGCAAGGTCGTATCGATTCATGTGTCCGTTGGTGATTATGTCGAAGAGGGTTCAGTCTTGATGATACTAGAAGCGATGAAGATGCAGAATGAGGTACAGGCCCCGATTTCGGGATCGGTGACTGAGTTGAACTGCGAGACTGGAGACAATATTGAGGCTAACTCTCCTCTTGTCATCATCACTCCTGAAGAGGCAACCAGTGAATGATTCACAGGGTTCAATAGAAGAGAGTAAGAGGGTGGTCCGTGGCGAGTTGTGATTTCCCCGGATGCAAGGCCGATGGGGCGTTGATCAGTCGGCTCTCTCCTGAAGGATTCCTAGTCGCCACCGGTAGCAAAGCGTACTCCTTCAGGGAGGCATACCGAAGGTTCCACTACTGCGAAGAACATCATGACGAACTCATGACCTCGGTCTGGAACCGTGTCAGGAAATCCGAGGACAAGGGTGATGATCACATCGCACCGACATCGGTTTAATCCGGTAGTTTCATCGAATCGCCCCCTCGTGTGACTTCATGCCCTGCTATGTCAGTCACCTGGAATGTTCCTTTACTGGAGATAAATACGAGGCTGGAGAGGTCCACACCGTCTCTGCTTCCGGCAAGCCATTACTCGTAAGTTACGATCTCGACCGTCTTGGAGCCGAGGTCTGTAGGGAAGATATAGAGAACTCTCCTGAGCCGGGATTCTGGAGGTATTCTCCCCTACTCCCAGTCTCGGATGCAAGTAACAGAGTGTCTCTGGGGGAGGTAGTGACTCCACTAATAGAGCTGGAGTCTTCGGCTGACTACCTTGGAGTAGGCTCAGGTTCAATCATTGTCAAAGATGAGTCCCGACTACCTACTGGTTCATTCAAGGCTCGAGGACTAAGCTTGGCGGTTTCTATGGCAAAAGAGCTCGGACTGAGTCATCTCGCTATTCCAACCAATGGCAATGCCGGTTCCGCACTAGCTGCATACGCGAGTCGGGCAGGCATGACAACAACAGTACTCTGCCCCGACAACACTCCGGAAATTAATACGCGAGAGACATTGGCTCAGGGCGGAGATACATACCTCGTGAACGGGTTAATTGGCGAGTGCGGACATATAATCGCAGATGGAATTGAGAGGGTCGGATGGTTTCCCGTATCTACACTGAAGGAGCCCTATCGAATTGAGGGGAAGAAGACGATGGGGATAGAACTGGCCGAACAGATGGAATGGCAACTTCCAGATCTCATCTTCTATCCTACTGGAGGTGGAACCGGCCTGATTGGGATGTGGAAGGCTTTCGCTGAACTGACTGAATTGGGATGGATAGATTGCCCGATGCCAAGAATGATTGCTGTACAGTCTGATGGATGTGCTCCGATAGTGAAAGCATGGGAGGATGGAGTTGAATTCGCTGAGTTTTGGGAAAACGCTGAGACTGAGGCTTCAGGAATCAGAGTTCCATCTGCACTAGGAGACTTTCTTATCCTCAGGGCTGTGAGAGATTCAGGAGGATTTGCAATAGCGGTTAGTGATGAAGAAATTCTCAGAACGGTTGCAGAAGTCGGCCAAAGAGATGGTTTTCTGATGTGTCCAGAAGGAGCTGCTACGGCTGCAGCCTACAAGTCAGCCGTCGACTCTGGTCTGATTAGTGGAGATGAGACTGCGGTGCTGTTCAATACCGCGACGGGGCTCAAGTACTCGATGCCTGAAGTCACCTCCAGAGTAGATAAGAACGAGGAAATCGAGTTCGAAAAATTCCTCTAAATCAGCCCAAGCGCATCTTCGATTCTATTCAACTCAGGACCTGTTGATCCCGATCCGACGAGTGCGTGTGAATCGCTGGATACGCAACCAGCTCCGACAAATGGGGAGCCGAATGTCACCGTACCGACCATCACTGGGACTTTCATCACTGACTCAATTGCCTCGGCCTCCTCTCTCGTGATGTCAGGATGAGCAAGGACTCCGTTGCTATTTGCTACTAGCATACTGCCCACGGTGTCGTGACCGGCAACCTTGGAATGCATGGCATCAACACCTAGCACATCGGAGATCATCTCTACTCCTCCTTGTGGGACTACTGGGCTCACAACAGCTCCATGGGCATTGCACTCGAGCAAATTCCCTGCAGCATTAACGCCGCTCTCTAGAACGACAACATCGCAGAAACTAGTGAGTTCATCGAGATCCTCCTCAGTGGCGATATCTGCAACTGCTATGCCCTTACCGTTCCCACTCAATAGACTGCCCAGTAGTGATGATCCGCCCACTAGGAACGGGTGCATCTCCATCTCAAAAGAATGTCTAAGCATCTCGATCGAAGTATCATCGAGAGAGCGAGGATGGAATAGAACATCATCCACAACAGACAAGTAAACTCCGACTTGGGTGTGACCCAAAATGTCTCCAGTGTTTATCGCCATATCTCACCCGGTGGTCATGGCTATTGATTTTCAAATTTCGCGGGGTGAAGGAGAGTGGCACAGCGACGAACTTTCCCGTGGGCTTTCGCGCCACAGTACAGGAAACGACGCAGGAGGGCTTGACTTCCGGGTTCGGTATGGGACCGGGTAGGACCCCTCCGCTATGGCCGTGCACAACTCATCCTTCGAATGTGAATTGATATGCTCTTTTGGACAGAGGCCCACAAGGGCCTTGGTGTTGTAGATATTGTATATGATGCTCGGGGGGTTAGTGCAGCTGGGCTGAAGACCTCGGCGAACCTCGGTCCTTACACCCGCTGTCTATCAATCTCGTCTTTTACGAGTCCCCTGAGGTGCCTCGTCTTTCGGACGACTTCGAGCTTAGATGCTTTCAGCTCTTATCCGCTGGAGCGTGGCTACCCA